>JBPCIY010000112.1:0-15533 GCA_051005855.1 Solirubrobacteraceae bacterium | reverse complement strand
GCCGGGCGAGGCTTCCGGCCGCGCCCGCCGTGACCGGCTCGCCGCACGCGGGCCGCGTCGGCTGACGATGGACGCGTTCAGGCGGCGCCGGATCGCGGTCAGGCTCGGCCTCGCCCTGGTCACGCTCCCGCCCGGGATCACCGGCCTGGCCGGCGCCTACAGCTACTGGGAGTCCTACTACCAGCACCGCGGCTTCACGCCCGTCGTCCTGGTCAAGGGGGCCCGACGCGGACACCTCGTGCGGGTCCGGTTCAGCTCGCCGGGGCTCGGTCGGTCGGCCGACTATCTGGCTTATCTGCCGCCCGGTTATGGCGCCGGAGGCCGCTACCCGGTCTACTACCTGCTGCACGGAAGCCCCGGACGCCCGAGCGTCTATCTGGCCATTGTCAGCATCGGGATCCGGATGGACAACCTGATCTCCCGGCACCTGATGGGGCCGATGATCCTCGTCTTCCCCGACGGCCGGATCGGCGCCAACGTGTTCTCGGACTCGCAGTGGGCCAACACCCCGGCTGGCAACTACGAGAACTATGTGCTCGATGTCGTGCGCGACGTGGACCATCGCTTCACCACCGTCCCCGACCGCGGACACCGGGTGATCGCCGGCTTCTCGGCCGGGGCTTACGGGGCCACCAACATCGCGGTTCACCACCCCGGTGTCTTTGGCGGATTGGAGTCCTGGTCGGGCTATTACCGCCAGACCCGGACCGGCGTCTTCGCCCACGCCGGACGGGCCCAGCTCGCCTACAACAGCCCGCTGCAGTACGTCCACCAGCCGGATCGCCGGCTCGCGGCGCAACCGCTGCGCGCCTTTTTGTTCACCGGCCGCGATGACAACGCCAGCCCCCAGACCCGGCCGATGGCCCAAGCGTTGGCCGCCCGCGGCGCCCAGGTCAGCTACGCCCTCTATCGCGGTGGTCATGATTGGCAGCTGTGGGCGACCCACGTGAACCAGATGCTGATCCTCGCCTCGCGTGACGCCACGGTCCCGCTGGCCTTCGGCAACGGACAGGCGCACACGCTCACCCCAGGCGTCGTGCCCCTTCCGCACGGCGTCGGGCGCCGTCGGCACGGCCGCCGCCACGCCCGGCGGCACCCCCACCACCACTTGCGCCTCAAGATCAAACCTCCGCTGCCACGCCTTAAGGCCGCACCGGCACCGCCCCTGGGCGGCTCCTACCTGAGCGCCGGCCTAACCCCGGTCGCCTCGCCCCCCGCCCACCACCGGCCGGGTGTGGCCAGGCTGCTCTTGGGCCTGCTCTTGGCGCTGGGCTCGGCGGCCCTGATCAATCTCGGCTTCCTGCTCCAGCACCGGGGGCTGGGCCAGACCGGCGCTCCCGGACTCATGGGCGCCCTGCGGCGCGCCTGGCGCAACCCGACCTGGCTCAGCGGTCAGCTGCTGGGCTGGACCGGCTTCGCGGTCCAGATCGTCGCGGTCGCCATCGCCCCCCTCTCGCTCGTGCAGTCCTTCGCGGCCGGCGGCCTGGCCCTGTCGGTTCCCCTCGCGGCCTGGCTGTTTCACCACCGCATCAGCGGCCGACAGGTGAGGGCGGTCCTGCTCATCGCCGTCGGCCTGGCCGTGCTTCCAATCGGCTTCGGGACCGGGCGTGACCACCTCGACGGATCCGTGCTGAGCGTCAGCGTCGTGCTCGGTGGGCTGTTCGGATTGGGCCTGGCGGTCGGACGGTGGAGCGCTCTGCGCGCGGTGGCCGCGGGCGTCTTCTACGGGCTCGCCGACGCGGCCATCAAGGCGATCTCGCTGGGTTGGTCCGCACACGGCGCGGACGCGCTGATCTCGGGCTGGACAGTGGTCGCGGCCGTGGCCACCTTCGGGGGCTTTCTCGCCTTCCAGGCCGCCCTCAGAGAGGGGGGAGCGATCCCGGCGATCTCGCTCATGAACGCGCTCACGGCGCTGGTGGCGCTGGCCTGCGGTGGCTTCGCGTTCGCCGAGTCGTTAGGTACCGACGCGGTCACGGTCATCGCCCACGTGATCGCGATCGCGATCGTGCTCGGTTGCGTCCCGGTGCTGGCCCAGGCTCAGGCCGAGTTGGCCGCGGTCCCCGAACCGGCTCCCGACCGCTTGGGACCCCGTCCCCGGCAGCCGACCTATCAGTCCCCCGGGTAGGAAGGACCCGAGCGCGAAGCACACCGCCTCCAGCCACGGACCGGCGCCGGGAGGCCGGTGCAGCAGGACCGAGGAGAAGCGCAGGTTCCGGGTCAGAGCGTTGGCGGCCTGGGCGGCGAGCAACAACAGCGCGAGCCCGAGCAGGCCGGCGATCACCGCCCGACGGCTGGGGCGCACTGAGACCAGCAGCAATCCAGCCAAGCCCCCCGCGAGCAGCCAGGCGATCAGGACCCGGAGCAGCGGCTGCCCGTCAAAGCCAGCCAGTTGTAGGAGGGGCAGCGCATCGCCGATCCTCGGACCCGCTCCGAGCCAGCCCAAGCCGCGCAGGACATATTCCCAACCGAAACCGGTGAGGAGCCCGAGCGCCACGATCACGACGAAGCCGACCCCTCGGGCGACCAGCCCGGCGGCGCGCCGAGGGCCACCGGAGACCAGGCGTTTGGGCGAGCTCGCCGAAACTAATCGCGTCGACACTGGGTTCGAGCTTACGTCGATCAGATGAACAACCGTTTAGCTTCTAAGCCGAATATGGGTAACCGGCGCGAAGATGTGCGCCGCCGTCGCCTGGTGGCAGTGGCCGTGTTCGCCGTCGTGGCGCTCGTGTCCTTCGCCAGCGGCGCTGCGGTGGTGGTGGCCAGCCGCGGCAACGACACCGCCACGATCGCCAACGCGACCACGGTCAACGTGGACTGCCCCGCGCCTTCGCTGTCGGGCCGCCTGCCGGCTCTGGTCTCGCTCCCGGCCGGCTACAGCGGCCGCTTGACCGCCTACCCGGTGGTCTACTTCCTGCACGGATTGCCGGCCGGCCCGACCGACTACGAGAACAACACCTTCGTGGCCGCCGAGCTGGCCGCCGCGGGACGGCGCGCGATCGTCGTGCAACCGCAGGGGGCCCGGAGCGACAACAGCGACCGCGAGTACCTCGACTGGGACTCCGGAGAGAACTGGCCCCAGGCCATCGCCCACGACCTGGTGAGGTGCATCGACGCCCGCTTTCGCACCAACCACAGCCGCTACGGCCGCGCGTTGATCGGCCTGTCGGCGGGTGGCTACGGAGCCTTCAACATCGGCCTGCGCAATCTCGACACGTTCGCCGCCGTCGAGTCCTGGAGCGGCTACTTCGCGGCCACCAACCCGGCCGGAACCCAGGTCCTAAACCTCGGCTCGCCGCAGGCCAACAGCAAGGCCACCGTCCCCAGCGGCCCGAGCGTAACCCGCTGGCTGAAGAGCTGGCCGACCCTGCTGGCCTTCTACGTCGGGGTCCAGGATGCGCGCTTCTTGAGCCTGAACAGGCAGTACGACGCCGCCCTGACCCAGAGTCGCGTTCCCCACACCTTCCGTACCTACGCGGGCGGGCACTCCAGTGTGCTGTGGCGGGCGCAGGCCCCAGTCTGGCTGGGCATGGCGCTCGACGCGCTCACCCGCGAGGCTCGTGGAGCCCGCGCCAAGCACCGCTAACCCCGTCCGGACTACCCCTGCGAGGTACTCCCGGTGGTGTAGAGGGCCGGCCAAAGTCACTCCAACCACGAGATCGCGGAGCGGTTGACCCTCTCACCGCTGACCGCCAAGACCCGCGTCGCCCGACTGTTCGCCAAGCTCGAGGTCCGCGACCGGGCCCAGCTCGTGGTCGTCGCCTACGAGACCGGGACGGTGTCCCGGGCGCGGCCACGTGAGGAGGTGTCCCGGGCGCGGCCACGTGAGGAGGGCTCAGCGCGCGATCCCTTGCGCGGAGCTCAGCGCGCGACGTCGAGCGTGACTCCCAGGCCACGCAGGCGGACCTGGCCGGCCTCCGGGTAGTACACGCTGTCTCCCGGCACCCGAGTTCCGTAGGCCAGGTAGGTGAGACCGGCCTCGCCGGCGGTGATTGCGTGGGCGACTCCGGTGCCGGGCGGTCGCGCGACCACGTCTCCCGCCGCGAGCGGGTGCTCGGCGTCACCGAGTGCGAGCGCGCCCGCGCCTTCGAGCATCACGAACAGCTCCTCTTCGAGCGCGTGACAGTGCGGCGGTGGGCCGCTTGAACCCGGGGCCAGGCGGACGTGATTGAGCCCGGCCTGGGCCGAGCCCCCGGCGGCCCCGACCGCGCGCACCTCGGCGGCGGGAAAGGCACCCGGGTCGACCTCGGGCAGAGCGATGACGTTGGCCGGTCGCGGCACCGGCCCCGGGCGCTCGAGCGGCCCCGCCTCAGCCTCGGCCCGGAACGGATGGGGTGAGTCGACCGGGACCCAACGCGGTCCGCACCACATCACACGCGCGCGCGGGAGGTAGGTGATGCTGGTCGCGCTTCCGCTGCCAAAGGCGACCAGCTCAAGACCCTCGGCGCCGGCCAGAAAGGTGTGCGGGGGCCCGCGCGGCGGCTGAACGATCGTGTCGCCGGGGCCGATCGCACACGCCCCGTCGCGCTGCCAGCTGAGACCGCCGCCGGCGAGCACGAAGAAGATCTCCTCCTCGTCACCGTGAACGTGGACCGGCATCTGGCGGGCCAGCGGCGGCACGACGAAGCGGCTGGCCCCGATCTGAGCCGTTCCCGCCGCCGCGCCGAGCATCTGACGCGAGAAGACGATGTCGCCCTCGGCGACCTCGCGGACCGGGACGGCGCGGAGCTTGATCGGGACCATCGGAAAAGTGTATGGCTGGGCCTTTCCGCCGTGGCCCGATGGTGGTAGCGTCGCCGCCATGGGCGAACGAACGAGCTACACACCGGGCACCTTCAGCTGGACCGATCTCACCACAACCGACCAGGACGCCGCCAAGACGTTCTATGCCGCGCTGTTCGGGTGGGACTACGACGACAGTCCGATCGGCGACGGCGTCTACTACTCGATGGCGATGCTCGACGGCAAGAATGTCGCGGCCATTTCCCCCCAGCCCCAGCAGCAGCGCGAGGGCGGCGTACCGCCGGCCTGGAACTCCTACATCACGGTGGAGAGCGCGGACGCCACGCTGGCCCGGGCCCGCGAGCTCGGCGCCAACGTACACGCCGACGCCTTCGATGTCATGGAGGCCGGCCGGATGGGCGTCATCCAGGACCCACAGGGGGCGTACTTCGAGGTCTGGGAGGCCAAGCAGAACATCGGCGCCGGCTTGGTCAACGCCCCCGGGGCCCTGTGCTGGAACGAGCTCGGGACGCCCGACATCGAGGCGGCGGCCAAGTTCTACGGTGACCTGCTCGGCTGGACGAGCTCGCCGATGGAGGGCGACATGCCCTACCTGGTGGTCAAGACGGCCGCCGAGCACACCAACGGTGGGATCCGCCCCCCGATGCCCGAGGGAACCCCACCCTTCTGGCTGGTCTACTTCGCCACCGAGGACATCGACGGGACACTCACCCAGGTGACCGAGCAGGGCGGTGGTGTGCTGGTTGGCAATACCGACATCGGCATCGCCCACATCGCCATCGCCCAGGATCCGCAGGGCGCGGTGTTCGCGCTCTACGCCGGGCAACTCGAAGACTGACGCCCGGTCGGCCCTAGACGGACGCCGCTAGGCCGCGACTTCGCGCTCCGCCGTGAACTCGAGCAGGAGCTCGGTGAAGCGCGGGGCCGCTTCGACCTGCGGACAGTGCCCGACTCCCTCCAGCAGCTCCAGGCGCGCCCCGGGCACCACGTCGAGAACCCGGCTGGCTCCCCGCGCGAAGACGAGCCGATCGCGGTCGCCCCAGATCAGCAGCGCCGGAACCGCGATCCGCTCCAGGGCGAAAGGGCGACGCAGCTCGGGGAGCAGACGGTGGGCGGTATCGAGGTACTCCGCGACCCGGGCGCGGCGGCGATGGTGGTAGGTGAAGCTCGAGATCACGGCCGGATCGATCGCGTCCGGGGAGGCGAACGCGAGCTGCCGGTACAGGCGGGCGACCGCCGAGCGCAGCACAAAGGCCGGGACCGGGGTCCGCAGCGCGACCAGCGAGCGAAGGATCGGGTCGCGCTGGACCAGGAACAGGAGCCGCGACATCTCCAGACCTGCCGGAGCCACCCCGACCACACCGCCGAGGCGGTTGCCGTGGCGCTCGGCCAGGCGCAGCGCGACACAGCCGCCGAGCGAGTTGCCGACCGCGATCACCGGCGGCCGGGCCCGACCGGCGGCGTAGCGCATGGCGGCGAATGCGAACTCGTCGAGCTGAGGAAGGATCGGCTCGGGAGCGAGGGGGTCGGCGGCCCCGAACCCGGGCAGATCGAAGGCGACGGCCCGGCGCCCCTGGCGGGCGAGCAGATCCAAGGTCTGGCGCCAGGTGTCAGCGCTGTCGGCGTAGCCGTGAAAGAGGACGATTGGTTGTCCGTCGCCCTCGAGCTCAAGCACCCGGGTCTCGCAGCCGGCCAGCGTCAGACGATGCTCGAACAGGGGCTGGATCAAAGTCCGTCGCGGTCGGCGTTCGGGTCGGCCCTAACCCAGTGACAATCCATTGCCGGACATCCTAAAGGGCCCGCCCGATCGACCGTGTGAACGCTCTCAGCGCCGGCCGTCAGGCGCGACCCGGTCAGTCAGGCCCGCTCAGGCGGGGCAGCCCGACTCAGGCCGGGCAGGGCCCGACTCAGACCCACTCAGGCCCGGCCGTAGACCGGAATCAGGGCGCCGCTGGTGGGCGCCGAGTCGGTCGAGACCAGGTGGGCGATCACTCCGGCGATCTCGGCCGGCTTGACCCACCGGTCATGGTTGGCATCGGGCATCGACTGACGGTTGGCCGGGGTGTCGATCACGCTGGGCAGGATCGCGTTGGCGCGCACACCCTGGTCGCGGTACTCAACGGCGAGGGCCCGGACAAAGGCGAGCACGGCCGCCTTGGAGGCCACATAGCCGGCGGCTCCCGCGAACGGCTCGAGCGCCGCGCGCGTGCCGACGCAGACGATCGCGCCACCGGATCCGGTGGTCATCGGCCCCAGGGCCGCCTGGGTCACGAGATAGGTGGGGCGCAGGTTGAGCCGAAACTGCTCCTCGAAGCGTTCGATGGAGACCTCGTGGACCCGGCCGGGAGCGTCGAAGCCGCCGACGAGGTTGACCAAACCGCGCAGCGGAGCGTCGGCGTGGCCGGCGGCGCGGGCGACGATCGCAACGGCCTGCTCGGGGTCGAAGAGGTCGGCGCGAGCGAGCTCGAGACGCTCGTGCGGGGTGACCCGCTCGAGCTCGCGCTCAGCCATCCAGGGCACCACGACCCGCCAGCCGTCGGCGAGCAGGCGGGCGGTCACCGCGGCCCCCAGCCCTCCCGTTCCTCCTGTAACAAGTGCAGTTTCCGGCATTTTCTGACGTCCGACGTCCACTCTATCTTCGCTGCCATGCAGGTGCGGGAGCTTCAAGATGGCGATGTCTTCGCGCAGGTCCTCCTGGTGCGCGGCGCCGAGGTGCGCCAGCGCCGAGAGGGCGGCGAATACCTCAAGCTGACCCTCGGCGACCGGACCGGCAATCTGAGTGCGATCGTGCGCGACGATCTCGGGCCGGCCCGAGCGCTGTGCACGGTCGGCGCCCCGATCTGGGTCAGCGGGCGCTTCTCCGTACACGAGCGCTTCGGCCCCCAGCTCGCGCTGGAAGCGGTCCGCGCCGCGGGCGAGGACGAGTGCAACCCGACCGAGCTGATCGACGGTCCCGCCCGTTCAGCCGCCCAGATGGAGGCCGACCTTCGCGAGCTCGTGGCGACGGTTCGCAACCCTTATCTGCGACGCCTGCTGGAGCGGTTGCTGGGGCCCGACTCGACGTTGTGGCCGCTGTTTCGCGACGCGCCGGCCGCCAAGCGCTACCACCAGGCCTACCGCCATGGACTCCTCGAGCACTCGCTGACGGTGGCGCAGGCGGTGAGCGCGACCTCGGCCACGTTTCCCGGGATCGACCGCGATGTCGCCGTCGCCGGGGCGCTACTGCACGACATCGGCAAGCTCGAGGCCTACGAGATGTGCGGAGAGGCGATCGAGATGTCGGACTCCGGCCGTCTGTACGGCGAGATCCCGCTCGGCTACTACCGCGTGCGCCGCGCGATCGACGAGCTCGAGGGCTTTCCGGCCGGCACCTCGCGCGCGGTGCTGCACATCATCCTCAGCCACCACGGCACGCTCGAACACGGCAGCCCGGTGGTTCCGTGTACGCGCGAGGCGACGCTCGTACACATGGTCGACAACCTCGGTGGCCGTTTGGGCAGCTTTGATCGGCTCGAGAAGACGCTCCCGCCCAGCGAGCAGTGGTCGGTCTATGACAAGGGGATCGGCGGCGGGGCCTACTTCGGGCCGGCCGACGAGCGCGAGCGCTGCGCCGCCTGACGCCGCCCTTCTTCCGCCCTTCTTGCCTCACTCCGCCCGGGCGGCCACCGACCACGGCCAGCGGGGGCGTGAGCAGCTGCCTGACTATATGTCCAGTTTGTCGCCTCACTTCGAACGAAGTGCGCCCTGTCGTTCAAATGTCGATCCAGCCCCCGAGACGTGTCGGTTCGGTAACGGTGCGCTCCAAATATGCGCAAATTGCGTAGGTGCGGCGGCGGTCCGATTCGCTGGTCACGGTCCGCGACTAGAGTTGACCGAGAATGGCCAAGGACACGGAAAAGCTGATCCGGCAGCTGTCGCTGATCTCCTATCTGATGGCCGAGCGGCGGCCCGTGACGGCCCCGGAGATCCGCCGCGACGTCGAGGGCTACAGCGTCATGAACGAGGACGCATTCGCCCGCCGCTTCTACGCCGATCGCTCCGAGCTCGAGGCACTGGGAATCGTCCTCAACGTCGAGAAGCCAGTCGACGGACTGGTCGAACAGGAGAACTACTCCCTCCCCCCCGAAAACTTCCACCTACCGGCGATCGCGTTCTCAGACCCCGAGCTGGCCGCCCTCCAGACTGCGCTGGCGCTCCTGGACGGCGAGTTCGCCTACGCCGAGCCGCTGCGCCTCGCCCTCCAGCAGATCTCGTGGGGCCGGCCGAGCCCGCTGGCCGCGCCCGAGCAGAGCACGATCGCGCTCGGGATCACGGGCTCAGCCGGCGGACATGACGTCAGCCAGCGTCTGGCCAAGATCGAGACGGCGATCTTCCGTCGCAAGACGATCCTGTTCGACTACCACACGATGGAGCGCGACGAGCTCGGAGCGCGGCGGGTGGATCCCTACCAGCTGCTCTACCAGGGCGGCCAGTTCTACGTCGTCGGCCGTTCCCACGAGCGCGCAGCGATCCGCGTCTTCCGCCTCTCCCGGATCCGCGGCAAGGTCGGATACGCAACCAAGGCCGAGCACGACTTTCAGCGTCCGGCCAACTTCGACCCCCGGGCCTACGCCAACCGCATCGATTGGCAGTTCGGGGAGCCGGTCGGAACCGCCGAGGTCTGGATCGGGCAGCGCATTGCCTGGCAGATCGACCGCCATTTCGGCCGCTACGGCGAGGTGCTGGCCTCCGGTGACGACGGCGACCCCGGCGACCGCCTGTTTGTGACCCCGTACGCCAACTCCCGCCAGCTCATCGCCTGGGTCCTCGGGCTGGGCGAGAACGCCCGCGTGGTCGGACCCCCCGAGCTGGCCAGCGAGCTCTGCGAGCGGATTGGCGTGCTGATCGAGCGCCATCGCGGCCGGGCCGAGATCGCCGACCCCATCCCCCCACCGGCCGGCGACGAACCACAGTCCAACGGGCGCCACTCCAGCGACCCACCGGACCCCAACGAGCTCGAGGGCAGCCGACCGGACGCGGCCATCCGTCCCGAGCGTTTTGCCCGCCTGGTCACCTTGGCCAGCATTCTGATCGAGGCTGGGCGCGCGGGGAGGCTGCTCAGCTCGGCGGAGATCTGCACCGCGCTGAAAGTCTCAGAGCTTGAGCTGCGCGAGGACATCTCGGTGCTCAATGTGGTCAACTTCGGGGCCGGGACCTACGTTCTCTACGCCGAGATCCACACCGACGGGACGATCGAGGTCGACCCCGAGCCCTACGGCGAAGCCTTCGCGCGGCCGGCGCGGCTGCTTCCCGTGGAGGCCAAGGCGCTGGTCGCGGCCATCGACCTGATCGGCGAGCACATCCCCGAGGGCTCGCTGACCTCGGTGCGCAAGAAGGTGGTGGCCGCCCTGGGCGAGGATCCCGCCCACGAGGGCCTGCAGTTCGCGCCCCCCGGCGGGGACGACGCCGAGATCGTCGCCGAGGTATCGCGGGCGATCTCGCAGCGACGCCTGCTCTCCTTCGAGTACTACAAGGAGAACGAGAACGAGTTCTCGAGCCGCCAAGTCGAGCCCTACGCGCTGATTAACGGCCGCGAGGGCTGGTATCTGGCTAGCTTTGACCCCACCCGGGACAGCGTCCGCCACTTCCGCCTGGACCGGATCAAATCGGCCACGGTCACCGAACAAGGCTTCGAGAACCGACCCGACGTCGATCCGGCGGCCGACGTCGACGGCTGGCCCCGCACCGGTGAGGTCCCCGCCTCGCGCCGGGCCCAGGTCTGGGTTTCACCCGAGCGAGCCCGCTGGGCGCGCGAGGAGCGCGGCGTCCTCGCGGAGCTGGAGGACGGAGCGATCATTGTCGAGCTGGGCTTCGCCGGCGTGGACTGGCTCGTGCGCCAGACGCTCAAGGAAGCCGGCGACGCGGTCGTGCTCGCGCCCGAGGACGCGCGCGCCGCTGTCCGGGCGGCGGCCGAGGCGGTCGGCGCCGGCGCCGGCCTCGTCTCGCGCTGAGCAGCGTGGCGATGAGCCGGCGTGACCAGATCAAGCTGACCGACGCCGAGCAGGCCGAGTTTCTGGACCAACAGCGGGTGCTGATCTGCGCGACCAATGGCCATCGTGGCTGGCCCCACCTGATGCCGCTCTGGTACGTGGTCCGCGACGGCGAGCTGTGGGCCTGGACGTACGGCAAGTCTCAGAAGATCCGCAACCTCGAGCGTGACCCCCGGGCGACCCTCCAGGTCGAGTCGGGCGAGACCTACGACCAGCTGCGCGGGGTCATGATCGAAGCCCAGGCCGAGCTTTACCGCGGGCTCGACGTGGTCTCAAAGCTCGGCGCGGAACTGCTCGCTCGCTACAGCGGGGGCGCGGTGACCGCTGAGCTCGAGGCCGCGGTGGCCGCCCAGGCGGCCAAACGCGTCGCCCTCCGGTTCGTCCCCGAGCGCACCACGAGCTGGGACCACCGAAAGCTCGGCGGCACCCACTGAGAGCGTCGGCGCGACCCGCCACCGAGCGCGCATCTCGCTAGGCTCGGCCGCGTCATGCGCGAACTCAAGGGGCTCATCCTGTCCGGCGGCAAGGGCACGCGGCTGCGGCCTATCACCCACACCAGCGCCAAACAGCTGGTGCCGGTGGCCAACAAGCCCGTGCTCTTCTACGGCATCGAGGCGATGGCGCAGGCCGGGATCAAGGAGGTCGGGATCATCATCGCCCCCGAGACCGGCAACGAGATCCGGTGTGCGGCCGGCGACGGCGAGCGCTTCGGGATCGAGATCACCTACATCGTCCAGGATGAGCCCGCGGGGCTTGCCCACGCCGTGCTCACCGCCGAACCGTTCCTGGGCGACTCCCCGTTCGTGATGTACCTGGGCGACAATCTGCTCCAGGGCGGAATCGAGGATCTGGTCGCGGCCTTTCGGGCCAGCCAGCCGGACGCCCTGATCCTCCTCACCCCGGTGCCCGATCCCGAGCAGTACGGCGTGGCCGAGCTCGAGAACGGCACGGTCGTCCGCCTGGTCGAGAAGCCGGCCGAGCCCAAGACCGATCTGGCCTTGGTCGGCGTGTACATGTTCACGTCGGCGATCCACAATGCCGCTCGGGCGATCCAGCCTTCTCCGCGGCGCGAGCTCGAGATCACCGATGCCATCCAGTTCCTGCTCGACGGGGGCGCGCGCGTCGAGCCCCACGTCGTCAAGGGGTGGTGGAAGGACACCGGCCGGCTCGAGGACATGCTGGCCGCCAACCGGCTCGTGCTCGAGACCGTGGACGGCGGCATGAAGGGCGAGCTGATCGACTCCCAGATCGACGGCCGAGTGATCGTCGAAGCCGGCGCGCGCCTCGAGCGCTCGGCCGTCCGGGGCCCGGCCATCATCGGGGCTCGAGCCCACCTCATCGACTGCTACGTGGGTCCTTACACCGCGGTCGGCGACGACTGCGTGATCGAGAACTCCGAGGTCGAGCACTCGATCCTGCTCGGTGGCTCCGAGGTCCGCAACCTGGCCGGGCGAATGGAATCCTCGCTGCTGGGGCGCAATGTCAAGATCAGACGCGACGAGCGCCAGCCCCGTGCCTTCCGGTTCCTGGTCGGCGACAACTCGGAGATCTCAATCCTCTAGCCAGCCTTCAAATGAGTGGTTTCTCGCCCCAGAACGAGGCCACCGGATTGCCGTTGAAGTTCTCGACCTCGACGTAGCCCTCGGACTCATAGAGCCGGCGCGCGCCGGCCTGGCGCGGGCCGGTGTCAAGACGGGCGAGCGCGTAGCCGAGCTCGCGGGCGCAATCCTCGAGCGCATGCAGCAGGGCGCGGCCGACGCCTCCGGCGCGAGCTTCGGGCACGACATACATCTTCTTGATCTCGCACGCGCGGTCATCGAGACGCTTGACCCCACCGCAGCACACCGGGCGCCCCTCGCGCCGGCCAACGATGAAGGCGCCGCCCGGCGGACTGAGCTCAGCCGGGCCTGCTTTGGGCATTTCGGTGCCGTCCAACTCCAGCCCGTCGTACATGACTGCGATCTCGTCGCGCATGGCCTGGGCGAGCACGCCCCCCGGACCGGAGTCGACCTGCGCGGGCGAGAACTCGATCGACGGTGACGCGGACACGGTTCAGACAAGACTATTGACCCGCCGGGCCGATCTCGGCCTCGCGGCGGGGCCAGCCTCCGCCGGTTGCACGTTATGCATGCTCCGCCTCGGCCTCTGTCAGCGGCGAGGGGCGGGTGCCCCGGCCCGACGTCAAGCGTCCGCTGAAATGCCGAGCTCGTCACGCAGCCGCGCGAGCTCCCCCTCCATGCGCTGTACCCTGGCCTCGACGGCGGTGAGACGGCCCAGAGGGTCGCCCGGGGCGCGAGCCGAAGTCGGAGCGGTCACGGACGCCGGGGCGGTCACGGCCGCCGAGGCCGATGCGGGCACAGCACCAGGCGCCCCGTCGCCGCCACTCCCGAGCAGGTGCTCGAAGCGGTCCTCCTTTTGACCTGGGCGACGGCCCAGGCGGCGGGCGTAGCCGCGCTCGGACAGCTCACCGAGCAGGCGCTCGACCTCGTCCAAGGTTGCGACCGGGGCCAGCCGTTCGCTGCGCAGCTTCAGCTCACCCGGCGTCTGGGGTCCGCGCAGGAGCATGATGGCCAGGAGGGCGAGGTGCGAGCGGTCGAGCGAGAGCGCCTCCTCGCACAGGTGGCGGTACTTGATCGCGCGCGAGTTGTGCCCGCTGGCCAGCCGCGTCAGCCCATAGCGGGACAGGCGCTGGGCCGCCTCGCGGACGGTGGCCTCGTCATAGGTGGTGACCGGATCGCGATTGGTCGACTGGTTGCAGGCCAGGCGCAGGGCGTTGAGCGAGAGCGGATATTGCTCGGGGGTGGTCCAGCGCTTTTCGATCAGGCAGCCGAGCACCCGCTGCTCGGGGGCGGTGAGCTCGGATCGGTGCACGGCGGCGAGGATAGCCGGGCGACCTGCACCAACGTCGAACAGCGCCTAGACGTTGGTCCTATTCAGGTCGAGCCTGCCCTGGCCGTATTACACCCGTATGCGCCTTCACGGAAGGTGGGCGCCACTCGCACTCACTCTCGTCACGCTCGGCGTGGCGGGGTGCGGAGGGAGCGCCCCCACCCCCAAGCCCACGGTCAACGTCTCGATCACCGCTCCGACGAGCGGGGCGATTGTCGGCGTGCATCGCGTGGTCGTGGCCGGAACCGTGACCCCCGCCACGGGCACGGGTGCTGGTCGCGGGCCGACCGGCGCAGGTCTCCGGCGGTCGGTTCACGCGCTCGCTCGTCCTCGGCACGCCCAGCCAGGTCATCACCGTCACCGCCCAGGCTCAGGGCTACGTCGCCGCGCAGGCCGCGACGACCGTCAACTACAGCCCCAACCTGGCCGCCCAGCTGATCGCTTCGTCGTCGGCCCTGACCGCTCCGCCCGGGGGCGTGCCCGACGCCAAGTCCACGCCGGCGGCCAACAACGCCCTCAGCGCGGCGCTGGCCTTGCCCAACAGCGCCGCCTCATCGAGCGGGGGCAACGGCTCCGCGCCCGTGCACGCGACCCCCCCTCACAGCGCTGCTCCCCACCCGGCACCCGCGCACACGACGCCGGCACACACCACCCCGCCCCCCGCACCGAGCCCGCCGCCCCCGTCCAGCTCGGGCGGGTCGAGTCCACCCGCCAACGGCCCGCCGGTACTCACGGTCGCGCGCATCAAGCAGGTCTGGGACGCCGGCTGTCTCAAGCACATCAAGGGTCAGAACGTTGTCCCGTATTGCACGTGCCTCTACCGCCACCTGTCGGAGCAGGGCACCTTCAAGACGCGGGCGACCGTCAACGCCTTGCTCAAGAAGCTCCGGGGCTATGGCCACAGCGGTGACCTTAACGCCCTACCGCGAGCGGTCCGGCTTGCCCTGTCCGTGTGCTCGGCCAAGCTGCCGCCGCTGACCCCGAGCGGGGGCCAGCCGACGCTGACGAAATTGCCCGGTCTCAGCCACAACCGCGTGCCCTTGCCCGGGATCCCCGGGCTCCAGTCCAAGTCGCCCTGAGCCGGACCCAGCCGTGACGGTTCGTGCTCCGAGACGAACACGGGGGCGCGGTTTCACGAAAAGGTCACAGGACGTGAGCGCGTTCTTCACCGCCCCGAGTCGGCGGCGGCCAATCCTGTGGCCATGACCCAACGCTCGCGCGCCGACCTGCACGTCCACAGCACTGCGTCGCAGCTCTCCAAGCTCGGTGTCCAACGCTCGCTGCACGTGCCGGAGTGCGCCACGCCGCCCGAAGAAGTGTACGAGCTGGCCAAGCGCCAGGGGATGGACTTCGTGACCATCACCGATCACGACACGATCGCGGGCGCGCAGGAAATCGAGCACCGAGACGACACCTTCATCTCCGAGGAGCTGACCGCGGGCTTCAAGGGCGAGGCCCAGGCCGTGCACGTCCTCTGCTTCGGGATCACGGCCGCCGACCACGAGTGGCTCCAAGCTCACAATGACGACGTCGAGGCGTGCGCCGAGTATCTGCACGGCAACGGGATCACGGCCGCGCTGGCCCACCCGTTCTACGCCGTGCGGGCGCCGCTCACGGCCCGCCACCGTCGTCGCCTGGCTCAGCTGTTCCCGATCTGGGAGACCCGAAATGGATCCCGGGCCAAGGATCTCAATCTTCCGGCGTTTGTGTACATCGAGACCCACGCGGGCACCCCGATCGGGGGGTCCGATGACCACGCCGGAATCGATATCGGTCGCACCTTCACCGAGACGCCAGGGGCTGCCTCGCCTCAGGAGTTCCTCGCCCATATCCGCGCGGGGGGAGGGGGCGACCACGGGGCCCCAAGAAGCGGGG
>JBPCIY010000111.1:0-19678 GCA_051005855.1 Solirubrobacteraceae bacterium | reverse complement strand
GCCGACGCGGATCCCGTTCGGGGTCAAGCAGAAGAAGTCCATGTAGCGACGGCCCCTGGTCGAGCTGTGCGCAAACGCGTGGCGCGTGCGAGCGCGCGTGATCCCGAGGCCCACTGGACCGAGCGTCGCACCGGCCAGGCGGCCCGTAGCGCGGGGACAGCCGGGCTTCGCCGATTGGGGAGCCTGTTGCCTGCCCGCGGGGGGCACCCCGGGCGCCCCGGCCGGTTCGGTGGTCGAGCCGGGGGTGGACGCGCCGTCGCGCGTCAGGTCGCAGGAGAGAAAGGAGAAGTGGGCCGGCCACGGGTCGGGGGCCAGGCTCGTGCCGTTCTGGCCGGCGCCGCGCATGTCCTCGACGTCGAACGGAGAGCCGTTGTCCAGGTGGATGTCCAAGCGCGAGAGGTAGTAGACAGAGAACATGTCGCCGTCGGGGGGACTCTGGTCATCGACCGCCCTCTCGGCGGCGTCATCGCACCAGCGGTTGGTGGTCAGCCGGGCGTCGGCGGTCGGATCGTGCTTGAGGTACTTGTCAAACCACGCCAGCAGGTACCAGGTGGCCATGTCCATCCCGCGGTGGGTGGCCCCGAACGCCGGGTTGGGGATGTAGGAGTACTCGTAGTGGGTGCCGCCGCGAACGACCAGCTCGCCGGTGTCCACGCCCGCCGCCGAGAGCGACCGAGACGGTCCGAGCTTGGTGGTCGGGTCAGGCGGCGAGGTGAAGGGCATCGGGGCCAGCCCGTAGTCGTCGGTCATCCCCAACGCCGGCTTGGTCACCGGGATCGGGCTGGGCCACTTCGACGAGCCCGAGGGGCAGCTGATCGTCGAGCCGAAGTTGCTCAGCGAGCCGGGCTTGGTCGTGTCGGACAAGTCGTCGTAGGCGACGATCGCCTTCACGCGCGGGTCGAGCTGCCCGATGTAGGAGACGGCAGCGGCTCCGAGCGAATGCCCGGCGAGTCCGACGTGTCCGGTGTCCAGGTGGCTCCAGAACGGGTTGTAGGCCGAGTTCAGCCCGGCGGCGGTCCGCGCGTTCTGCTTGGCGTCGTGCGAGGTTCCCGACGAGCAGCTCGGTCGCGGCACATAAGGCTGCGTCGGGGTCGAGAAGAAGAAGTCCAGTGCGTCCTCGGTGCCCTCGAAGAACGGGGCGCCTGACTGTGACGGGACTCCGTCCATCCGGTCGGCGCCCTGGCCGTAGGTGTCGGAATAGCCCTGCCCCTGGGGATCGAAGGTCAGTACGATGTAGCCGTCCTTGGCCAGCGCCTGGGCCGCGAACCAGTACAGCTGCTCGGGGGCCTGAATCGAGCCGTTGGTGAACACCACCCCGGGTCGCCGCGCCGGGCCCGAGCGCGTCATCCACACGTGCCCCGACAACGTCGAGCCGTTGCGCTGGGTGAACAGAATCGGTTCGACGATCCCCTCCCCGTTCGCACCCCAGCTGTACAGGCGGACGTCGCCGGCGCAGCCGTTCATGTGCTGCCAGCACACGTTGCCGGTGAAGTCGCGGCCATTCGGCGCCTGCGGGCCGTCGCTGGCCAGAATGCTGGCGCCCTGCTGCTCATTGACCAATCCCTGCTGAGCCAGCTGCGCGTTGAACGCCGGGGTGTAGTCCGAGGCGGCGCGCTCCTGGGTCTTGGCGTACTGACGCGCTTCGTAAAGCGGGTTGAAGGTGGCCGCCCGCGCCGCCGCAACCGAACCCAGGGGCGCGCACAGCGCGAGCACGGGGATGGCCAGCCGCGCCAGCCCGCGTCCACGTCCGCGTCGACCTGCCGAAAAGCGGAGCGTAAAGCGCACGACGTATCTGTACTCTGCCGGCCAGCCCCCGTCAACTCCGGTCAAGCGCCGTCAAGCCTGACGGCTCAGGCTCAGGCTCCGACGACGGCGGTCTCCTCGGGCGCGTCGCGCTCGGCGAGCACGCGCTTGTAGTCGCGGGGCATGACCTTGACAAAGCGTTCCTGGGAGCGCTCCCAGGAGGCCAGGACGTTGCGCGCCACCAGCGATCCGGTGCGCTGGGCGTGCTCGGAGATCAACGCCTTGACCTCCTCCTCGTCGGCCTCGGTCAGCGACTCGAGGTCGACCAGCTCGAGGTTGCAGCGCGTCTCGAAGCCCCGGTTCTTGTCGTAGACGTAGGCGACGCCTCCGCTCATCCCGGCGGCGAAATTGCGTCCGGTGGGACCCAGCACGACCACGCGACCGCCGGTCATGTACTCACAGCCATGGTCGCCGACCCCCTCCACGACTGCGCTGGCGCCCGAGTTTCGCACCGCGAAGCGCTCCCCGGCCAGCCCGCGGAAGAAGGCCCGACCGGCGGTGGCCCCGTAGAGCACGGTGTTGCCGACGATCATGTTCTCCTCGGCGCGGAACAGGGCGGCGTCGGGCGGGCGGACGGAGACGATGCCACCCGAGAGACCCTTGCCGGTGTAGTCGTTGGTCTCCCCGCGCAGCGAGAAGGAGATCCCGGGCGCCAGCCAGGCGGCGAAGCTCTGACCCGCCGAGCCGGAGAACGATATTTCGATCGTCCCCTCCGGCAGACCATACTCGCCGTGACGCCGAGCTATTTCGCCCGACAGGATCCCGCCCACCGTGCGGTTGACGTTGCGCACCGGAACCGGCCCGTGACGCACCGACTCCCCCTCTTCCAGCGCCGGCGCGCACATGTCGAGCAGCTCCCAGTCCAGCGCGTCATCGAGCACCGGCACCTGGGGCCGGGTCCGCGAGCGGGACATGTCGGGCGGAAGGTCGGGGGTCCGGAGCACCATCGAGAGGTCCACGCCGCGGGACTTCCAGTGGTCGATCGCCTCGTCCATCTCGAGCAGCTCGGTCCGCCCGATCAGATCCTCGAAACGGCGCACGCCGAGCTTGGCCATCAGTCCGCGCACCTCCTCGGCGATGAACATCATGTACGCCGTCACGTGATCGGCCGTGCCCTGGAAGCGCGCACGCAGCTCGGGGTTCTGGGTCGCGATCCCGACCGGGCAGGTGTTGAGATGACAGACCCGCATCATGATGCAGCCCATCGCGATCAGAGGCGCGGTCGAGAAGCCGAACTCGTCGGCGCCGAGCAACGCGCCGATGACCACGTCGCGGCCGGTTTTGAGCTGCCCGTCAACCTCAACCGTGATCCGCGAGCGCAGATCGTTGAGCAGCAGCGTCTGCTGCGTCTCGGCCAGCCCGATCTCCCACGGCACCCCAGCCGACTGGATCGAGGACTGCGGCGAGGCGCCGGTTCCCCCGTCGTGGCCGGAGATCGTGACGTGGTCGGCGTTGGCCTTGGCCACGCCGGCGGCCACCGTCCCGACCCCGACCTCGGAGACCAGCTTGACCGACACCGATCCCTCGGGGTTTGAGCAGCGCAGGTCATAGATCAGCTGCTTGAGGTCTTCGATCGAGTAGATGTCGTGGTGGGGCGGGGGCGAGATCAGCCCGACGCCGGGGGTCGAGTTGCGGATCTTGGCGATGTAATCGTCGACCTTGTGCCCGGGCAGCTGCCCGCCCTCGCCGGGCTTGGCCCCCTGGGCCATCTTGATCTGGAGCTGGTCGGCGTTGACCAGGTAGTTGATCGTCACCCCGAAGCGACCCGAGGCCACCTGCTTGATCGCCGAGCGACGCCGGTCACCGTTCTCGTCGGGGGTGAAGCGCGCCGGGTCCTCGCCGCCCTCGCCGGTGTTGGACTTGCCGCCCAGCCGGTTCATGGCCACGGCCAGGGTCTCGTGGGCCTCACGGGAGAGCGAGCCCAGGCTCATCGCGCCGGTGCTGAAGCGCTTGACGATGTCGGTGGCCGGCTCGACCTCCTCGAGCGGGATCGGTGACTCCGCGCAGCGCAGCTTCATCAGCCCGCGCAGCGCCGCCCGACGGGTCGCCTCGTCGTTGGCCTGGCGCGCGAACTCGTCGTAGGTCCGCTGCGGGTCCCGGCGGTCCAGACCGGAGCCCTGGGCGCGCACGGCGTGCTGGAGGCTGGCGATCGTGTCCGGGTTCCAGATGTGCAACTCCCCGTCGCGGCGCCACTGCAGCACACCGCCGACCGGGAGCAGGTCACGGCCCGTATTCGGGTAGGCGCGGAAGTGTCGCTCGAGCGCTTCGGTGGCCAGCACGTCGAGCCCGACGCCGCCGATCCGGGACGCGGTGCCGGTGAAGTGCTTGTCGATCAGCTCGTGCTCGAGCCCAACCGCCTCGAAGATCTGGGCGCCGCAGTAGGACTGGATGGTCGAGATGCCCATCTTGGCGATCGTCTTGAGCAGGCCCTTGCCGATCGCCTTGACGATCCGCACCTCGGCCTCGTCCTGCTCGCGCAGGCGTTGCGCGCGAGCTATCTCGCTGTCGGCTGCGACCGCGGGCGAATCATCCGGCTGGACCTCGGGCAGCAGCGAACGGTCAGCGAGCTCGTCGAGGGACTCGAACATGAGATACGGGTTGATCGCCGACGCCCCGTAGCCGATCAGCGTCGCCATGTGGTGGATGTCGCGCGGCTCGCCGGACTCGATCACCAGGCCGGTGCGCAGGCGCGTGCCGGCCCGTACGAGATGGTGGTGAACGGCGGCGACGGCGAGCAGCGACGGCATCGCGACCCGTTCGGGACCGAGATTGCGGTCCGACAGGATGATGATGTTGGCCCCGTTCTCGACGTACCCCTCGGCCTCGGTACAGACCAGCTCCAGGCGGCGGTCCATGCCGTCGGTGCCGTCCTCGATCGGCCAGGTGATGTCGAGCGTGGCGGCGTTGAAGATCTCGTGCGAGACCTGGCGCAGCTTCTCGAGCTCGTGGTTGCGCAGGATCGGCTGATCCATGACCAGCTGATGGGCCTGATCGGGCGATTCGGTGAGCAGGTTGACCTCGGCGCCGACGCCGGTGTGGAGGCTCATGACCACGTTCTCGCGGATCGCGTCGATCGGGGGGTTGGTGACCTGGGCGAAGAGCTGCTTGAAGTAGGCAAAGAGCGGTGGCTGGCGCTCGGAGAGCACGGCCAGGGCGGCATCGTTGCCCATGCTGGCTACGGGCTCCTCGCCCTTGGTGGCCATCGGGGCGATGATCATCCGCAGGTCCTCCTGCGAATACCCGAAGGCCAGCTGCTTGGAGCGCAGCGGCTCGACGCGCGGCGCGCGCGGGTCGCGGTCGGGGAGATCGTCGATGTGCACCACGGAGCGCTCGTACCACTCGCCGTAGGGCTTGCGCCGGGCGACGCGGCGCTTGACCTCCTCATCCTCGACGATCCGGCCCTCTTCGAGATCGAGCAGGAACAGCTTGCCAGGGGCCAGTCGGCCCTTGCGCTGAACGTGTTCGGGGGCGACCGTCATCACGCCTGTCTCCGAGGCCAGCACGACGTATCCCTCGGTGTCCTGCACCCAGCGGCCGGGCCGCAACCCGTTGCGGTCGAGCACCGCGCCGGCGAGCCGGCCATCGGTGAAGGCGATCGCCGCCGGACCGTCCCACGGCTCCATCAGGCACGAGTGAAAGTCATAGAACCCCTGCACGTCAGGGTCGAGATCGCGCCGGGTCCGATACGCCTCGGGGACCATCATCATCACCGCGTGGGGCATCGAGCGACCGCTGAGCACGAGCAGCTCGAGCACGTTGTCGAACACGGCCGAGTCCGAACCGCCGTCACGGACGACCGGGATCACCTTCTCGAGATCGTCGCCGAACAGCTCCGAGGCGAGCTGAGATTCGCGGGCCCGCATCCAGTTGACGTTGCCGCGCAGGGTGTTGACCTCGCCGTTGTGGGCGATCATCCGAAATGGGTGGGCGAGCTCCCAGCTCGGGAACGTGTTGGTGGAGAAGCGCGAATGGACCAGCGCCAGGCGCGAGGCGACCCGCGGATCGCGCAGATCCGAGAAGTAGCGCGGCAGTTGGGGGGCGGTCAGCATCCCCTTGTAGACGATCGTTCGGCTCGAGAAACTCGGCAGCGACAGCCCGGGGCCGGCGGCGCGCTCGATCACGCGGCGGATCACGTACAGCTTGCGCTCAAAGGCGCCCTGGTCCTCCACGTCGTCGGCAGCCTGGATGAACACCTGACGGATGACCGGGGCGCAGAGACGGGCGGTCTCGCCCACGCAGCGATCATCGACGGGCACGTCACGCCACCACAGCACCCGCTGCCCCTCGGCCACGATCGTCTCCTCGATCTGCTGCTCAACGCTGAGGCGCTGCTCCGGATCGGCCGGCAGGTAGCAGACCCCGACGCCGTAGCGACCCGATGGGGGCAGCTCGATGCCCGATACGGCGCCGCGCAGGAACGCGTCAGGGATCTGCATGAGGATCCCAGCGCCGTCACCGGTGTTGGGATCGGCGCCCTCCGCCCCGCGATGTTCCAGGTGCTCGAGGGCATCGAGTCCCTTCTCGACCACGGCGTGGGTCGCCTGGCCCCAGAGCTTGGCCACCAGGGCGATGCCGCAACCATCGTGCTCGTATGACGGGTGGTAGAGGCCGGTGGCCCCGGGTGGAGCGGATCGATACATAGAGTGCCCCTGGTGGAAACCGGTAGCGGGCTGACAGACAGGGCCAGGCGGACACCAAAGGCTACCAGCGCTTTGGCCCCCGGTGGGGGCTCAGGTCTTGCTCTTGGCCTTGCTCTTGGCCGATCCCGATTTCGCCGGCTTGGCTGACGGCTTCGAGGAGCTCCCGTCGCCGTTGGAGGTCGAGGCGCGCTTACGCGCCCGCGGAGCGGGCTTCTTCTTGGCCGCGGGAGCACTCTCCTGATCGCCACCCCGCATCTCGGCCAAGCTCGCCTCCAGAGCGGCCATCAGGTCTGGAGCGGGCGCCTCCTCCTCGGCCTGCGGCTGGACGGCGATCTCCTCGCCGGCCGCCTTGCGCTCGATCAGGTCCAGGACGCGCTCCCGATACTCGTCGTGATACTTGGTGGGATCAAACTCGGCCGACAGCGAATCGATCAGCTGCTGGGCCATGGTCAGCTCGCGCTTGCTGGCCTCGGCTTCGCCGACGGCGTCGAGCTCGTCGATGCGGTCGGGCGAGAGAACCTCATCACCGAACAGCATCGTCGACATCGTCATCACGCCGTGGCTCGGTCGCACGGCGCACAGCTGCTGCTTGGAACGGATCACGACGCGTCCGATCGCCACCTTGCCCGCCTCGTCCATTGCCTCGAGCAGGAGCTGGTAGGCCTTGGCCCCCCCGGTGGTCGGCGCCAGGTAATAGGAGTGGTCGTAGTAGATCGGGTCGATCTCGGCCAGATTGACGAATTCCTCGATGTCGATCGTCTTGGTCGCCTTGGGATCCAGCGCCTCGAGCTCTTCGGGCTCGATCAGCACGTAGCGGTCGGGGCTGAGCTCGTAGCCCTTGACGATGTCCTCGTAGGCCACCTCCTCCCCGGTCGAGGGGTCGACCCGCTTCTGGCGCACGCGGGTGCCCGTCTTACTTGAGAGCTGGTGAAAGCGGACCGTCTTGGGTGACGTCGCGCTGTAAAGCTTGACGGGTACGTTGACCAGCCCGAAGCTGATCGCGCCGCTCCAGATTGCGCGTGCCATTAGCCGGTTTGTATACCCCCGTGAGGGCGCCGGCAAGCCGTGACGGTCTTCTTGCCGCGATCGCCGGGAGCGGTCATCGGCCGATCGGGGACATGTCGGCATAACGGTCGCCGCGCGCCGCCCCGAGCGGAGCCGCCTCGTCGAGCCGGGCCAGGTCCTCGGCGCTGAGCTCGAGCTCGCTCGCCTCGACGTTCTGCTCCAGGTAGGTGCGCCGCTTGGTGCCCGGGATCGGGACCACGTCGTCCCCCTGGGCCAAAACCCAGGCCAGGGCGAGCTGGGCGGGCGTGCAGTCCTTGTCCCGCGCGATCTCCTCAATGCGCTCGACGAGCTCGAAGTTGCGGGCGAAGTTCTCGCCCTGAAAGCGGGGACTGCCGCGCCGGAAGTCGTTTTCAGAGAGATCGCCCGCGCTCTTGATCGCGCCGGTTAGAAAGCCGCGGCCGAGCGGGCTGTAGGCGACCAAGCCGATGCCCAGCTCGCGCAGCGTGGCCAGCACCTCGTCCTCGGGGTCGCGACTCCAGAGCGAATACTCGCTCTGCAGGGCAGAGATCGGATGGACATCGTGAGCGCGGCGGATCGTCTCGGGCCCGGCCTCGGAGAGACCGAGGAACCTGACCTTGCCGGCGTCGACGAGCTCGGCCATCGCGCCCACCGTCTCCTCGATCGGGACGTCCGGGTCGACCCGGTGCTGGTAGTAGAGATCGATGTGGTCCAGCGCGAGCCGGCGCAAGGACGCGTCGCAGCAGTGGTGCACGTAGTCGGGGCGCCCGCTGACCCCGCGGGCAGCGGGGTTGTTGGGGTCGCGCACGATCCCGAACTTGGTGGCCACGATCACCTCATCGCGCCGCTCGGCGATCGCCTCGCCGACCAGCACCTCGTTGGTCTGGGGGCCGTAGGCGTCTGACGTGTCCAGCAGGGTGACGCCGAGGTCAAGCGCGGCGTGGATGGTGGCCACCGCCTCGGCCTCGTCGGCCGTGCCGTAGAACTCCGACATGCCCATGCAGCCCAGACCCTGCTCAGAGACGGTGAGACCCTGGCTGCCCAGTGCGCGCTGATCCATCTTGGTCAGCCTAGCGATCCGCCCGCGACGATCTCACGCTCCCGTGACCTGAGTCGTTCAATCCTTGTGGACCTCCCTCCCTTCCAGGCCCTGCTCGACGCTCATGGCCGTGACGTCCATCGCTTTCTGATCGCCAGCGTGGGTCCGGTCGAGGCCGACGACTGCTATCAGGAGACCTGGCTCGCCGCCCTGCGCGCTTACCCGGTCCTGCGCAGCGCCTCCAATCTCAAGGGCTGGATCCTGACCGTCGCGCACCGCAAGGCGATCGATCACGTCCGCGCCCGTTCTCGGCGCGCGGTCCCGGTCCCCGACCCCGAGCCGTGGTCCGAGGCCACTGCCCCCTCGCCTCCAGCCGGCGACGATGAGATTTGGGGCGATGTGGCCCGCCTGCCGGAAAAGCAGCGCACGGCGGTGACCTTGCGGTACCTGGCTGACGCGACCTACCGCGACATCGCCGCCGTGATGGGCACCAGTCCCGAGGCCGCCCGGCGCAACGTCCACGAGGGATTGAAACGACTGCGAAAGGACTACCAGCCATGACCGAACTCGATGTCATCGAGCGTCGCCTGCGCGATCACGCGCCTGCCGAGGCCGGGACGCTTCCGGACTTCAGCGCGGCCGCGGCGCGGGCGCAACTGCTCGACGTCGCCTACGCCACGATGGACACGGCCGTCGGGCGCCTGCTCCTGGCCAGCACGCCCGACGGGCTGATCCGGATCGACTACCTCGACGGCGATCAGGAGGACGAGCGGCTGGCCGACCTCGCCCGCCGGGTCTCCCCCCGGGTCCTCGCCGCCCCGCGCCGGCTTGACCGTGCGCGCCGGGAGCTCGAGGAGTACCTCGACGGCCAGCGCCGCGCCTTCGAGCTCACGCTCGATCGGCGGCTGATGAGCGACTTTGGGCGCCGGGTGCTGGCCGCCACGGCGGCGATCCCCTACGGCTCCACCTCCACCTATGGCGCGGTCGCCGCCCAGGCGGGCAGCCCACGAGGCTCGCGCGCGGCTGGTAACGCGCTGGGGTCAAACCCGCTGCCGATCATCCTCCCCTGCCATCGCGTGCTGCACGCCGGCGGCGGTCTGGGGGGCTACACGGGAGGCCTGGACCGCAAGCGCACGCTGCTGGCGATCGAGCAGGGACAGGCCCGGCTCCCTGTGTGAGGCGTCTCACAGTCGCGCGACGGCGAAGTGCGGGAAGCTGCGCTGGTCGAGAGGGAGACCAGCCGTGCGAAGACAGCTACGCCAAAGCCTGCCGCCCGGACCCCGAGTGCCGAGCGTGGTCCAGCTGCTCGGGACGTGGACCCGCCCCACCGCGGCGCTCGAAGGCCTACGGCGCTACGGCAAGCGCGTCACGGTCAAGCTCCCCTTCCAGCCCCCGTTCGTGATTTTGTCGGACCCGGCCGACATCAAGGAGCTCTTCACGGCCCCGGCCGACGCGGTGCACCCGGGAGAAGGGGCGAGCATCCTGGCCCCGATCGTGGGGCGCAACTCGGTGATCCTGCTCGACGAGGGGGCGCACCTGTCCCAGCGCCGGCTGCTGCTGCCGGCCTTCCACGGGGAGCGGATGCAGGGCCTGCGCGGCGTCATGACCGAGCTCTGCGAACTGGAGGTCGCGTCCTGGCCCGGGCAGGAGCCGGTCGCGCTACACCCGCGGCTGCAGCGGCTGACCCTGGAGATCATCCTCCAGGCCGTGTTCGGGCTGGATCACGGACCGACCCTGGACCGTCTGCGAGATCTCCTGTCCGAGGTTCTGTCCTTTTCCGAAAGTCCCCTCTCGATCCTGCCCGCGCTCCAGCGCGTGCTCGGGTGGACATCGACCCAACGCCGTTTCAACGCGCTCATGCACGAGACCGACGAGATCATCTTCGGCCTGATCGCGCAGCGCCGGACGGCCGAGGGGCAGGCGGGCGAGGGCGAGGGCGAGGAGGACGAGGTCTTGTCCAGTGACGACGTCTTCTCGATGCTGCTCGCCGCCCGTCATGAGGATGAGTCTCCGATGTCGGCTCAGGAGCTCCGCGACGAGCTCATGACCGCCCTCGTGGCTGGGCACGAGACCACGGCCTCCCAGCTCGCCTGGGCGCTCGAGCGGCTGGCCCGCGAACCCGGCGTGCAGGCGCGGCTGCGGGCCGAGGTCGACGCGGGTAGCGGCGACGAGTACCTGACCGCGACGATCAACGAGATCCTGCGCCTGCGCCCCGTGCTTCCGAACGCCGAGCCGCGCCTGACCAAGCGCGAGGTCGAGATCGGTGGGGTCCGCTACCCGCCCGGCGTGGTCTTGTTGGCCAGCGCCTACCTGGTCCACCACGATCCTGACCTGTATCCCGAACCCGCCGCCTTCCGGCCCGAGCGCTTCCTCGGGAACCCTCCGGGCACCTACACGTGGCTTCCGTTCGGGGGAGGGCGGCGCCGCTGCCTGGGCGCGAGCTTCGCGCTCGAGGAGATGAAGATCGCTCTGCGGACCGTGATCCGGAGCTTCACTCTCTCCCCGGGTTCCCGTCAGCCCGAAACCACCCGCCGACGGAGCATCACGTTCAGTCCTTCGCACTCGGCCACGGTCGTCCTGCACCCGCGCGCCGCGATCGCCGCAGTGGATGTGGAGGCCCTGGTGGCAAGCCCCTGAGCACCGGCCTGACCGCCCGCCCGAAGCGCTGGCGGGTCGTGAGGGCGCGCGCGCCGGCAGCGCGTGTGGCCGCGGCGCGCGTGCTCGCGGCGCGCGTGGGGTAGAACCCCGGCCATGGACTTCCTGCGCCCAGTGCGCGCTTTCGATCAGGCTCAGCAGCGAAGACGCTGGTTGGCGATTCCGGTCGCGGTGGTCAAGAAGTTCGGGGACGACCAGGGCGGCGGCCTCGCGGCGCTGGTCGCCTACTACGCCTTCTTTTCGCTGTTCCCGCTCCTGCTGGTCTTCCTGACCATCCTGGGCTTCGTGCTCCAGGGCGATCCGGGCGCCCAGGAGTCGATCCGCAAGTCGGTCCTCGCTCAGTTTCCGCTCGTGGGCACGAAGATCAACGTGGGCCAGCTGCACGGCAGCGTGATCGCGCTCGCGATCGGGCTGGTCACCTCGCTGCTCGCCGGGCTCGGCGTCACGCAGGCGGCGCAGAACGCCTTTGATCGGGTGTGGGCGGTGCCGTTCAAGCATCGCGCCGACTTCCTTCAGTCCCGCCTGAGGGGATTGATGCTGCTCGGCTCGCTCGGGCTGATGTTCATCATCGCTACGCTCGCCTCCGGGCTCGTGACCGGCGGGCTGGGCAAAGGCTGGCTGCTCGGCGTGGCCGGGATCGTGGTCTCGCTGCTGCTCAACTTCGGCCTCTTCTTCGCCACTTTCCGGCTCATGACCGCGGCAGAGATTCCCTCCCGCGATCTGCGCGTGGGCGTGATCGTGGCCGGCGTGCTGTGGGCGGTCCTGCAGTCGCTGGGCGGCCTCTACATCGGCCACGTGCTCAAGGGCCAACACGGGGCCTACTCCGAGTTCGGCTTCGTCATCGCGCTGCTCGTCTGGCTTCACCTCGGTGCCCAGATGACGCTCTACGCGGCCGAGATCAACGTCGTCCTCAAGCGGCGCCTGTGGCCCCGGAGCCTGTTCGGCCCACCCGAGGCGCCGGCCGACCAGCGGGCGCTGCGCGCCCTGGCCAAGGTCGAGGAGCGCTCGGACACCGAGCGCATCGACGTCGAGTTCAAACCCTGACCAGTCAGAAGAGGCGGTCGGGAGCCTCGCGCCGGGTCATTTCGAGCGGCCACGAGCACAGTCCCCCCTGGGCCGGGCAGCCTCCGCACAGGCCCCGATGGGGAAGCTCTGAGACCGGGAAGCGACGGCCGAGCACGCCGTCGGCCAGCGCCGCCAGACGGGCGTCGAGCTGCGCCCGCTGGGCGGCGTCATAGACGGTGGTGACCGGCGCCTCGGGCGCCTCCAGGAAGCAGTACGCCACCTCGATCTCACGGGCCCCGGTGTGCAGTGCGGCGAGGGCATAGACGAGCCGCTGAGTGGCGTAAGTCCGCTCCACGAGCCCGGCGGGACCGGCGGGCTGGGCGGGGTCAAGACGATCTGACTTGTAGTCGACGATCAGCATGCGCCCACCCGGCTCCCGGGCGAGCACGTCGATCGCGCCCGTGATCAGCACCCCGGCGGGGAGCAAGAAGGCAAAGCGCTCTTCGCGCCGCGTTTCGGTGGCCCGGGCCAACCGCGCACACAGCTCGCTGGCTGCGAAGCGCTCGGTCAGCTTGATCAATTCAGCGGCCTCGGCGTCCGTCGGCTGGGGCTCGAGGCCGACGCGCCGGGCGGCGCCGAGCACCGCCTCGGGAGTCGGCGCCACCGGCCGTCGGAAGACCAGCCGCTCGAGCACAGCGTGGATGAGCACGCCGCGATCGGCGGCGCTGCGCGAGGGGCGCGGGGCCTCGGACAGGGAGTGCTCGGAGTCCGGATCCGATTTGACGGGGACGGCGCCGAGCCGATCCTCGCCGAGCGAAGGCAGACCGAGCACGCGCTCGGCGTAGAAGCGGTACCCGCAGCGCGCGTACTCCCCCAGCGCTGAGTAGCTGAGGGCGCCGACGGGTGGCGGCGGGGCCCGCGGGGGGGCAAGCGGCGGGGGCGGGGCCGACGGAGGCGCGACGGACGCGGGTGGCGGCCCCACCGGCAAAGCGGGCGACGCCGAACCTGGGCCCGTGTGCAGGCTGAGCCGCAACCGCGCGCCCCCGAGATCGATCGTCTGACTGCCCTCGGCGATCCGCGCCCCCAGCTCGGGGACAAAGGCAGGCGCCACCCAGCCGACGGTGCCCCCGCCGGTCCGGGTCGCCGTCGTCCAGCCCTCAAAACGAGTCGCCCCGCTCAGGATCAGCCGCTCCTGGGCACGGGTCATGGCCACGTAGAAGAGACGGCGCTCCTCGCGCTCCTCGGCCTCGCGGTCCTCCGCGCCGAGCGCGTCGAACTCCAGGGCCGAGACGCGACCGCCGACTCCGGACCGGCTGAGTCGCAGCCCCAGTCGTCCGTCGGCCGAGACGCGCAGGACCTCATAGGGCGGACGGGCCGAGCGGCCGAGGTCGGCGACGCAGACGGTATGGAACTCCAGCCCCTTGGCCCGGTGGATCGTCATCAGGCGCACCGCGTCAAGCCCCTCACCCTCGACGGGGGCCTCGCCTTCCCGTGAGCTCCCGGCCCGGCCCGCCGCGCGCTCGGCGGCCAGCCGCAGGAAGCCGCGCAGATCGAGTCCGTGCTCGCGCTCGTGCTCGCGGCCGAGGCGCATCAGCTTGCGGACGTTGGCCAGCCGGCGCCGGCCGCCGGGCAGCGCGAGCATGCTCAGGTCATAACCGCTGCGCTCCAGGGCGCGGTCGATCAGCTCGTCGACGCCCAACCGTGACGCTCGCTGCCGCTCGCCCGGACACCAGACGGCGAACTCGTCCAGGGCCGCGCGGTCCCGGTCGGACAGCGCCTCGAGCCCGGACTCATGGTCGACGCCGGTCAGCACCGCCCACGGGTCCCGGCCCTGCTCGCGGGCCAGGCCCCCCAGCACGACCAGCGCGTCCAGCGACGCCCCGACCAGCGGCGAAGCGAGCACCGTGTAGAGCGCCTCCTCGTCGAGCGAGTTGGCCAGCACCCGGAGATAGGCGACCAGGTCAAGGACCTGGGGGTGTGACCAGTAGCCCCGGCCGCCGATCACGTAGGTCGGCAGTCCCTCGCGCTCGAGCGCGCGCTCGTACGCGCGCATGTCGGTGCTGGCGCGCAGCAGCACGACCACCTGCCCCGGCGCCGTCCCGGCGGCCACCAGCTCGGCCACGCGCTGCGCGAGAGCTCGCGCCTCGGCCAGCCGCCAGGGGGCCGCCAGCCCTTCAAGCTCCCAGTCGGCGCCCTTGTCGACGAGCAGCAGCTCGACCCGGGGCGCCTCGCCCGCACCGGCAAGCTCGGGGCCGCCGGCCTCGCTCCCGGCCGACCCACCGGCCGGCCGGCCGGCCACCAGCGGCCGAAAGCGCTCGCCGAGCGCGCTCGCGAAGCCGACGTTGAGCGGGCCCAGGATCTCGCGGTGCGAGCGGAAGTTGGTCTGCAGCGTCGCGCGCGCGCCGCGCTCCTCCAGACGCGCCCCCCGGCCCTCGAACAGCTCGACGTCGGCGTGGCGGAAGCGGTAGATCGACTGCTGGGCGTCACCGACCGTGAACAGGTTGTCGCTGGCGATCGCCTCGATCAGATCTAGCTGGACCCGGTTGGTGTCCTGGAGCTCGTCGACCATGATCCGTTCGAAGCGTTCGGAGTACTGGCGGCGCAGATCCTCGTGGCGGCCCAGCAACTCTGAAGCCAGCAGCTCGAGGTCCTCGAAGTCGACCCCCGAAATCGCGGCCTTGCCCTCCGCGTAGTGGCGCCCGAAGCTGAGCAGCAGCCGATTCATGAGGTCGCGGACGGGGAGCGCGGCTCGGTGCGCGCAGGCCCGACGATGGGCGGCCAAGGCCTGGGCGTAGGCGACACACGCGTCGGTGCTGAGCGCGGCACCGTTGCCGGGCAGCTTGAGGCGGTCAAGCTCGGCGGGCCACGGCTCGGGCCCAGCCAGCATCGCCGGGCAGCGCTCCAGGCGCCCCAGCGCATCCTCAACCCTGGCCCCGGGCTCGGCGACCGCGGCCAGCTCGCCGATCAGGGACCGCGCCGCCGCCGCGAGCGCCGGGCCCGTCTCCGGACCCGGGGGGGCGGGCGCCGCCGGCAGACACGGATGCAGCTGACCGCGCGCGCGCAGCTGGGCGTAGACCGAGCGGATCGCCGAGCGCAGCGCGGGCACCCCGTAGTCGGCGACCAGCTGGACGGCGTCCTCACCGGCTCCCGCGAAATCGAGCAGCGCGCGGTCAAAGGCGGCGTCGGCCAGCGGCTCGGACTGGTCTGAGTCCAGGACGACGAAGCCGGGGTCCAGTCCGGCGGCCAGGGCGCCGGCCCGCAGCACGCGGGCGCAGAAGCCGTGAATGGTGGAGATGAAGGCGCCCTCGGTGGCCCGCGCCTGCGCAAACGCGCCGCGCTCTCGAAGCCGGGCCCGAATCCGATCGCGCAGCTCGGCGGCCGCCTTGTCGGTGAAGGTGATGGTCAGGATCGCTGAGACGTCGATCTCGTCCTCGAGCACGTGGGCGACGAAGCGCTGCACCAGGACCGAGGTCTTGCCGCTGCCCGCGCTGGCGTCGAGCAACAGATCGCCCCGACGGTGCTCGATCGCCCAGCTCTGCTCCGCGGTCCACGCCGCTGCCTCACTCATTGGCTGCGGCAGATCCCGGGGAACGCGCAGCCGTCGCGGGAGCAGGTCTGCGGGCACGGAGTCACCGCGCCCGAGCGCAGGGCACCGGCCAGCGCCACCGCCCGCTGCCCCGCCGCGTCGAGCTCGGCCGTGAACTCATCCGCCGCGCGCCCGTCACGGCCGTGGACCCCGGACCCAAGCTCACTGCCGGTCACGAACAGGCCGCGACCGCGCAGGTCATCGCCGCGCAACGGCTGATAGAAGCCGGCCACTGGCTCCCAGCTGGTCAGCTCACGTACGGCCATCAGGTAGAGCGCGACCTGAAGCCGGCGGTCCGGACCCCAGCGTGCCACCGGCCAGTCCGAGCGGGGCGCGCCACTCTTGTAGTCGCGGATCAGGGCGCGGCCGCCGGCGTCGATGTCGACCCGATCGATCATCCCCCGAATGCGTACGCGCTCGGAGGCCGATCCGAGCTCCAGCGCGGGCAGCGACGGCCGCTCGGGATCCTCAAAGCCGAAGCTGAGCTCGAGGCCGACCGGCCGCCAACCCACGGCGCCCGCCGCCTCGTGGCGCAGGTAGCGCCGCAGATCGGCCTCGATAGCCCGCAGCAGTCCAGCTCGGACGATCTCGGGCCGGCCGGCGCCGAGCCTGCCCCCGGGACCGGCGGCGAGCTCGGAGAGCCGGCGATCGAGGATCTCCCGCGCCCGCGGCAGGCTCTCGGGGCTGACCGGACCGTCGAGGTCGGCCAGGAGCTGCTCGAGGGTGGCGTGGATCAGATTCCCGCGGGCGATCGGGTCAGACTCGGGCTCAAGCGGAGCCGGGCGCAGCTCGCGCTCGACCAGCCACTTGACCGGACAGTCGCCGTAGGTCTCGAGCGCGCCCGCGGACAGGATCTCGGTGTGGCGCAGGCGCGCCCGGGCCACCGCCCCCAGCTGGCGTCCGGTCTCGTCGGGCTCGCCGGCCGCCGGGGCGAGTGCCGCCGCCAGGGCCCGCCGGTGCTCGCGGTCGGTCGGCGCCGCCCCCGGATCCCAGACCACGTCGGCCAGCAGCCGGCGCTCGCGCCGGTCAAACCACCCCGGATCGAACAGCTCCCGAAAGTCGTCGAGGAAGGGCGAGGGCAGGGCCAGGTTGCCCTCCTCATCGGAGCTGCGGTAGCTGACCAGCACCCGCTCGGTGGCTCGCGACACAGTCGTGTAGAGCAGGTAGCGCTCGCGGTCCAGGGTGTCCTGCGCGAGCGCCAGCCGCAGACCCGAGGCCGCGGCCAGCTCGCGACGACGTTCGTCGGAGAGGAACGGCTCGGGCCGCGCCGCGAGCGGAAACTCGCCCTCCTGCAGCCCGCACACGAACACGATCGCAAAGCGCCGGGCACGGATCCCGAGCGGCTCGGCGAGCACCACATCGTCCGGCCCGGCCGTGCGGTCGCCCGCCACCGTCAGCTCTCCAAGCAGTTCGAGCAGCTCGGGTCCGGAGGCTGGCGAGCCGAGCTCCGCCAGCTCGCCCAGCGCCGCCACCAGTGCGCCCACGGCGCGGGCGTCGAGCTCCTCCCCCGGGTCGAGGATGGGCGCGCAGGCCCGATGGGGGGCGGCCTGGAGGCGGCGGGCCAGGCGGCAGAGCACGGCCCCGGGATCGGTCGCGGCGGCCAGCTCATCGAGTTCGCGCAGGTTCCAGCCCAGCCGCTCACGGGCGGCGGCGGCACTGGCCAGACCGTCGCGGGCCAGCCTGGCCTCGAGCGCGTCGGCGATCTCGAGCCGCGCCAGCACCCCCGGCGCGCGCAGATACGCGAGCAGATCCTCGGCCTTCGCCTCGTGCTCGTCGAGCAACCCGCACCGCGCTGCCCCGAGCACCGCCCGACCCAGCGGGGTGTGGGCGAAGAGCACGTCGGAGGCGCCCGACTGCGGTACCCCGTACTCGGCGAAGACCCGGGTGACGAGCGGCGCCGCCGCCTTCAGGGAGCGGCAGACGACGGCGATCTCGGCCCCCGGGACCCCGGCACGCAGCAGCCCGAGGATCCGGCCGGCAATCCACTCGACCTCGGCCCGCTCCCCCCCGGCCTCCAGCAGCTCCACCGCGGAGCCGGGATCGATCCGGGCCGGCGCGGGCTCGGGCTCGAACAGTCCACGCTCGAGATGGTGCAGCGCCTCGCGCGCGGCCGGGGCGTAGTGGGCATCCCGGGCCGGCAGCTCCACGATCTCGTCCGCGAGCGGGCCGAGCTCCTGAACCACCTGGGCCCGCGCGGCCAGGGCCGCCCTTCCCCCCTCGTAGGTCAGCGAGACCGTGACCGCGGCGCCGGCGATCCGGGCCAGGGTCTCGACTGCGTCCTGCTCGAGCCTCGTGAGGTCATCAAAGCCATAGAAGAAGACCTGGTCGCGGCCCCACCGGTCCGGTCCGGCCCGCAGGGCGTCCAGCGCGCGCCAGGCAAAGAGCTCATGGTCGACGCGGCCGCAGCGCTCCAGCTCGCGCTCGTAGCGCAAGTAGATGCGACCCAGCTCCTCAGCGTAGGCCCGGCGACCGGCGTCGTCATCGGCCCACAACCGCAGGGCCGCTATGAACCGGGGGGGCGCGACCAGCGTCCGGGTCAACTCGGCGATCAGCTCTCCGGCGGCGCGCCGAAAGCCCGGCGCCGCGGCCGAGGCGGCCAACCCTTCAAGCTCGGCGCCGGCCAGCGCCCGGCGCAGGAGCACGTCGCGCTGGCGGTCTGACAGCCGGCGGGCGGAATAGCCGGCCCGCCAGCCGACCTCGCGCATCAGGCCCGAGAAGGTGAGCACCGAGCCGAACACCACCCCGGAGGCGGCGAGCTCGCGCCGGTAGTGGCGGGCGTCGAGGGCGGTCGGGACGACGAGCACCGCCCCGCGTGGGGCGACGGCGCCGTAGGCGCCCAGCACTTCACCCGCCTTGGCGGAGTTGGCAGGTCCCAGAACCAGCTTCAGCGGCACTCGCCTATGGTGGCGCGGGCCGATGACGGCTCAACGCCGGTCAGGCCGCGGCCGACTCCTCGCCCGGCTGCGCCGGGGCCGCGGCGGCGTCCGGCGCGGCGCCGTTGGCGGCGACGTCCGCGGCCTCCGGTGGCTTGGCGCCGTCCCGGGCCCAGGCCTCGTCGAACTCCACCCGCCACTTGCCCGCTTCGGTCTGCTGAAGCGCCAGGCGGGCGCGGAAGCTCTTCCCCGAGCGACCCTTGAAGCCGGTCACGGCCCGCTCGGTCCGCCCGGTCTTGATCAGCTCGCGGGCCACAGCGATCGGCAGCTGCTTGCCGGTCTTGGACTTCCAGATCACGAACCCGCAGCCGGGGTCCTCGCGCGACCAGCACGAGTAGCCCTTGCGGTTCTCGACGATGTCGCGGCCGCAGACCGGGCACGATCCCAGGTTGGCGCGGGGAATCCGCACGTCCTTGAGCTTGGCGTCGAGCTCGCCGACCGTCGACTCGGTGAACTTCACGATGTCGCCCATGAACGCCTTGCGCGAGTCCGCCCCGGTCTCGATCTTGGCCAGCCGGTGCTCCCAATCGCCGGTCAGCCCGGGGGAGGTGAGCGTGTGCTCGCCCAGCAGGCGGATCACGTTCAGCCCCTTCTCGGTAACCACCAGCGCGCGGGCATCGCGCTCGATGTAGCCGACCGCCAGCAGGCGCTCGATGATCGCCGCTCGGGTCGCTGGGGTGCCGATCCCCGAATCCTTCATCGCCTCACGCAGCTCCTCCTCGTCAACCAGCTGCCCGGCGGTCTCCATCGCGGCCAGCAACGCGCCTTCGGTGTAGCGGCGGGGCGGCTTGGTCACCTTCTCCTCGGCGGCGATCTCAGCCACCGACACCGATTCATCGCGCTCGAGCTTGGGCAGCTGCTGCTCACGGCCCTCGTCGTCGTCGGAGCGCTCGCTTTCGGCCTCCTGGCCGTAGACCCCGCGCCAGCCGGGCACGAGCATCAGCTTGCCGCGGGTGCGGAACACATGATCGGCAACCGTGGTCTCGATCCGGGT
>JBPCIY010000110.1:0-23395 GCA_051005855.1 Solirubrobacteraceae bacterium | reverse complement strand
GTGGGTCGACGCCACCAAGCTGCGCGAATTGACCGGCTGGACGCCACGCGTGGGCCTGCATGACGGCCTGGCCCGCACGATCGACTGGTATCGGGAGCGCCCAACGGCGCTGGGCACGGTCCTATAGTTCTCGGTCATGTCCGGTCATTCCAAATGGGCTTCGATCAAGCACAAAAAGGCGATCGTCGACCAGCGCCGGGGCCAGCACTTCACCAAGCTGGCCCGCGCGGTGACAGTCGCAGCCCGGGAGGGGGGTGGAGATCCCATCGGTAACCCGTCGCTCGCACTGGCGATCCAGAAGGCCCGCGATGCCTCAATGCCCAAGGACAACATCGAGCGCGCGATCGCCAAGGGCACCGGGGCCGGAGTCGACGCCGACCAGATCGAATCGGTCCTGTACGAGGGCTACGGCCCCGGTGGCGTCGCGCTGCTGATCGAGGCTCTGACCGACAACCGCAACCGGACCAGCGCCGATGTCCGCCACGCGCTCTCCAAGCACGGCGGCAGCCTGGGCGAGCCGGGTTCGGTGTCCTACCTGTTTGACAAGTCGGGCGTGATCGTGATCGACGCCGCCCGCTACGACGAGGATGATCTGATGGTCGCGATCGACGCCGGCGCGCAGGACATCATCCCCGACGACGACGTCTACGAGATCCTCACCGAGCCGGCCGATCTGACCGCGGTCCGCGAGGCGCTGCAAACCGCCGGAGTGGAGATCGAGAGCGCCGACGTGACCCAGCGCCCCCAAGCGCGGGTACCGGTGGACGAAGCGGACGCCACCCGCCTGATGAAGCTGATCGACATGCTCGAGGAGTCTGACGACGTCGGCGCCGTGCACGCCAACTTCGACGTCGACGCCGCCGTGCTCGAGCGCATCGCCGGCTGAGCGCGCCCGCTACCCTCGAGCACTTCCATGCGCAAATTAATCACACTCACGTGGTCCCTGTTCGCCGTGGCTGTGGCGGTGTCCGCCTGTGGTTCGAGCTCGGCGGCTCCCGGCGTCCAGCTCGCTCCCTCCCAGGGTGCCACCGCCGCCGCCGTTACTCCGGCCAGCAGCAGCGCCACCACCACCACCACCACCACAAGCTCGACCAGTACCAGCACGACCCCGCTACCCGCGGCCCTGAAGACCAAGCCCAAGGTCGTGCCGCCCTCCGGGCCGCCGCCGACCAAGCTGATCGTCAAGGACCTGATCAAGGGCACCGGTCCGGCCGCGACTGCAAGTTCGACGATCACCGTCAACTACGTCGGCGTCCTGTACAAGGGCGGCAAGGAGTTTGACTCCTCCTGGAAACGCAACCAGCTGTTCACCACGCCGCTGACGGGCGTGATCCAGGGTTGGCAGCAGGGGATCCCCGGAATGAAGGTCGGCGGCCGCCGCGAGCTGATCATCCCGGCCAGCCTGGCCTACAAGGCCGCTGCGCAACCCGGGATTCCGGCTAACTCGGCCCTCGTTTTCGTGATCGACCTGCACGGCGTCGCGTAGCCGCGTCCTCGCTCTGATCGTCGGGCCCGTCGTCGCCATCGGCTGTGGCGCGGCGGGCTCGATGTAGCGCCACCCCGCCGGATACGCCCTTCAGGCGGTGACGGCCCGCTGAGGACCAGCGCAGGCCCTCGCCGGCGTGGTCGCGGACCTCCTGGGTGCAGAGAACCGTGCCCGGCCGGGCCACCCCGGTCACCCGGCTGGCCAGGTTGACCGAGTTGCCGTAGTAGTCACCGGCCCGGACCAGCGCCGGGCCGTAGGCGAGGCCGGCCCGCAGACTGGGCAGGTCGGCCTCCTCGACGGCCTCCACGAGTGACAGGGCGACCTCGATCAGCGGCCCCGGCTCGGGGCTGACGAACATGGCCGCGTCGCCGATCGTCTTGATCAGCCGCACCGGCGCCTGCACCACCGAGGCGGCCAGCCGGGCGAGCTGACCCGCGACCGTGCCTAGCTCGGTCAGCTCCACCTGGCCCCCGAGCCGGGTGAAGCCGACCAGGTCGGCGAAGCACACCGCCAGCTCCTGCGCGCCGGCCACATCCCCGGCCTGGAGCTCGTCGCGGCCGAGCACCCCGCGCCCGACCGAGTCGCGCAGCTGGGCCTTGAAGCCGGCCACCAGGACCGGCGTGAAGACCGGCGTGAGCTGCTGCGCCAGGGCCGCGAAGCGCTCGGCCACCGCCTCCTCGCTGTCCCCGGGGCTCAGGAAGGCGTCGGCGAAGGCGGCGGTGATCGTCGCCGCCAGGCGCCCCATGCCCTCGCCCAGCACGCGGGTGATCTCGACGATCGCGTCGTCGTCAAAGCCGGCGTCCAGAAACCGCTTGGTCGAGCGGGCGGCCTCGACCTCCTCGTCTGAGAACACCCGGTCATCCGGTCCCGCGGCGGGGAGGCCAAGCAAGCGGCGCATGCGCAGCAGCACCTCGGCGGGCAGGCCGGTCTGCGCCTCGGCCTCGTTGGCGGTAACACTCCCACCCAGGACACGGTCCAGGGGCAGCAAGACCAGCCGCTTCTCCTTGACGGCGCTCCGCAGCTCGTCGAGGCTGAAGCCGTCCTGGGCCAGGCGCTCGAGCAGTTCGCGGCGGGCGGTGCGCTCCTCGCCTTCGAGGTCGTCGAGGAGCCCTTCGGCCGCAAAGTCCACCTGGGCATCATGTCCGATGCCGCACACGTTCGCTAGGATCGCCTCTCCTCGCGAGCGCCTGCCGTGTGGCTGCGCTCACTCAGACTCCCCGTCGCATATAGCCCACCATGCTGTCGATCCTGATGCCGGTCTACAACGAGCGCGAGCGCATCGAGCGTGCGATCGCCGAGGTTCTGGCCACCGAGCTCCCAGCTGAGTTTGAGCTGATCATCGTCGACGACGGCTCCCGCGACGGGACCCGGGAGATCCTGCGCACCGGCCCCTGGGACGACCGGGTGCGGCTGATCGAGCACGACCACAATCAGGGCAAGGGCGCCGCCATCCAGACCGGGCTCACCCACGCCCGCGGGGAGTTCTCCTGCATCTTCGACGCCGACCTCGAGTACGACCCAGCCGATCTGGGCTTGCTGATGCCGCCCCTGCTGGACGGCCGCACCAACGCGAGCTTCGGGGTCCGCGCCTTTGACGGCTACACGAGCCACTCGTTCCTGTTCGTGCTCGGCAACAAGGGCGTCACGCTGGCCTGCAACGTCCTCTATAACGTGTACCTGCACGACATCATGACCTGCCACAAGATGATCCGGACCGAGGTCTTTCGCAGTCTGCCGCTGCGCTCGGCCGGGTTTTCGATCGAGCCCGAGATCACCGCGCGCCTGGTCCAGCACGGCGAGCGAATCTTCGAGGTCCCGGTGCACTATCGCGCCCGATCCACCGAGGAGGGCAAGAAGCTCACCGCCCTGGACGGCTTCCGCGTGATCGCGACCCTGCTGCGCTGCCGGTTCACGCCGACGGCGTAAACCGGGCTGGCGCGGCCTGGCGTCTGGTTAGGATTGCGAGATCGGCCCGGATTCGCTCAGACGCCTGGGTCCGCGCGCGAGGACCCAGGTGGCCGGGCTCCTGCCGATACTCGCGCTGGTCGGTGCGTGGGTGCTGCTGGTGCAGGCGCCGAGTGCGAATCAGACCTCGCACTAGGCCTTGATTCGAGCGTTGGCGTCGGGGACGGCGAGGATCGATCCGTACGCTGGCGAGACGATCGACAAGTCGGGGTTCGCCGGCCATATCTATTCCAACAAGGCACCCGGTTTGGCCCTCGCCGCCGCTCCGGTCTACCTCCTGGTGCAAAAGAGCGGTCTCGCGGCGTTGGCGCGCCGCGCTGCCGGTGCTAGGCTGGGCGGCCTCGCGGTGACGACCGAGTACCCGCTCGCTCTCGTGGCCGGGCTGGTCGGCCTTTACGTGATCGCCCGCGATCGGTCCGTGCGCTCAGGGGTGCTCTATGGAGCCGGGATCATCGTGGGGCTGGTGCCACTCGGTCTGTACGACCTGTTCGCGTTCGGCTCGGTCACTCACCTCTCCTATGTGGGGGCCCTGCCGACCACCGGCGCTGCCAGCAGCCCGCACCAGCGCGGATTTTTCGGTGTCGGCGTCCCGTCGGCCCGGCGGGCGCTGGAGGTGCTGCTCGCTCCGAAGGGACTGCTGGTTCTGACCCCCTTCGTGGGCGCGGCGGTCGCCGGCCTCGCCCTCGTCCGACGTGGACCGTATCGGTGGGAGATCGTGCTCGCGGTGGCTACGGTTCTCGCCTTCTTCCTCTACAACGTCGGCTACTTCGGCCCGTTGGGCGGCGACACGCCGGGGCCGCGGTACATGATCGCCGCGCTTCCGTTCACCGTTCTCGGTGGCGCGAGCGTGCTGCGTCGATGGCCGGGCCCAGCGCTGGCCCTACTCGCCGCCTCGTGTTAGCGATCCGGCGGGCGGGGCTGGCCCTGACCGACCGCGCCCTCCTCTCGGGCCTCGCTGCCCTCGTCGTCTGGCTGGTCCTCGTGCTGCTATCTCCACAGATCAGTCAAGGAAACGCCCTCCCGGCTGGCGCGGTGGGCGCGGGCCTCGCCGTGATCGTCCTGGCCGCTGCCCGGTATGTCCCGACTGGTCCCCGGCCGGGTCATGGAGGCCCCAGCTGCGGGGTTGCGGTATAGATCGCCCGGAGCACGTTGAACAGGGGGGTCGGGTTGCCATACTGGTCGACCGCGCCCTTCTGCACCCAGGGTGGATCGCCTTGAGGACTGCCGCCCGTCCAGCCGGGATGCGCGGCGAAGGTGTTCATCGCGAACCAGATCGCGGCCGAGATGTAGGGCTTGGACGCGAACACGTTGAGGTGGTACTGGGCGGCGTCGGCCTGAAAGGCGTAGGTGCCGCGCTCCTCGACCGGTCCGACGCGGTTGCCCTCGAACCCGAACTCGGTGACCATCAGGCCCTTGTTGGGGTAGCACGCGTGCAGGCTGTCCAGGAACGGGCCGAGCTCATCGCGATCGTCGGTGGTGCCGCCACCGGCGTCAAACCAGCCGAAGTAATCGTTGAAGCCGATCACGTCCAGGGGTGTGTAGGCGCTCTGACAGGGGACGCCGGGCCAGTCGGTGATGGCCATCCCGACCGGACGGGTCGGGTCGAGCCGGCGGGCGAGCGCCGCCGCTCCCGAGATGTAGCTCCGCTCGGCGTCGTTGGGCGGGGAGACGAGCTCGTTACCGATGCTCCAGAGCAGGACAGAGGGGTGATTCTGGTTGGTCAGGATGTTGTCGCGCAGGATCCCATGGGCGACCTGGAGCCAGGCCCGGTCACGCAGGTAGGCCGACTGGACCTGGTAGACGGGGACCTCTGACCAGAGCAGGATCCCGTCCTGGTCGGCGAGCTGCTCGATCTGGGGGTTGAGCGGATAGTGGGCCCGGATGATCGTGGCCCCGAGCTGGCGCGCCGTGCCGACCAGCGCGTCGAGCTGGGGGGTGGTGAGCGCCGCGCCGGTGGTGGCGTTCTGCTCGTGGATGCTGAAGCCGCGGGCGTTGAGCGCCCGGCCGTTGAGCAGCACCTGACCATTGGAGCTCACGGCCACGCTGCGCACCCCGCTGTTGGTGAAGTACCCCTGCAGCCGGTGGCCGCGGGCATCGGTCAGGCGCAGGGTGGCCCGGTAGAGGTGCGGGTCGCCGGGCGACCAGAGGTGGGGGGTCCTGAGCACCGTCTGAGCCTGGGCGACCCAGGTGCCGTGCGCGGGGATCGTGTGGCCGCCGAAGTTCAACCGCTTCCCGCCGTAGACGCCGGTCAGCGCGACCGTCTGGGGGGCGGCGGTGGGGTTGGTCACCGTGGCCTGCTCCTGGATGGTGGCGGCGCAGGTGCGACAGGGCAGGATCGGGCGAACCTGCACGACCGACAGGTCGGCCCGCGAAACCGAGCGCAGGTACACCTCGCGGTTGATGCCGCCGAAGTTCCACCAGCCGCCCGACGGCCCCGGGGGCAGCGCGGCACCAGTGCGGCGGTCATCGACGCGAACGACCAGCGTGTTGACACCGGCGTGCAGGCCCGGCATCGCGAACTCGAAGGGGAGATAGGCGACGTCGTGATGGCCGATCTTGCGTCCGTTCAGCCATACCGTGGCGTCGTAGTTGACCGATTCAAAGCGCACGATCCAGCTGCGAAAGCGCGCCGGGGCTGAGGCGGCAAAAGCCTGGGCGGGCAGCGTGAAGTCGCGCCGGTACCAACCGACCGAGCCGTTCATGCTCGCCGCGCTGAGGTCACCGGCGTTGTAGGAGTTGGGCACCGTCACCGCCGACCCGCCGGCGGTGCTGGCCTTCGCCCGCCACCAGCCGTTCTGGACCCCGAGGTCGCCCGGGTCGGCCTGAAACCGCCACTGGCCGCCCAGCAGGTAACGGTCGTCCTGGCCGTCGGGATAGAGCGCGCCCTTGGTCGGGGGTGTCGCCGTGGTGGCGGTCTGGGCGCTGGCCGGAGCACCGCCGAGCAGGGCCATGAGCACCGTCAAAGCGAGGGCGGCGGCGAGTTTGCGCCCGGTTACGTTCCGCCCGACGCGGTCTCGGTGGCGGCCGTCGCCGCTAGACTGGCGCGCCGATGCCAGTCGTCGATCCGCCGCAGAAGCGGGTGCCCGCGGCCGGCCCCGAAGGCCCTGAGCCTGGCTCGGGCGCCTCATCGATGAGCTCCCTCGCCCGTGCTTCGCGCTCGCCGATGGCGCTCGCGATCGGCGCCTGCGTCGTGCTCGCGATCGTCTCGGCGGCCGTGCTCCCGACCGTGCCCAGCTATGACCCGTTTTCCTGGATTGTCTGGGGCCGCGAGGTGACCGATCCGCACCTGAGCTTCCTGGTCAGCGGCGGCCCCTCGTGGAAGCCGCTGCCGTTCCTGTTCACCACCGTCTGGGGTCTGTTCGGCGGTGCCGCGCCCACCCTGTGGGTGATCACGGCGCGGTTCGGCGGTCTGCTCGGCCTCTACTTCGCCTGGCGTCTGGCTGCCCGTCTGGTCGGCGGGGGTTGGGCCGGTGCCGGGGCCGGCGGCGTGGCCGTGATCGGCGTCGTGCTGACCCAGGACTGGCTCTACTACTGGCTGCGCGGCACGTCGGAAGTCGTCCTGATCGCAGTCACGCTGGGCGCGATCGATCGCCTGCTGGACGGCCGCCGGGGCCAGGCCTTCGTGCTCGCCGTGGCGGCCGGGCTGATCCGCCCCGAGTGGTGGCCGTTCATCGGCCTGTACGCACTGTGGTTGTGGTTCCGGGATCCGGCCTGGCGGGGTTGGGGTCCGCGGCTGCTGATCCTGGTCGGCCTGTTCATGTTGCCCTTCCTGTGGTTCGTGCCGCCGTGGATCGGCTCTGGACAGCCGTTTTTGGCCGCCAGTCACGCCGCCGCCTACAACGGTCACCTGGGCGCCAACCGGCTGCACACGGTGCTCGCTCGCGGCGTCGACCTCCAGATCCTGCCCGCGCTGATCCTGGCCGCCGTCGCGGTGGCGCTCGGCTGGTGGCGTGAGCGCGATCGGGTCCTGGTGGCGATCGGCGCGGGGATCTTGGCCTGGTGGGTGGTCGTGGTGGGCATGACCCTGGACGGCTATCCCGGCCTCGAGCGCTTCTTCCTGCCCGCCGCGGCGCTGATCTGCGTGCTCGGGGGCGTGGGCGTGGTGCGCCTGGCGCGGCTGGCCGGCGCGGCCCTGTCCGCCGCGCGCGTAGCCGTCGCAGTCGGCGTGGCTGCCGTCCTGGTGGCCGTCTCGATCCCCTTCAGCACGACCCGCTTCGCTGAGGCCCGGGCCGCCGAGCCCGCCGCGCAGCGGGCCGTGATCACCCTGCATAACCTCGATCAGGCGGTGGCGGCCGCGGGCGGTCACCGAGGCGTGTTTCCCTGTCCGACGAGCTTTGCCGGCGTCAACCATGGTGTGCAGACCGCTCTGGCCTGGAAGCTGCACGTACCGCTGGAGCGGGTCGGAACCTCGATGCGCGCGCCGGGCGTCGACTTCGTCGGCCCGCACAACCGCACCGATGGTCAGGCTGCTCCGGTCGACCCGCGTCTCACTGATCATCAGACGATCGCCACGGTCGCAGGATGGCGCGTGGTGCGGCTGACTGACCCGCATCTGCACACGACCGCCTGCGTCGGGCACTAACGTTCGGCGCTCGGGGGGCGTCATCGCTTGTGGCCCTTGGTCTTCTTGGGCTTGGGGGTGACCTTGACCCGTTTGGTGACCACGGTGCGGTTGCCGGCTCGGTCAAGGGCGATCACCGTGACCGTGTAGGTGCGCGCGCGGTCATACACGTGGCTGGCGGCGGGCATGATGAACGCCTGGCTGCCGTCGCCCCACTTGACCTGGAGGGAAACTACGCCCGAGCCGGCGGAGGCCGGAAGCCCGGGCGGCTGGTCGGTGTCCCGGACGTAGATGTGCAGCGGGTGGCCGGCGTGGCGTACGCCGGTGATCCGGGCCAGCACCTGAGGCGCGAGCGAATCGACGAACACCACCGAGGCGGGGGCGGCGCTGGTCAGGCCGGCGAGGTTGGCGGCGGTGACCTGCCAGACGTGGCGGCCCTGGGCTACCGGCGCGACGGTCCGCAGAGCGGGGGTCTGGCTGCTGCCGACCACGGCCCCGTCGAGCTTGACCGTGTAGGTGAGCGGCCCCCAGAGCTCGCTCGGCACCGACCAGGTCAGCAGCGGGTTGGCGCTCGTCGAGTAGGCAAATCCCTTTGCGGGCGCGAAGCCCTTGGGGGCCTGGAAGAGCTGGGCGGTCACGATCTGGTTCTGGGTGCCGGTGCTCTGCACCCACGCGACCGCGGCGTCCCCGGCCAGGTCGCCGCCTGCGAACAGGCCCAAATCGGCTTTGGCGCCCAGGCTGGGCGAGGACACGACCAGATCAGGGGTGAGGCTGGTGCCGTCGGGGGCGTAGCGCACGCGGATCTCGGGCAGCGGGCTCGAACCCCCGTACTGCTGCCAGGCGAGTAGGGTCGAGACGATTCCAGCGGTGGCGGGAACGGCATCCGGCACGCCGGCCTCGGGGAGGCCGTTGAGCTGGCCGTGGGCGGTGACGCTGTCGTTGGTGGTCAAGCTGGTCGTGAAGGCGTTGTTGGACGCATCGCCCTGGGCGGTGATCCAGCCGGTGCCAAACTCGGTCACCGACACCCGCGGGGTCGTGGCGCCCTCACTCCCCGGAGTGGTCAAGCTGTCAGCGGCCACGGCCCCGTCGTAGCGGCCGGCGTGCAGCCGGTTGACCAGCACCCGGGACTGCTTGACGCCGCCACTGGTCAGAGCTTCGTGGAAGGCGACCGCGGCGTAGGACGAATCACCGCCGGCCCCGACCGCGGGCTGGTCAGCCGATACCTCACTGAAACCCGCGAACGAGGGCGGATCGGCCTGCTGAAAGGTGCTGCTCGGGGCGGTCCCGCGGACCCGACGAGTGTAAATGTGGCTGTTCTCGCCCCAGGCGACGATCGCGGTACCATCCCCGGCCGTCACCACCTGCGGGCGGGCGGTGCCAGCGCCGGCATCCTCTGAGACATTGGCGTCCAGGGGGGCGGAGATCGCGGCCCACTGCCCCTGATTGAAGTAGGCGGCCCGGATGTCATGGCCCCCGGAACCGAGAGCGGTGAAGGTCAGGTAGGCCTTGCCGAAGGTGCTGATCGACAATGAGGGGTTGCTGGCCCCGCTCCCAGAGAGCGCCACCGGCGCCTGCCACGCCGACCGGGCGTTGGCCTGTTGGGCGACGTAGAGTTGGCCGGCGTTGATGAACGCGACCAGGGTCAGGCCGCCGTTGGTGGCCGCGATCACCGGCTGACTCGACGCTCCGGCCAACCCCGGGTCGACCTCGACCGGGGCCTGAAAGGCGCCGGCGCGCAGCCCCGAGACAAACACATGGCCGACCCCGGCGACGTTCTTGAGGTACATCAGTCCTCCGGTTCCGTCCCGGGCCACGGCCAGCCCGTTGAGGCTCGTGATGTCGGTGCTCGGGCCGTCGACCATCGTGTTGGCGGGCGCCAGCGTGGGCGAGCGACGGGTTGCCGCGGCGGCCGGCCCGGCCGGTGCCGTCACCACCGCGCCCGCCAGCAGCAGGGCGCAGAGCAGCATCGGCAGGGGCCAGCGCCGGCTGCCCATGGTCCCGGTCCTCCGAGATGACGTAGCGGTCGGTCTGACACCGCTAGAACAGCAGAACGGGCCCGGGGTTGCGCTGCTCAGGGGCCGCGGACAGAGAAATTTCATCTGAGCGGCCCGCCCGGGCAGGCGTCCGGGCCGGCGCGGAGAATGACTGGCGCATGCTCGTGCTCGGCATCGACCCGGGAACTGCGAGCACGGGCTACGGCGTCGTCCGGAGCTCGGGCTCCCGTCTGCACGCCCTCGAGGAGGGCGTGATCGTGACGCGTCCCGGTGTCCCCCTGGAGTGTCGCCTGGCCGAGATCCACGCTCGGATCGGAGACCTGCTCGACGTCCACCGTCCCGACGCGCTGGCCATCGAGGAGCTCTACTTCGGCGCCAACGTCCGCACCGCCTTCGCGGTCGGGCAGGCCCGCGGCGTGATCCTGCTCGCCGCCGGCCAGCGCGAGCTGCCCTCGCGCGCCTACACCCCCCAGCAGGTCAAGGCGGCGGTCTGTGGTCACGGGCGGGCCGGCAAGGATCAGGTGGGGCGGATGGTCGCTCGTCTGCTCGGATTGGCGGCCGTGCCGACCCCCGACCATGCCGCCGACGCCCTGGCGGTCGCGATCTGCGATCTCAACCGGGCCCCGCTGGCCGAGGCGATCGTTGCCGGAGCGCGCGCATGATCGCCCTCGTCTCCGGCTCGGTGGCGGTCCGCCGCGCTGACCACGTGGTGATCGACGTCAACGGCGTCGGCTACCGACTCGCCGTCTCGGGCCAGACTCTGGGCCAGGTGCCGGCCGTCGGCCATCCGATCACCCTGCACACGCACTTGGTCGTGCGCGACGACGCCCTTGCCCTGTACGGATTTGCCACCGAGGAGGAGCGCGACCTGTTCCTGATGCTGCTCGCGGTGCAGTCGGTCGGGCCCAAGGTGGCGCTGGCCATCCTCTCCGGAGCGCCGCCCCGCGCGCTGCTCGCCGCCGTGGCGGCCGGAGATGTGGGCACGCTTCAGGCCGCGCCCGGGGTCGGCAAGCGCACCGCTGAGCGGATCGTGGTCGAGCTGCGCGAGAAGGTGGGCAGCAGCTTCGGCGAGGAGACGATCACCGTGCGCCGCAGCGACGACCCGCTCTCGCTGGCCCGCGAGGCCCTGGCCCGGCTCGGCTATGAGGCCGCCGAGATCGACTCGCTGCTCGCGCAGGCCACGGGCGACAGCGCCGAAGCGCTCATCGCCCACGCGCTGCGGAGCGCCCGCCGATGAGCCCATCGTCCTCCCGGATCCAGGCTCCCGAGGAGCTTGTGAGCGACGAGCTCGAGCTCGACCGCTCGCTGCGGCCCCACCGGCTGGAGGAGTTCGTCGGCCAGCCCGGACTCAAGGATCAGCTCGCCGTCTCGATCGCCGCTGCCGCCAGCCGGGGCGAGGCCCTGGACCACGTCCTGCTGGCGGGACCGCCCGGTTTGGGCAAGACCTCGCTGGCCCAGATCGTCGCCGCCGAGCTCGGCGTGAGCTTCGTCTCGACCGCGGGTCCGGCGCTGGAACGCAAGGGTGACGTGGCCTCGTTCCTGACCGCACTGGAGCCCCGGGCGGTGTTCTTCGTGGACGAGATCCACCGCCTGCCGAGAGCGTTGGAGGAGACGTTCTATCCGGCGATGGAGGACGGGGTGCTCCCGATCACCGTCGGCCAGGGCGCGGGCGCCCGCGTCGTCACCCTGCCGCTGCCGCCCTTCACGCTGATCGGCGCCACCACCCGGACCGGCCTGTTGACCACGCCGCTGCGCGACCGCTTCGGGATCCAGCACCGCCTCGAGCACTACAACCCGGCTGATCTGGCCGAGATCGTGCTGCGCTCCGCCCACCTGCTCGGGGTGGAGATCGAGACCGACGGCGCCGAGGCGATCGCCGCCCGCAGCCGCGGCACCCCCCGGGTCGCCAACCGCCTGCTCAAGCGCGTGCGCGACTACGCCGAGGTGCGTCACGCCGGTGTGGTCAGTGGCTCCGTCGCCGCCTCGGCGCTGGATCTGCTCGAGGTCGACGCCGAGGGCCTGGACCGCCTGGACCGCGAGATCCTGCGGGCGATCTGCGAGCGCTTCAGCGGCGGTCCGGTAGGTCTCTCGACGCTCGCGGTGGCGGTCGGCGAGGAGCAGGACACGATCGAGGACGTGTACGAGCCCTACCTGCTGCAGCGGGGTCTGATCGAGCGCACGCCGCGGGGGCGGGCGGCCACCCGGCGCGCCTTTGCCCACCTCGGGCTCGAGCCGCCCGGGCCGGCCTCGCTGCTCTGACCTGCGGGCGTCCGGTTTGGCGGCCGATGCGTCTGTCTATCCTGCCTTGACGATGGCCCGAGAGCGTTACTTCATCTGTCCCCATTGCGGTCACCGCTCGATGGGCACCGACCGCAACGCCGGCTTCCGCCGCGAGGCCCGCGGGTGCGAGAAGTGCGGCTTCGCCTACCTGTTCGAGCTCCTCGATGACTACTATCCCGCCCCCAACGCGGCCTTCTTCGCCTGTGACTCCGACGGGCGTATCGTCGACTGTGGCCGCGGCTCGTTCGAGCTCACCGGCCTGCGCACCGAGCAGGCCATCGGGCGCCCGGTCAAGGATGTCCTCGGCCTGCGCTTCGAGGACGGGTCTGACCACGTCGGCACGGTGCTCGAGTGGGAGGTGCGCGTGCAGGGCAAGCCGGTCGAGGTTCACGCCGAGCACGATCTGCCCGCCCACGCCGTGGCCGATCTGTTCCCGGCCTACGACGACGAGGACGGAGGGCTCCTCGTCATCCTGACCCCGACCAACCATCACTAGTGGTGTGCCCGCTCCGGCGCCAGCGCCGAGCTTCTCGCTTTAGGATGACAACCGCTGATGTCTGATCGCCAGCGCCACGGCTTCGTCCTGCTCCTGGTGGCAGGGCTGATCGCCGCCTCGATCTTCGTCCTGTTCACCCAGTCGACCCGCCTCGGACTCGACCTCCAGGGCGGTGTCCAGCTCGTTTACCAGGGTCAGCCGACCAAGCAGACGCCCGTCATCACTCAGGAGGCACTGGCCCGAGCGGTGGACATCATGCGCTCGCGCGTCGATCAGCTCGGCGTCACCGAGCCGGTGATCCAGACCTCGGGGGGCAACCAGATCTCGGTCGGGCTGCCCGCCATCTCTGACATCAAGCGCGCCGAGGCGGAGGTCGGCACGACGGCGCGGCTGTTCTTCTATGACTGGGAGGCCAACGCGCTGACCCCAGCGGGCAAGCCGGTGGCCAGCCTGTTGCAGGCCCAGGACCCGACGGCGACTTTGATCAGCCAGGGGCTCCCGAACGGCGTCCCGCCCGGTCAGACCGGCGTGGGCAGCCTGCCCCTCTATCAGGCGGTCAAGCTCGCCGCCGCCCAGCCCTACGGCGCCTCGATCCACAACGCCCGCTTCGGCTCCCAGTACTTCCTGTTCGGAGCCCCGGGCAGCCCGGCCTGCGCCACCGCGGCTCGGGACCGCCATGCCCAGGTCGCCGCCGGCGTGCACTGCCTGCTCGCCGGGCCGGTCAACGAGAAGCCGGGGGTCGGGACCGCCCAGGCTCAGCAGGACCTGACCGCCGCGTTGCCCGCCGGGGTCAAGCTCGGTGACGGCCAGACGCTGGAGATCAAGGAGGGGACGGTCGTCCTCCAGGCCTCCGACGCGAGCTTCAACCCGGCCACCAGCTTCGGTAACCCGGTCAAGCAGTTCTTCGTCCTCAAGGACGAATTCGCTCTGCAGGGCAGTGACATCACCAACCCTCAGCAGGGCACCGACAGCGTCGGTCAGCCCGACGTGCAGTTCTCGTTCACTGGCCCCGGCCAGAACGAGTTTCAGAACGTCACGGCCGCGATCGCCCACCGCGGCGCGCTGGACCACGCCTTTGGCCAGCGCCTCAACCAGCACTTCGCGGTCGCGCTGGACCAAAAGCTCATCACCGTCCCCTCGATTGACTACAACCAGTATCCGGACGGGATCATCGGCGGCGGCGGCGCGGACATCACCGGCGGCTTCACGATCCAGTCGGCCCAGGATCTCGCCACCCAGCTGCGCCTCGGGGCGCTCCCGATCAACCTCAAGCTGATCTCGGAGTCCCAGGTCTCGGCGACGCTGGGTAAGCAGGCGTTGCACCAGGGCCTGATCGCCGGCGGCGCCGGCCTGCTCGTGGTGGCGCTGTTCATGTTCCTTTACTACCGAGTGCTGGGGATGATCGCGGTCGCCGCGCTGGCCGCCTACGCCCTCTACTTCTACGCCCTGATCAAGCTGATCCCGATCACCCTGACCCTGCCCGGGATCGCCGGTCTGATCCTGACCATCGGGGTCGCCGCCGACGCCAACATCGTCATCTTCGAACGCGTCAAGGAGGAGATCAGGGCCGGTCGCTCGATCCGCTCGGGGATCGCCACCGGTTACAAGAAGGGCCTGACCGCGATCATCGACGCCAACGTGGTGACGATCATGACCGCGTTCATCCTGTTCGTGCTCGCCACCTCCGAGGTCCAGGGCTTCGCCTTCACCCTGGGCATCGGCACGATCGTCTCGCTGTTCACCGCCGTGCTCGCCACCCAGGCGATCCTGATGTCGATGGGTGACTCGCGCACGATCGCCCGGCCCTCGGCGCTGGGGGTGAGCAAGAAGCGCCGGGCGTGGCGGTTTGACTTCATGGGGGCCTCGAAGTACTTCTTCTCGATGTCTGGGGTGATCCTCCTGATCGGCGCCCTGGCCATCGGCGGCCGGGGGCTGAACCTCGGCATCGACTTCACCTCGGGCACCCGGATAACAGCCAGCCTGGTGCGACCCGCGACCGCGCCCCAGGTCGCCTCGGTGGTCGGCCAGTCCGGCGCCTCCAACCCCGAGGTCCAGCTGGTCGCCAACAAGTCGCTCGGCGCGCATGTCTTTCAGATCTCGGCCAAGCACCTGACCAGCACCACTGGCGTCCAATCCGCGCTGCAGGCGCGCTACGGCTTGGTTCCGAACACGTTCAGCTCGACCACGATTGGTCCCAGCTTCGGGCGCACGATCGCCAACAGCGCCGTGATCGCGATCATCGCCTCGCTGCTGGTCATCTCGGCCTACGTGGCCCTGCGCTTCCAGTGGAAGTTCGCCGTCCCGGTGCTGATCGCGCTCATGCACGACCTGCTGATCACCGCCGGCGTCTACTCCCTCACCGGCCGGCAGGTGACTTCCTCGACGGTCGCGGCGCTGCTGACGATCTTGGGCTACTCGCTGTACGACACGATCATCGTCTTTGACCGCGTGCGCGAGAACATCCCCCGAATGCCGCGCGCGGCGTTCTCGCAGATCGTCAATCGCTCTATGAGCGAGGTCTTGACGCGGTCGATCGCCACCACCTCATGCACGCTGATGCCGATCCTGGCCCTGCTCCTGTTCGGCGGCGCCACGTTGCAGGACTTCGCCTTCGCGCTGCTCATCGGGGTCGCTTCGGGCGCCTACTCGTCGATCTTCATCGCCTCGCCGGTGCTCACGCACTGGAAGGAGCGCGAGGCCGTCTACCGCCACCGCCGTCATCGGATCGAATCCGACCTCGGCGCCGTGCCCGCCTACGCCGCGGCCGGGGCCGACGTCGATCCCACCCGCGACCGTACCCGCGGTCGCGCCGGGCGGATCACCACCCCCGAGCCCGAGAACGTCTCCGCGGCCGAGTTCGAGCAAATGAAGCGCGACCTCGATCTCGAGTCCGAGCGCCCCAGCCGCCAGACCTCGACCCTGACCAAGCGGCCGGCCCCGGCCCCGACCCGCAAGCCCCGCGGCTCGGCTCCGGCGTCGCCCCCGCAGGCCGCCGGATCTCCACCGCGGGCCGCGGAACCCCCGCCGAAGGCCGCGGCCGAGGACCAGAAGGATCCGGCCGCGCCCGCCGAAGGCTTCCAGCAGGCTCCCGACGAGGCCGAGAACGACGGTATGACCGCACCCCCGAAACCGGTCCGGGCCAAGTCCAAATCGCGCAACCGCCGTCACGGGAGGCGCCGCTGATGGGCATGCTCGCCTGGGTGATGATGGGCCTCGCGCTGTGGCATTTCACGATCTGGCTGCCCGACCGCTATTGGGGCGGCATCGTCGGTGCCTTCATCGGCGCCCTGATCGGGGCGGCGCTGTTCGGGCTGCTCGTCAACGGCTTTAGCATCCCGGGCCGCGGCGCGACCCACGTGGGCACGGCTTTGGAGGCGATTCCCGGCGCCCTGATCGGGATGGCGATCGTGTACTTCGAGGGCGCTCGCCGCGAGCGCGCCCACGAGGCGCCATGACCCGGCGGTCAACCCTCTTGGCGCTCGTCCTGGCGCTGGCCGCGGTGCCCGCGGCGGGTGCCGTGGCCGCCACCGTGTCCCGCCAGGGCGTCGCCGCCGCCGACCTCCAGGCCGTCTTCTCCTACGTCGGCAAGATCCCGAGCGTGCACGGCGGGCACCTGAAGATCATCAAGGGCGCCAAGACCGTCTACAGCCGGCCGGTGACGGCCAAGCTGTGTGGCCACCAATGCGGCCCGGCCAACTCGCGGTCGATCGGCATCGCCGCGCTGCAACCCCACCGGCCCGCGACCGTGATCCTCGAGCTCTACTCAGGCGGAGCCAACTGCTGCTTCATCGACCAGGTGTTCAGCTATGACCCGGGCGGCAAGACATTCGTCAAGACCGAGCAGGACTTCGGCAACGCCGGCGCCCTGATCAAGCCGATCGGACCCCATCATCGGTTCGAGTTCCGCTCCGCCAACCCGGCCTTCCAATACGCCTTCACCGACGGGGCCGACTCGGGCGAGCCGATCCAGATCTGGCAGTTCGGCGACCGGGCGTTCACCGACGTCACCCGGAGCTACCCCGGCCTGGTCCGCACCGACGCGGCCCGGTGGTTTCGGTTCTTCAAGCGCGACCTGGCCAACGGGGTCGGTCTGATCGCCGCCTGGGCCGCGGACCAGGAACTGCTCGGCCACGACGCGCTCGTGCAGTCGGTTCTGGCCACCCAGGCCAACCAAGGCCACCTGCGCGCCGGGCCGGCGGGGGGCAACGCGACCGGGCATGCGTTCGTCGTCAAGCTGAACCGCTTCCTGGTCAAGCAGGGCTACCGGCCGTAGGCGGTCAGGCCCGCGCGGGCCACCAACCGCGCTGCGAATCCGTCTGGCCGCCCGCCTAGCCTGCCGGCATGGCCCCGGTCACGATGGTCGCTCCCCGCTTCGAGGTTCCGGCCTACGCGCTGGCCGAGGCGCTGACCCTCGAGCGTGAGCTCGGGGTTGGTCACGTCCTGGCCCAGATCCTGGTCCGGCGCGGACTCGGGCAGCCGGGTGAGGCGCGCGCCTTTCTCGAGGCCGGCGTGGCCCACGAGCCGTCGGCCTTCACAGGTATCGAGCACGCGATCGACCTGGTCGGCGAGCAGCTCGCCGCCGCCGGCCGGATCGTCGTGCACGGCGACTACGACGTGGACGGGGTCTGCGCCACCGCGATCATGGTCCGCGCGCTGCGCAGCCTCGGGGCTGACGTCGGATGGTTTCTGCCCGGCCGGATCGAGGATGGCTATGGGCTCTCGCTGGCTACCGTCCGGCGGGTGGCCGAGCGGGGCACGGCGCTGATCGTGACCGTCGACTGCGCGATCACCGCCGTCGAGCCGGTGGCTGCGGCCCGGGCCGCGGGGATGCAGGTGATCGTCACCGACCACCACGCCCCGCGGGCCGACGGGAGGCTGCCCGACTGCCCGATCGTGCATCCCGCGCTCAGCGACTACCCGTTTGCCGGGCTGTGCGGGGCCGGGGTGGCCCACAAGCTGGCCACGGCGCTCGGCGCCGCCACCCCGAGCGATGACCTCGATCTCGTCGCCCTGGCCACGGTGGCCGACCTGGTGCCGCTGATCGACGAGAACCGGCGCCTGGTCAGGGATGGGCTCGCCGCCCTGGCCAACACCGCCAAGCCCGGGCTGCGGGCACTCATGAAGGTCAGCAAGGCTGACCCCTCGGCGCTCGACACGGGAACCCTCGGGTTTCGGCTGGCGCCGCGCATTAACGCCGCCGGGCGGCTGCGCCGGGCCGACGCCGCGCTCGAACTCCTGCTCACCGAGGATTCGCAGCGCGCGACCGAGATCGCCGCCGAGCTCGATGCGCTCAACGCCGAGCGGCGCGCCGTCGAGCAGCGGATCCTGTGGGAAGCCGAGCGCCAGCTCGCCGAGCTCGGACCCCGCAGCGCGTATGTGCTCTCCAGCCCCGACTGGCATTCCGGCGTGGTGGGGATCGTCGCCTCCCGGGTGGTCGAGCGCTACCACCGCCCGGCGATCCTGGTGGCGACTGACGGTGAGCACGGGACCGGCTCGGGGCGCGGCATCCCGGGCTTTGATCTGCTTGCGGCGCTGGACGCCACGGCCGTGGACCTGGACGGCTACGGCGGCCATCGCGCCGCCGCCGGGCTGACCATCGCGGGCGCGCGGATCGAGACCTTCCGGGCCGCTTTCGAGGCCCACGCCGAGGCGGTCCTGACCCCGGAGATGCTCGAGCCGCGCGAGCGGATCGATGCGATCGCCTCCGGCGTCGATCTCGGCCTGGCCGGGGCCGAAGAGCTCCGCCGGCTCGAGCCGTGCGGGATGGGCAATCCCTCGCCGCGCCTGCTGGTGCCGGGTGCGCGCTTCATCGACGTGCGGCCGATGGGAGAGGCGGGCCGTCACGCTCGGTTCGCGGTGTGCTCGGGTGGCGTCCGGGCCCGCGCGGTGGCTTTCGGCTGCGAAGACCGCCTCGCCGCCGACCCTGACCGCCCCCGCGACGCCACCTTCCGTCTCGAGCGAAACGCCTTCAACGGCGCAGTCGAGCCCCGGCTGGTCCTGCGCCATGAGCAGCCGTGCGCGCCGGCCGCGATCGAGGTGCTGGCCGAACCGCAGCACTACCTGGCCGCCGTCCTGGCCGAGGTCGACGCCCCGCTTCCCGGCTCGCCGTCTGCTCACGCGACCGCCGGAGGTCGCGTGGTGATCGACCGCCGCGAACAGAGCCCGCTGGCCGTGCTCGGTGACACCGTCGCGGCCGGTCAGACCGTGCTCGCGGTGACCGCTGACGTCCCCCGCCGGATCACCGGGCTGCGCTCGCGCTGCGGTGGTTTTGCCCTCGTCTCCTACGCCGCGCTGGAGCAGAATCGCGACCTGGTGACGTCGGGAGCACACCTGGTCGCGCTCGATCCGCCGGCCGGGCAGCCCCGGCAGGACCTGCTTCGCGCCGGTGACGGCTTCACCTCCTTGGCCTGGGGAGAACCTGAGCTACGCTTTGCGGAACAGATGCACGAGCTTGAGTACGGCCTTCGTACTTCGCTCGTCGCCCTCTATCGCGCTCTTCGGGCGCGGGAGCGGGCGGTCGGCGAGGAGCTCGAGCTCCTGCTCCGCGGTGAAGGTCCGCATGGTCGCCCGGCCCGCTTGGCCGGCCGGCTCGTGAGGGTGCTGACGGAGCTGGAGCTCGTCAGCCTCGACCGGGATCTGCCGGCCCTGGCGATCGCGGGCTCGGCGCCTACCGCGCTCGAGCGCTCACCTTCGTACCGGGTCTACGCCAAACGATACGAGGACGGACAGCGATTCCTGAGCAGCGCAAACCCACCGCCAAGCGGCTGAGTCGGGCCATCGGCCGCGGCGACGCCGGCGCGGGCGCGGGCGCGTCGCGGGGCCGCTCCGGCTCGGGCCAGAACGGGTCGACCGTCGGTGGCGAGGCCGGCCCGGCCGTCTCGACCGCGGTCATCCCGTCGCGTTCGCCGGTGGACCGGGTCACCGATCCCAAGACGCGGGCGCTGGTCCAGCGCACCGACCTCTCGGCCGGCGAGCGCGAGATGCTGGCTGACCTGTTCGCGATCGTCGAGGAGCACGCCAACCAGGCGGCGATGACGATCGACCGCGACCGGGTCGAGGAGGCGTTCGTCTACGCATGTGACCACCACGCCGATCAGCGCCGCCGCTCGGGCGAGGACTTCATCAACCATCCCGTCGGGGTGGCCAAGATCTGCGCCGGTATGCGGCTCGACACCGAGACGCTGTGCGCGGCCCTGCTGCACGACACGGTCGAGGACACCAGCGCGTCTCTGGAGGAGGTCTCGGCCGCCTTCGGGGAGGAGATCGCCGGCCTGGTGGACGGCGTCACCAAGCTCACCGGCCTGACCTTCCAATCCCGCGATGAGGCCCAGGCCGAGAACTACCGCAAGATGGTCGTCGCCATGTCGAGTGACATCCGCGTGATCCTGATCAAGCTCGCCGACCGCCTGCACAACATGCGCACGATCGCGGCCATGACCAAGCAGAAGCAGATCGAGAAGTCCCGCGAGACGCTTGACATCTACGCCCCGATCGCCCACCGCCTCGGTATCCACGCGCTCAAGTGGGAGCTCGAGGACCTCGCCTTCCAGACCCTTCACCCCCGCAAATACACCGAGATTAAGGGACTGGTCGCCCAGCAGCGCGAGGAGCGCGAGCGCTACGTCAACCAGGCCGGGGAGTACGTGGCGCGCGAGCTGACGGCGCTCGGGATCCACGCCGAGATCTCCGGTCGCGCCAAGCACTTCTACTCGATCTACGCGAAGATGACCAAGAAGGGGCGCGAGTTCAATGAGATCTACGACCTGACCGCGATGCGGGTGATCGTCGACTCGGTCAACGACACCTACGGGGCGGTGGGCGTGATCCACTCGCTCTGGAAGCCGCTGCCGGGGCGCTTCAAGGACTTCATCGCGATGCCGAAGTTCAACCTGTATCAGTCCCTGCACACGACCGTGATCGGTCCCGAGGGCCGCCCGCTCGAGATTCAGATCCGCACCCGCGACATGCACGATCTGGCCGAATACGGGATTGCCGCCCACTGGATGTACAAGGAGGGGACGGCCGGCGGCGGTGAGCGCGCCCGCAACCTCAGCGACCCGGACTCAAAGCTCAAGTGGCTGCGTTCGCTGCTGGACTGGCAGCAGGACATGAGCGACCCCCGCGAGTTCATGGAGACGCTCAAGGTCGATCTGTTCGAGGACGAGGTGTTTGTCTTCACCCCCAAGGGGGAGGTCAAGTCCCTGGCCGCGGGCGCCACCCCGCTGGACTTCGCCTACGAGATTCATACCGACGTCGGGCACCGCTGCGTGGGCTCCAAGGTCAACGGGAAGATCGTCCCGCTCTCCTACCAGCTGCGCTCCGGCGACATCGTCGAGGTCCTGACCTCCAAGCGCGAGCGCGGCCCCTCGCGCGACTGGCTGGCCCTGGTCAAGACGACCCGGGCGCGCAACAAGATCAAGGCCTGGTTCAAGGCCGAGTCGCGCCGCGACACCGAGCACTCGGGTCGCGAGCTGCTCCAGGATCACCTCAAGAAGCAGGGCCTGCCCGCCCAGAAGCTGGTCGGATCGCCCCTGCTGGCCGACGTCATCCGCGAAATGGGCTTCCGCAAGGCCGACGACTTCTACGTCGCCCTCGGCGGGGCGAAGATCTCGGCCAAGGTCGTCGTCAACAAGGTCATGCAGCGCCTCAAGCAGGGCGAGGCCGCCGAGTCCGAGCCGACCGCGGCCGACGACCTGCTCCAGACCAACCGCCGCCGGACGCGGCCCACCACCTCCTCTTCGCGCTACGGCATCTCCGTGGACGGCATCGACGAGGTCATGCTGCGCCTGGCCAAGTGCTGCCGGCCAGTCCCCGGGGACCCGATCGTCGGCTACATCTCGCTCGGACGCGGGATCACCATCCACCGGGACGACTGCCCCAACGTGGCCGTGCTCAAGAAGGATCCTGATCGCTTCACCCCGGTCAGCTGGGACGGGGACGCCGACACCGCCTTCCGGGTCGAGATCGAAGTCGACGGCTGGGATCGCCACCGGCTGCTCGAGGACATGTCGCGGACGTTCGCCGAGGCCGGGATCAATATCCTCGACGCTCACTGCCAGGTCAACCACCCAATGGTCAAGAACCGCTTCGTGGTCGAGGTCGGGGACACCCGTTCGCTCGATCAGGCGATCAGTCGGCTGCGCAACATCGACGCCGTGTTTGACGCCTACCGGGTGACGCCCGGCTCGGGCTGATCGTCGCGTCCGCCCGCTTGGCGTGAAGTCACGCCGGCCCGTGTGCTTCTCACCGGCGCGGGCGGCCTGGTCGGCCCGGGCGGCGTGGTGGGCGCGGGCGGCGTGATCCCGACCCGGTGAACGCGGGCCGCTGGGATCTTGGTCAGCATCACCGCCTGACCGGTCGGCAGCGTCTTGATCTCGTTGGGATGGACGATGAACCGATCGACCTCCCGGCGCGTCCCGCGGCTGGCCCCGGCGGGCCCGAACATGCCGCGGAGCTGGTGGGTGTCCTCCCACACCCGCTCGGTGCCGGCCATCTCGGCGATCGTCTGGGCGGAGCCGGGCACGTCCTGGCGGTGAACGATCTTGAGTGCGGTCAGACCGAGGACCTGATCGCGAAAGCCGCGGGCCGCGCGCTCGAGGTCAGACAGCTCCTGGGTGGCCAGCAGCCCGCTGACCCCCGCCTCCCGGCCCCGGGCCAGCAGCGCCAGCAGCTGATCGGAACGCAGCGCTGAGAATTCGTCCACGGCCACGATGGCCAGCGGGTATTCGGTGCCCGCAGCGTCCTCGAGGCGATGCCCGCAGGCGCTGACCAGGTCCTGGATGGCCAGCGTGCCGAGCTGGGCGGCCAGGTGGCCATACCGGCTCGAGTTGAGGCTGAAGAGCACGACCTCAGGGCCCTCCAGGGCGCGGCGCAGGTCGACCCCGCCCGGTCCCGACATCAGGAACGGACCGGCCGTGCCCTCGCTGAGCAGCGCCAGCCGGGTGCCGAGGCCACGCACCGCCGAGAGCTGATCGCTGGTCAGGCCGGTCAGGTAGTCGTGGACCCGGTCGGCCTCAGCGCCACCCAGCCGGCGGGCAGTGGCCGCGAGCCGCCGCGGCTCCATCAGCGCGACGACACCGGCCAGCGATGACTCGGTGCCGGAGCTCTGGAGGACCTGGAGCGCGATCTGGACATAGCGCTCGGCGGCCCTCTGGTAGTGGGGCTCGGTGAAGCGCTCGGTGGCCACGAGCTTGTCCTTGAGCTCGGTCGGGTTGCCGTGGGCGAGCGCGTTCCAGTGGCTCGGGCCATCCGGTGTCCAGAGGGCGAACGGCCGCCCGGCCGCTCGCGCTTGCGCCTCCAGGGCGCGCGCGAATTGCGACGAGCCCTTGAGGTCGATCGCGACCACCGGCCGGCCGCGGGCAATCTGCTCACCGAGGATGCGCAGCAGCGTGGTCGACTTGCCCGCGCCGCTCGCGCCCACGATCAGGCCGTGGGCGGCCAGCTGCCCGGGCGTGAGCCAGACGGCGCGACCGCGCTCGTCGCTGCCGAGTCTCAGCTGGCCGGGCGCGGGCGCCCGGGCCCGGTCGCGGAGGAGGGACGCCCACCCCCGCCCCACCCGGAAGACACCCCCCACCGCCCCCACCGCCGCACCAGGAAGGCCCACCCCCGGTCCC
>JBPCIY010000109.1:0-31618 GCA_051005855.1 Solirubrobacteraceae bacterium | reverse complement strand
GCCGACCACATCCAGTACCGCAACGGCCCCCACCGCGATCAACGCCTGCTCAAGGCCGAACGCCGGCTCCTGATCGCTGCCTAATCGATGCGGTTTCCGGTCAAACAATCCTGGAAGACCCACTAGGCGCCCGGGTGAGGATCACTGTGATCGGCTCGGTAGAGCGAGCCGGGCGGTGTGACGAGCAGCGTTCCGTCTTGCGGGAAGTGTCGCAGGGCCGGCTCGTGGGCGGTGGCGAGCAGCCGGACGCGCGCCGCCGCCGGCCCCGGGTTGGCGATCTCCCGGGCCCCGTCGGGACCGCTCGGGAAGCAAACGAGGCCGCCGTCTTCTGAGTGCTCACCGGACGGATGCGCGGTCGGGTCAGGCCTCGTTTCGCCGTCCCAGTAGTCGACCGCGTCGCCGCGCCGGAAGTTCAGCCGATCGTCCGGGGCCGCCGGCGGCCGCAGCCCGAGCTTGTCGGAGTCGGGGTAGACCACCATCGAGACCGGGTTGCGGTCACCGAACATAAGGATCCGACCCGGCCCGGCGACGGCATGAGCTCCGGCCGGGGCGACGCGGCGGACAGCTCGGCGCCCAGCCGCTCGCCGAGTCCGGCCCCCGCCAGGAGAAGCCCGGACGGGCCTGCACCTGATCAAGCTCCGCCGTGAGCAGGTTGACGCACTTCACCGGGGTTCCCTCATGCTGACCGCGCCCGCTGGTGGCCCCATCCTACTTCGGCGTGCGTCAGGGCAGCTGTGAGTCGACCCACTTCTCGAGCGCGGGCCCGCTTTCGCAGCTGACGATCAGCGCGTAGCGAATGCCCGGGCCGTGGTGGTAGCCACCGTGATACAGGAACTCGGAGTCGACCACCGCCTGCTGGTAGCGAGGGAGCGAGATCCTGACCTCGGAGGCCTTGCTGAACTGGTCTCGCCGGACCACGAGCGCACTGGAGTCGTCGTCGGTCAGCTCGAGCCAGATGCGCACCACCCAGCCGTTCTCGTCGGCGTTGTTGGCGGCGTTGTTGTTGTCCAGGTGCAGCCCCCACCGGCACTCGCGCATCGTGTTGGGCTTCATCTTGAGCAATTGCACCCGCCCGAAGCGCGCCCCAATCGACTCGACCCAGCTGACCACCGTCGGGCACTTCTTGGCGTTCTCGGTCCACACGCCGTCGAGGTCGGGTTTTCCATAGGCCTCAAAGCCCTTGAGCTCGAGCTCGCCCGTGCACGAGGTGATCGGCGCGAACGTGGTCGAGTCATCGGTCGAATACGTGGTGTAGGTCAGATCCTCGAACTCGTGCCGGGGAATCTCGGGCCCGTCGTACTTCCGGAGCGGCAGGTAGCCGCCGTTGGCCTGAAGCTTGGGCATCCGGTAGTGCGGGGTCTGGCGCTGAACCAGCGACGGGCGCCGGATCCCGGTGACGTACAGCGCTCGCTTCAGATGCTCGTTCTTCAAAGATTCGGTGAGAGTGGGCATGCCTCTCCAAAGGTCGTTTCTTTCTATTGACGGCGCATTCTCGCAGCCGTGGCGGCGGGAGGCAGGCAGCCGTGCCGGTGGGAAGGAGCCGTGCCGGTGGGAGGGAGCCGTGCGGGTGGGAGGCAGGCCGGCCGCGCGGCTACCACACGAGTACCAGTGACGCGTGCTCGGCGCCCGGGCATCGGCGAAGTAGAGCGCCTGACCTTCGACCTAGCGAGGACGCGTCTGACCTCCAGACGGCCGCTTTCGACCCCGCTCTCCAGGGGCGTGTGCAACTAGCGGACATATAGCCAGGTTCACGCCTCACATCCCGCAGGTGTCTTAGGGCCAGCCGTCCGCGCCTCAGCGCGGGTCGTTCGGGCGCCCTCAGTGTGAGGCGGGCGCACGTGTCCTCGGTGCCATGCCGTCCGCGCCCGTGGGCACGATTGACACAGCTTCGTCGCACTTCTGGCACGAACACGCCTTGTTCTGTTTCCGTGGCCGGATCTAGCTTGTTCTTCCGTCCGCACGCCGTCCTACCGTGTCGAGTTCAACGCGCATCAGACAAGGAGCCGCAGCGAGCATGAGCGACAACCAAAAAGGCGCAAACGTTGACGCGTCTGATCCCAAGGCCGACGCCAAGCGTCAGGCGGCGCTCCAGGGTGCCCTGACCCAGATCGAGCGCCAGTTCGGCAAGGGGACCGTGATGCGCATGGGTGACCCGGGTGCGCGCGTGAACTGCGATGCGATTCCCACCGGGGCGCTGTCGCTGGACATTGCGCTCGGGATCGGGGGCGTGCCCCGGGGGCGGATCATCGAGATCTTCGGCCCGGAGTCTTCCGGTAAGACGACGCTCGTCTATCACCTCATCGCCGAAGCGCAGAAGCTCGGTGGGGTGTGCGCGTTCGTGGACGCCGAGCACGCGATGGACCCCTTGTACGCCCAGGTGATCGGCGTCGACATCGACGAGTTGCTCGTGTCCCAGCCCGACTACGGGGAGCAGGCGCTCGAGATCGTGGACATGCTGATTCGCTCCGGAGCGGTCGATCTGGTCGCGATCGACTCGGTCGCGGCGCTGACCCCGCGTGCCGAGCTCGAGGGCCAGATGGGCGATCAGACCGTCGGTGCCCAGGCCCGGATGATGTCCCAGGCCATGCGCAAGCTGGCCGGCAATCTCAACCGGGCTCAGACCCTGTGCGTGTTCACCAACCAGATCCGCGAGAAGGTCGGGGTCATGTTCGGCTGCTTTCACTACGACGCTCGCGTAGTGCTAGCGGATGGAAGCACCCAGAAGATCGGCAAGATCGTCAATCAGCGGCTGCCGGTCGAGGTTCTCTCGATGGATCCTGCTACGGGCAAAATCGAGCCGCAGCGGGTGGTTGAGTGGTACGACAACGGCGAGACCGACGACTGGCTCCAGTTCGAGGTCGAGGCCGGCGGAGGATCCGGCAAGCGGAAATTTGCTTGCACGCCCAATCACATGATCTTCACGCCGGAAGGGGAACGGCCCGCCGGCGAGATCGAGGAGGGTGACGAGGTGCTGGTCGCCGCCAAGCGCTACGCCCTCAGCGACGATCAGATGAAGCTGCTCATGGGCAGCCTGCTCGGTGACGGATCGCTCCGGTATGCGTCTGAGCACAACGCCTCATTCCGGGTGGGCCATGGTGAGCGCCAGCGCGAGTACTGCGAATGGAAGCAAGCCATGCTGGCTCCCTTCGCGCGCAAGATGGGGCGTACCGGCAACGGGATCGGCTTTGACACGCTTCCGATGCGCCAGCTCGCCGAGCTGCGCGATGCTGTGTACTCGGCCGAAGGACGCCGCACGGCACCGGAGACGCTGATTCAAGAGTTGGATGAACGAGCAATCGCGGCTTGGTATTGCGATGACGGAACCTTTGGTGGAAGCTACGCGCGCTGGGGTTACGGAAAACCCTCGATTTGCGTAGCCGGGTTCAGTCACGATGACCGCGAACGGCTGGCTGCTCGCTGCGAGGAGCTCGGTATGGGGAGACCCACACTCAGCGGCCACAACCTTCTCTTCAGTGGAGATCGCGCACGCAGGCTTCACGAGAAGATCGCACCTTACGTCCATCCATCACTCGACTACAAGCTCCATCCGAGCGTGCGCGGGCGCTTCGCGTGGGATGTCGACGCCGGCGATTACGCTACGGACCTGGCGAGTCGGATCAGCTTGCGACCCGTCGCTGCCCGAGTGCTACGGCGCTACTCGAAGCCGCCCGCGCGTCCTGAGCACGATCGGCCGAGCCGGCGACGTCGCTACGACCTCCAGATCGAGGACAACCACACCTATATGGTCGATCATGTGATCGTCCACAACTCACCCGAGACCCAGCCCGGCGGCCGGGCGCTGAAGTTCTACGCCTCTCAGCGTCTGGACATCCGCCGGATCGAGACCCTCAAGGACGGAACCGAAGCGGTCGGCAACCGGGTGCGGGTCAAGGTGGTCAAGAACAAGGTCGCGGCTCCGTTCAAGCAGGCCGAGTTCGACATCGAGTTCGGTCGGGGCATCTCGACCTCGGGCTGCCTGCTCGACTACGGCATCGAACACAACATCGTCACCAAGTCGGGATCGTTCTTCTCCTACGGCGATGAGCGTCTCGGTCAGGGCCGGGGCAACGCCAAGGCGTTCCTGGACGAGCACCCCGAGATGGCTGACGAGATCGAAGGCAAGGTCTACGCCGCTCTGGGCCTCAGCCGTGACCTGGTCAAGGAGATCGAGCATGACGAGCCGGCGCTGGCGGCAGTCGGAGACAGCGAAGATCGAGCCGCCTGAGACCACCGAGGCGCAACGGCTCCAGCGCGGGCTGGAGCTCGGCTTCGCGTTCCTGAACCGGCGCGAGCGCACGACCGACGAACTCCGGCGTCAACTCGAGCGCAAGGGGGTCGGTGCCGAGACCGCTGAGGCGTGCCTGCGCGAGTTCCAGGAGCGGGGCTACGTGGACGACGCCCGCTATGCCCTGATGTTCGTCCACGACAAGCGCGAGCTCGAGGGCTGGGGGAGCGAGCGGATCCGCCGGGGACTCGCCGACCGCGGCTTGACCGTGAGCTGATCGAGACCGCGCTGCACCGCTACGAGTCCGAGTGCGGCCCGGAGCAAACCGAACTCGACCGCGCACTGGCCCTACTGCGCCGGCGCTTTCCCATGCCGCCCCGGGAACGCCGGGAGCGCGACCGGGCCCTCGGAGCTCTGATCCGTAAGGGCTTTGAGAGCGAGCTCGCCCTCGACGCGCTCTCGGCCTACGCCCGCGGCGAGTGACGCCTGCGGCGACTGACGCCCGATCCAGTGGCCGCCGACGCAAATACGACGGTTTGCGCCGGCTCGGCGCCGGTACTACGATGGAGATCGCGAACGAACGGTCCTCGGGACCGCAAAACACCAGCAAATCTCCAGCTATCGAAACCACTGAGATCCAAGTGCTGACGGCAATCTGTACCGGGCCGCCCGAACGGCCCAGATCGGCTACCTAGAGCTTCGGCAGCCGCCACAAAACGGTGAACCCACCGTCTGGAGGGCCTCCGTTCGAAGGACCGAACGGACCGCTCGGTCGCTCCCCATAAGAAATCTGAGATATGGACCCGCCTGCCCACGGTTTACGCGGGTCCAGCGAGAGGAACGACCATGCAAATCATCGGTGCCGCAGCGCTCATCGCGTTCGGAATCGTGGTCGCCGCCGCTCTCTACGGCCGTTCGCATCGAGCCGTCGCTCCCGTGGCCACCAGGGTCGACCACGAGGCGGCAAACGCGCTCCAGGCCACGATCACCGAGCGCAATGGGAGCCTGGATCGACGTGAGGACGCGATCTCGCGCCGCGAGGACACGCTCGGCAAGCGTGAATCAGAGTTGGAGCGAGAGCGCGAGGGACTAGCTGCGGGACGCCTGCAGGTCGAGCAGAAGCTCGAGGGCCTGGCTGGCATGTCGGGCGCCCGGGCCAAGCAGCTGCTGCTCGACGAGATCGAAGGCCAGGCTAAGCACGATGCGGCGCGCCGCATCCGCCAGATCGAGGAGGAGACCAAGCGCGAGGCCGAACGGCGCGTACGCAACATCCTCTCGGTCTGCATGCAGCGGCTGGCCGCCGCCCACGCGGCCGAAACGACGGTGTCGGTGGTGCAACTGGCCGCCGATGACATGAAGGGCCGGATCATCGGTCGCGAGGGCCGCAACATCCGGGCGCTCGAGAACCTGACCGGAGTGGATTTTATTATCGATGACACGCCCGGAGCCGTGGTGCTTTCGGGCTTTGACGGCGTCCGGCGCGAGATCGCCCGGCTCACCCTGGAAAAGCTTCTCGACGACGGGCGAATCCATCCCGCTCGGATCGAGGAGACCTACTATCAGACCAAGTCCGAGCTCGAGAGCCACATGGTGGAACTGGGCGAGCAGGGCGTGTTCGATGCCGGCGTCCAGGGCGTTGACCCCGAACTGGTCAAGCTGCTGGGACGGCTGCGCTTCCGCACCAGCTACGGCCAGAACGTCCTCGCGCACTCGATCGAGGTCGCCCAGCTGGCCGCGATGATGGCCCATGAGCTCGGAGCCAGCGCCAAGACCGCGCGCCGTGCCGCCCTCCTGCACGACATCGGCAAGGCGGTCACGCACGAGATCGAGGGGCCCCACGCCTTGGTCGGCGGCGATCTGGCCCGTAAGCATGGCGAGTCCGCCGCCGTCGCGCACGCGATGGAGGCCCATCACAATGAGGTCGAGCCCCAGACGATCGAGGCCGTGATCGTCCAGTCCGCCGACGCCCTCTCGGGGGCTCGCCCGGGCGCTCGCGGCGAGTCGCTCGAGCAATACGTCAAGCGCCTGCGCGACCTCGAGCAGATCGCCACCCGCCACCCGGGCGTGGACAAGGTCTATGCCATGCAGGCGGGAAGAGAGATCCGCATCATGGTTGCCCCCGGGGCCATCGACGATGACGCGGCCACGCTCCTCTCGCACGAGATCGCCCGCGAGATCGAGAAAGAGCTCGAGTACCCCGGGCAGATCAAAGTCACCGTGATCCGGGAATCGCGAGCCGTCGAGTACGCGCGCTGAGATGCCGGGCCGGATCCTGGTCATCGAGGACGAGCCGGGGATCGTCGACTTCCTCGAGCGCGGCCTGCGCTCCTACGGGTTCGAGGTCGAGTCCGCCGGGGACGGCATCCGCGGCACCGAACGCGCGCTGAGCGAGCCCTTCGACCTCGTGGTGCTCGACGTGATGCTCCCGTTGCGCAGCGGCCTCGAAGTGCTCGACGACGTCCGCACCAGCCGGCCCGCCCTGCCCGTGATCATCCTGACCGCTCGGGGCGACGTCGAGGACCGCGTGAACGGCCTCGATGCCGGCGCGATCGACTATCTGACCAAGCCGTTCTCGCTCTCAGAGCTCGCCGCTCGGATCCGGGCTCAGCTGCGACTCGTCGCCCAGACCCCGACCACGACGCTTGCGGGGGGAGACGTCGAGGTTGACTTGATCACCCGGGAGGTCAGGCGCGGGGGGGCCACCGTCCGCCTATCGACCACCGAGTTCGAGCTGCTCTCCTACCTGCTGCGCAACACGGGCCGGGTCCTCTCGCGCGAGCAGATCCTGCGCGCCGTCTGGGGCTATGAGTACGACCCCGGGACCAACGTGGTCGATGTCTACGTGGGCTATCTGCGGCGCAAGCTGCGCCAGCCGGGGGAGAAGGATCCGATCGTGACCGTGCGTTCGGTCGGCTATCGGTTCGATGCGCCCGGCTAGCCTGCGGTTCCCGAACGGCCTGCGCTGGCGGCTGACCGCGTGGGTCGCAGCGGTGATGCTGGTCTCGGTGGCCGTCATCTTCTGGGTCGTCTACACCGACACCGGCACCGAGCTGCGCCAGCAGATCGACCGCGATGTCGTCGGGGACACCAGCCAGCTGGCCCAATCGCTCGGCGCGCAGTCCGGCACCTCTCCCGGCGATCTGGTCGTCCGCGCGCGGGGCTATCTCGCCGGCCAACCGTACGGCGCCTCGTCGAGCTTGCTGTTCGTATCGATCCCCGGCGTGGGCGCGGCCGTCAACCACCCCGAGATCGTGGGCTCGGGGGCGCTGCCCGACGCGGGAGAGACGTCTGCCGACGAGGGCTCGGAAAGCGATGCGGCCGCGGCGCTGCTGGCGCCTCGGCTCGGCTACACCGTCCAGCGGGTCCCCGACAGCGGCCCGACGAGGATCTTCGAGCGTCTGGTCTCGATCGGTGGGACCCGGGTGCTGGTCGGAGCCGGTGAGCCCCTGTCGATCGTCGATCGGGCCCAGAGCGGGGTGGCCCGGACCTTCGTCCTGGCCGGCGCGATCACGCTTGCCCTGGCCCTGCTCATCTCCTATGTGGCCGGCGCCCGAGTTTCCGCGCCGCTGCGGCGGATGGCGTCCGTAGCCACCCGGGTGGACGCAGGCGAGCTTGAGCCCCGGATGGACACTACCCCGGGCGGCGGTGAGGTCACCGTGCTGGCCGAAGCGTTCAACAACATGCTCGACCGGCTGACCGCCGAGCTCAAGGGGCAGCGCGAGTTCATCGCCGACGCTTCGCACGAGCTGCGCACTCCGATCACGGTGATCGGAGGCCAGATCGAGGTCTTGGCCGCCGAGCCCGACCCCAGCGCCGATGACGTGCGCCGGGCCGCCGTCCACGTCCAGCGCGAGATCACCCGGATCAGCCGTCTGGTCGACGACCTCTTACTCCTCGCCCAGAGCGAGCACGGCGATTTCTTGCGCCCCGAGCGAATCGAGCTGGCCACCTTCGTGGAGCAGCTGTGGGACGGCATCAGCCTCACCGCGGCGCGTAACTTCGAACTCGGCGAGGTCCCGAGCGGCACGCTCTTCGCCGACCCCGACCGGCTTGCCCAGGCCCTACGCAACCTGGCCGGCAACGCGATCCGGGAGACGGCCGAGGGCATCGGCCTGGTCGGACTCGAGGTCGAGGAGGCGGCGCCCGGACGGCTGCGCTTTGCGGTCGTCGACGACGGTCCCGGGATACCGGTGGCCGAGCGCGAGCGGGTCTTCGAGCGCTTTCATCGCACCGATCCGGCCCGGAGCCGGGCGGCGGGGGGCGCCGGCCTGGGCCTCGCCATCGTGCGCGCGATCGCCGACGCGCATCACGGCGAGGTCCACGCGACCGATCCCCACGCCGGGAGCACGGGGGCGCGGGTCGAGCTGCTGCTCCCGGGCTATCAGCGCGCCCCGACCCCGAGACGCCCCGCCCAAGCGCCGGTAGTCTGAGTTGCCCCGATGAACAGCTATCACGTCACCACGTTCGGGTGCCAGATGAACGCCCATGATTCTGAGCGGATCCAGGGCATGCTCGAGTCACTGGGCTACACCGAGGCGCCGGCGCGCGGTGATGCCGATCTGATCCTGTTCAATACCTGTTCGATCCGAGAGGCGGCCGACACGCGGCTGGCCGCACATCTGGGCGAGGCCAAGCGGCTCAAACGTGAGAACCCCGCCAAGATCGTCGGGGTCGGGGGCTGCTGGGCCCAGTCGGTCAAGGAGGAGGTCTTCTCGCAATTCCCGTTCGTCGACGTCGCTTTCGGCCCCGGCCAGGTACACCGGCTGGCCGAGTTTCTGACCGGCGATTCCCTGACCGCCCAGGGATTCTTCGAGTTCGAGGGCTTCACCGGGCACCTGCCGGCCAAGCGGGCCCGCGAGTACCAGGGCTGGGTGCAGATCTCGGTCGGCTGCAACTCGGTCTGCTCTTACTGCATCGTTCCCTCGACCCGCGGGCGCGAGGTCAGCCGCCCCGGGGACGAGCTCCGGGCCGAGGTGGAGCGGCTGGCAGCCGATGGCGTGCGCGAGGTCACTCTGCTCGGACAGAACGTCAACTCCTATGGCCGTGATCTGCCCCGGGAGCAGCGCCTCACGTTCGCCGAGCTCTTGGCCGTGGTCGACGCTGTGGACGGCATCGACCGGATCCGCTACACCAGTCCGCATCCCAAGGACATGCGCGAGGATGTGGTTCGTGCCCACGCCGAGCTGGACGCATTGTGCGAGCACATCCACCTGCCGCTGCAGTCGGGGTCCAACCCAGTACTCAAGCGCATGCGACGCACCTACACGCGCGAGCGCTACCTCGACCGGGTCGCCTTGATCCGTGAGCACGTCCCCGACTGCGCGCTCACCACCGACATCATCGTCGGCTTCCCGGGCGAGACCGACGCCGACTTCGAACAGACCCTCGAGGCTTCCGAGGCGGTCGGCTACGACGGCGCCTTCACCTTCATCTACTCGCCGCGACGAGGCACCGAGGCGGCGACGCTGCCCGATCAGGTGCCCCACGAGCTCAAGGTGGAGCGCCTAGAGCGGCTGGTCGAAGTGATCCAACGGCGGGCCCGTGAGCAGGCCCAGCGCTTCGTCGGCCGCACGCTCGAGGTGCTGATCGAGGGTCCGTCGCGGACCGATCCGAGCCGGCTGCGCGGACGCTCACGCCACAACAAGGTCGTCAACTTCGACGGGCTGGGCGGCCCGGGGGAGATCGTTTCCGTACAGATCGACGCTGCGACCAGTCAGACGCTCAGTGGCGAGGCGACATTGCTGGCGCGCGCCGGCGGCTGAGCCCCACCCGAGGCGGTTTGGGTCACGCCCCCCCCGGGCCTAGGAGTGTCATGCCGTCCGGACGCTGTGCGAACATACGTTCGTGCGATGGAACAACCTCAGCATCGACGTCGAGGAGCGAGCTCGCCTCCCGGGCTACCCGGACGAGGCGGTGGTGCGGCATTTCGACGCTCCCGAGGCGATGTCGACCAACTTCTACGAGGTCCGGGCCAAGACGATCCTCAATCGCGTGCCCGAGGCCTCGCAGATGCCGTTCCGCTGGACGATTAACCCCTATCGCGGATGCACGCACGCGTGCTCCTACTGCCTAGGGGACGACACGCGCGTGCTCTGCGCCAATGGGCGCGAGGTCTCGATTCGTGACCTCGAGGTCGGCACCCAGATCTATGGCACCCGACGTAACGGTGCGTACCGGCGCCTTGTCGCCTCAGAGGTACTCGACAAGTGGTCCAGCATCAAGCCGGCTTTCGTGGTCGAGCTTGAGGACGGGACAGAGCTCGTGGCTAGCGAGGAGCACCGGTTTCTCAGCCGGCGTGGTTGGAGGTACGTGCTCGGGAGCGAATGCGGACGGGCACGGCGACCCCATCTGACAGTCGGAACCCACCTACTCGGTCCGGGCGGCTCGAGCTCGGCGCCAGAGCACGACCAGGATTATCGACGCGGCTACCTCCGTGGCATAGTGCGCGGTGACGCCAACTTGGCGCACTGCAGCTATGAGCGCCCGGGGCGGACTCACGGGGACGCGTACCGCTTTCGCCTGGCCCTGGCTGATCAGGAGGCCCTGGACCGCGCTCGTCGGTTCCTGGATGCGCAATCAATCTTCACCACGGAGCTCTCCTTCGCCGAGGGTGGGCCTTCCCACCGACCGATCCGGGCAATTCGTAGCCAAGCCCGAGTTGTGCACGACCTCATCATCGAGCTGATCCGCTGGCCCGTCCGGCCAACCCTCCAGTGGGTACGCGGCTTTCTGGCCGGAACCTTCGATGCCGAAGGCTCCTACTCGCTGGGAGTCATGCGGATATCCAATACCGACGAAGAGATCATCGCGTGGACGGTCGCCTGCGCCCAGCGGCTCGGTTTTGAAGTCGCCGTCGAGCGCCGTCCCTGTGTTGCCACTTGCGTGCGCCTCAGAGGCGGGTTGGCCGCTCAACTGCGATTCCTGCTCACTACGGATCCGGCGATCACACGGAAACGCCGAATCGACGGGCGGGCGTTGAAGAGCTCCACTCCCAAGCAAGTCAGCTCCGTACGTGCTCTCGGCATGACGATGCGCATGTACGACATCAGCACCGGTACCGGGGACTTCATCGCCAACGGGGTGGTGAGCCACAACTGCTTTGCCCGCCCGACCCACAAGTACCTGGACTTCGACGCGGGCCGGGACTTCGAGCGCGAGATCGTGGTCAAGGTCAACGCCCCCGAACGGCTCCGGGTCGAGCTCGCTCGGCCGTCGTGGCAACGGGAGCACATCGCGCTCGGGACCAACACCGACCCCTACCAGTGGGTCGAGGGCCGCTACAAGCTCATGCGCGGGATCTGGGAGGCGATGATCGAGGCCCGCAACCCGGGCTCGGTCCTGACCAAATCGCCGCTGCTGTTGCGCGATCTGGACCTGATGCAGGAGCTGGCGGCCCGGGCGGGGTTCAGCGCTGCGCTGTCGGTGCCCACGCTCGACGAGCGGGCCTGGCGGGCGACTGAGCCTCATACGCCGCATCCGCGCGCCCGGTTGGAGGCAGTGGCTGAGCTCGTGCGGGCCGGGATCCCGACCGGAGTCCTGATTGCGCCCCTGATGCCCGGCATCAACGACGCCCCGGAGCAGCTGGCGCCGCTGCTGGGGATGGCCGCCGAGGCCGGCGCCTCGTACGTGACCGGAATCGCCCTGCACCTGCGCTCCGATGTCCGCCGCCTGTTCTTTCAGTGGCTGAGCGAGAACCGGGGCGACCTGGTGAGTCGCTACCGTGACCTCTACCGATACGGAGCCTATGCGCCCGCTCAGGAGCGCCGGCGTCTGGCCAGCCTCGTCCAAGGACCCGATCTGAGTCCCTGGCAGCGTGGTCGGAGCGCCTTTATGACCGCTCCCGAGTCCAGCGCGGAACACGTCGAGCACCGCCAGGAGTCGCTATTCGACCCAGGTTGAAGTGAAACCGCACGCGGTGAGCGGTGATAGGTAGACGAGACCCCGAGGGACCTAGGAGTCTGAGCACATGCCGAAATTCCGACCGCAGAAACGAGACCTGAACCTCGACCGGATGTTCGAGACGCGCAGTGACGCGTGGGAGCGCGCCGGCCTGAGCTTTGGGACCCCGGACGAGAGGCTGGTCACCCGGGCCCGCCGACGGGCCCTGGTGCTCGTCCCGCTGCTGATTGGGGTGCTCATCGCCTATCACGAGCGCGTCTCGATCGTCGGCAAGCACGAAGTCAACCGTCTCCAGACTCCGATCCAGATCGCCACCGTGATCGCCCTGGTGGCGATCGGCTGGGCACTGGCCGCGGATGTCGGGCGCGCTGCGGGTCCGACCTTCCTGCGGCGCATGGATCCTGCCACCGCCGGAACGGTCGGCTTCCTGATGCGGCTGGCCACGATTGGGATCAGCCTCCTGCTGGCGCTCAGCACGGCCGGTCTGGGGTCCGGAACGATCGCCGCCGGGGGCGCTTTCACGGCCGTGATCTTCGGTCTGGCCGCCCAGCAGACGCTGGGCAACCTGATTGCCGGAATGGTCCTGCTCAGCGCCCGGCCGTTTCGGGTCGGCGAGCGCGTGCGCTTCCAAGCCGGAGCGGTGGGCGGCTCGGTGGAGGGCATCGTCAGCTCCCTCGGCCTGCTCTACACCACCCTGACCCAGGGCTATGACCGGGTCCTGATCCCCAACAACGTCGTCCTGGCCGCCGCGGTGGTGCCGCTCAAGGAGCCCGACTCGGTGGACGTCAAGGTCACGCTCACCTCCGGGGTGCGGCCCAGCCAGGTCCAGGCGATCCTCGACCATGAGATCAGCATCGCCACGATCCACAAGCCATCGGTTCTGCTCGAGGAGCTCGAGGGCGCCGAGCTTGTGGTTCGCGTTCAGGCCACGCCCGAAATCGCCGCCGACGGCGCCAAGCTGGCCGACGAGATCATCGCCGCGCTGGCCTCCGTAACCGGCGAGCACGCCACGCAGGGGTAATTCCTCGCCCCCGGCCGGCGGCTCAGCGCTGCGCGCGCTGACGCTCGACCATGCCACGGGCGATCTTATGCGACCCGAGCCGGCGGCTGACCGAGGCCGCGAGCTCGGGCACGAGACCCGCGACGGCGGTTCCCAGACGCTGAGGCAGCGGTGCGACATCGAGCTCGGCGCGGTCGTGCTCGATCGCTCGGACGATCCCCTGGGCCACCTGCACCGGCGAGCGCGTGCCCACGCCGGGGGGGAGCTTGACGCCGGTATCGGCGAACATCCCGGCGTCGCGGATGAAGCCCGGGAAGATGGTCGATACTCCGATCCCGTGCTCGCGGAGATCCTCGCGGATGCCGAGCGCAAAGCCGCGCAGCCCGAACTTGGTCGCGCAATAGAGCGCCGAGGCTGGGGTTCCGGTCTTGCCCTGCAGCGAGGAGACGAAGACCATGTGCCCCGCTCCGCGCTCGATCATCGCCGGAACGAGCGCTCGGGCCAGCGCGATCGGCGCCCGCAGGTTGACCTCGAGCATTCCGTCGATTTCCTCCTGGCTCAGCTCCTCGAGGCACCCGCTGGCCGGCAGCGCCGCGTTGGCGACCAGGATCTCGGCGCCCGAGACCTGCCCGGCCAGCCGGGCGACGGCGTCGCGGGAGGCGAGGTCGCAGCTCAAGGCGCGCGCCCCGAGCTCGGCGGCCAGCCCGTCGAGCACGCCATCGCGCCGACCAGTGAGGATCAGCTGAGCGCCATGGTGATTGAGCTCCCGTGCGATCGCATGACCGATGCCGCCAGTGGCGCCGGTCAGAAGCACCGTGGACCCAGCGAGGGCGACGCGGCCGCCGGCCATCAGCCCTCCGCCCTCGAGATGTTGACGCGGGCGCCCGCCACCGCCACGCCGCTGGCCAGGTCAGGCAGACCCTCGAGCATCTCCTGGCCCTCCTCGCCGACGCTCCGGGCGGGAGCGATCGCTTCGCGCATCCCCTCCAGAGTTACCTCGGGGGCCGTCAGGGGGTCGTGGGCGGTGGAGACGCCAGCGCCGATGGTCACGGTCATGCGCTCCACGATACTGCCCAGGCATGGCTCCGCCCGCCCTGATCGCGCTCTTCGGCCCCACCGGGATTGGCAAGACCGACCTCGCCGTGGCCCTGGCTCAACGCCTGCGCGCTGGCGGCGAGGACCCAGTGGCAGTGTCGGCTGACGCGCTCCAGGTCTATACGGGACTGGAGATCCTCACCGGCGCCGCCACGGCGGCGCAGCGGACCGCGCTCGAACATCGGCTGCTGTCGTTTGTGCCCGTCGATGCGACCTTCAGCGCCGGTCAGTACGCCGCGCTCGCCCACGCCGAGATCGACGGCCTCCTGGACGCGGGCCGACGACCGATCGTGGTGGGGGGCACCGGCCTCTATCTCCGCGCCGCGCTGACCGAGCTCAGCCTGCGCCCCGCGCCCGCCGAGGGGGTACGCGAGCGCTGGCTGACCGACCTCGAGCGCCGCGGCCCCGAGGCCCTGCATGCGATCCTGGAGCTCCGGGCCCCCTGGGCGGCCGCCGAGATCGCGCCGTCTGACCGCCAGCGCATCGTGCGGGCGCTCGAATTGCTGGACTCCGGCGAGCTCGAGCCACCCCCCGAGCGCTCGCAGCTGTGGAGCGAGGAGGTTCGTCATCCCACCCTGCTGGTCGGGCTGGTCATGGACCGCGAGCGTCTCTATGCGCGGATCGAGGCGCGCGTGGACGCGATGCTCGCTGGGGGCGTCGAGCTGGAGGTGCGGCGCGCTAGTGCGCAGGGGGCCTCGTCCACCGCTCGCCAAGCGCTCGGGTTCAAGGAGCTGCTGGCCGGCGATGTGGAGGCGACCAAGCGGTACACCCGCAACTACGCCCGTCGCCAGCTGACCTGGATGCGCAAGCTGGCCGGGGTCACGGTGCTCGACGCGACCGGTCGATCACCCGAGGACCTGGCCACCGAGGTTCACGCCCGGTGGCTCGAGGGCGCGTCGGGTCTCTAGAACGCGGGCACGAACGGATACATGAGCACGACCGCCGCCAGGACCAGGACGCCCCAGACCGCGATCAGCCACCTCACCCAGGCGCGCCGCCAGCGCCAGACGAGCGTGAGCAGATAGCTCACGGCGACGTAGATCCCGGGCATCACGATCACCATGTAGTAGAGGTAGCTCGTGCGCTGATCTATCAGGCTGAGTAGCGCGAAGGGAACCCAGGTCCCGACAAACCAGGCCGGGCCGAGCGCGGCCAGCTGGCGATCGGCCGGTGTGGCGGGGGCCGCCAAAGCATCGGGCCCGGCTGCGGCCGCCCGAGCGCCTCTTCGTCGCCATCGCCGGGGCCGAAGCCAGCGATACAACCCGACGCCGAGCGCGGGCAGGGCGAGGAGCATGATCGGAGGGCTGACCATCCCCAGGAACTTCGACACCGGGTGGATCGCGTAGAGGCCGGCGCCGGGCAGCGACGGGTTGATCCGCAGGTAGACGATCGGCTTGAGATCGATCAGCCACGCCCACGGGTAGGAGGCGATCCCCTGGGGTCCGTGGGGGCTGACCTGCTGGGCCGCGTAGGCGACCATGTGGGCGAAATGGTCGAACGGCCCGCCGTTGATGAGCTGACCGCCGGAATCGTTGTATGGGGTGGCGATCAGGTCCATGACGCCGAGCAAACCCATAAACACGCCGGCGCCGGTGAACCCGCAGTTGATCAGCCGCTGCAGCGCCGGCCTCGGCCGCCAGTCCTCGGGGCTCTCGCGATCGCGCCGACCGGCGATCACCCGCGCGAACTCGACCAGCACGAGCACGGCCACCGCGTAGGGGGCGACGAGCTTGAAGGCCGACGCCACCGCCAGCGTGAGGCCGGCCAGCAGCGTTCTCCCGCGCAGGTACAGAGCCAGGCCCCAGATCATCATCGCCACCGTGTAGATGTCCAGCGTCCCGATCCGGCCGTGGACCAGAAGCAGGTTGTCTGAGGCCATCAGGGTGCTGGCCGCCAAGGCCGTCCAACGGCCCCCACCGCCGGCGCGCACCAGCGCGAACATGCCCAGGATCGCGATCGAGCCGAAGAGCAGGCTCCCGAGCCGCCAGGCCAACGGTCCATCGCCGAACAGCTCGATCCCTCCGGCCATGATCAGCTTGGCCAGCTGCGGATGCTCGGCGTTGGGATCGGTGCCGAGCGGCGCGGCCGCGTAGTGCGAGCCGCCCGGGGGCCGGATGCCCGCGATCACCCGGGCCGCGTTGACGTAGTAAGCCTCGTCGAAGATCAGGGTGTGCTGGCCGGCCTGGGTGCACGGCGACTGGCACGGCTGCCCGAGTCGCGCCGCGCGGGCGCCGAGGGAGAGCACCGAAACGATCGCCAGGAGCAGCAGTGGGATCGACGGTGAGGTGCGCAGACGCCAAACCATGGCCGGGGCGACGGTACACATACACTGCCGCCGCGTGGACTTCGAGAAGTGGCATGCCCTCGGCAACGACTACCTGATCGTGGAACAGACGGCTCTGCCCTTCCCGCTCACCCCCGGGCGGGTGCGGGCCCTGTGCGCGGGGCACACCGGCGTGTTCGCCGACGGTGTGCTGCTGCTCTCGGCGCCCGATCAGCCCGAGTTCGTCGCCCGCCTGCAGATCTTCAACCCCGACGGTTCCGAAGCCGAGCTGTCGGGCAACGGAGCCCGCGAAGCCGCGCTCTATCTCCGTCGATCCGGGCGAGCGCAGAGTGACCGCTTCCGGATTCAGACCGCAGCCGGAGAGATCCAGCCGACCATCACGTCGCCGACCACGGCCCGCCTGGCCATCGGCCGCACGCGCACGGCGAGCGCCGATTACCCGGCCGGCGCCGCCGACGGGGTCGGTCGGCTCGCCGATGAGGACCGGACGTGGGTCTTTCAGCACGTGCAGGTCGGCAACCCTCAGTGCGCGATCCGGGTGCCCGACGAAGCCACTCTCGCGGTGCTCGACCTGCCCCGGATCGGGCCCGGAATTGAGCATCACGAGCTGTTTCCCAACCGCACCAACATCTCCTGGTACGCGCCGCTGGCTCCCGACCGGATCCGGGCGCGGATCTTCGAGCGGGGCGTGGGGGAGACCTCGGCCAGCGGTACCGGGGCCAGCGGTGCCGCGGTCGCCCACGTCCTGGCCGGAGGCGCTTCGCCGGTCACGGTGGTGCTGGACGGCGGCGAGCTCGAGGTCGAGGTGGGGGAGGATCTTCACGTAACGTTGACGGGGTGGGCGATCCCGGTGTTCCGCGGCACGCTCGCGGAGGAATTTGTCAAGGAGCTGCATGAAGCCGAGTAAGCGTCTGGACCAGATCCCGCCCTACCTGTTCGCTGAGCTCGAGCGCAAGGTCTCGGCCAAGCGCGCCGCCGGGGCGGACGTCATCAGTCTCGGGATCGGTGACCCCGACACCCCGACCTACTCGGCCATCGTGGCCGCTGCGCAGGCCGCCGTCGCTGACCCGAGCACGCACACCTACCCATCCAATCGGGGCTTGGCGGCCTTCCGGGACGCCGTGGCCGGCTTCTATGACCGCCGCTTCGGGGTCGCTCTGGACCCTGAGACCGAGGTCATGCCGGCGATCGGGGCCAAGGAGTGCATCTTCAATCTCAACCTCGCCTTCCTCGATCCGGGCGACGTCGCCCTGGCCTCCGATCCGGGCTATCCGGTTTACACCGGGGGCCCGCTGCTGGCCGGGGCCGAGCCGTACCTGATGGGGCTGATCCCCGAGCGCGGTTTCGCGCCCGACTTCGGGGCCATCCCGGCCGCCGTCCTCGAGCGGGCGCGGCTGATGTTCACCAACTACCCCAACAACCCGACCGGCGCGATCGTGCCCGAGGGCGTGTTCGAGGAGGCGATCGAGCTCGCGCGCCGCGCCGATCTGCTCGTCGTCCATGACAACGCTTACAGCGAGACCACCTTCGACGGCTACGTCGCCCCGTCGTTCTTGGCCGCTCCGGGGGCCAAGGAGGTCGGCGTCGAGGTCTTCTCGCTCTCCAAGGGCTACAACATGACCGGCTGGCGGTGTGCGGCGATCGTCGGCAACGCCGGGGCGATCAGCGAGTACTGGCGCCTGAAGTCAAACGTCGACTCGGGGCTGTTCGAAGCCGTCCAGCTGGCCGGTGTGGCCGCGCTCCAGCCCGAGGTCGACGACGAGGTCCGGGCCATGAACGCCGTCTATGAGCGCCGCCGCGACCTGGTCTGCGAGGCGCTGGCCGCCGCCGGTGTCAACGTGACTCCGCCCAAGGGCACGATCTACGTGTGGGCTCCCGTCCCGCCCGGGTTTGCATCGGCCGCCACGTACTGTGAGCACGTGCTCGAGCAGGCCGCGGTGGTGATCTCGCCCGGTGGCGCCTACGGCCCCCACGGCGAGGGGTTCTTCCGGATCTCGCTGACCACCCCCGACGCACGGCTGCTCGAGGCCGTGGAGCGTCTGTCGCGCCTTTAGCGCGCGCGGGAATCAGCGGGAATCCGGGCGGGGCGCGGCTACCATCTGACCTAGTGCCGCCTGCCTCCGCCGAGCACAACGGACACCCGTCACGCGATGGCGATGGGCAACGGCCGCGCGGCCGCGCGCGCCAGCGCGCCTTGATGATCGCCGCCGTCCCCGCCGGCGAAGAGAACCATCTGCCCGAGCTCGAGGAGCTGCTGCGGACCGCGGGTGTCGCCGCCGCCGGCGAGCTCGTTCAGCGCCGCGAGACCCCACACCCCAACTCCTATCTCGGTCCCGGCAAGATCGACGAGCTCAAGGCCGCGATCGCCGAGGCGGACGCCAACCTGGTCGCCTCCGACGACGAGCTCTCGCCCCGCCAGGAGCGCAATCTCGAAACCGCTCTCGGGGTGCCGGTGATCGATCGCACGGCCGTCATCCTGGACATCTTCGCCGCCCACGCCCATTCCGCTGAGGGCAAGCTCCAGGTCGAGCTGGCCCAGCTCGAATACAACCTGGCCCGGATGCGTGGGCTGTGGTCGCACCTCGAGCGTCTCGGCGGCGGTATCGGCACCCGGGGGCCCGGCGAGACCCAGATCGAGACTGACCGCCGGCTGGCCCGCGACCGGATCGCCGCGCTCAAGCGCCGGCTGGCCCAGGTCCGCTCGACCCGGTCGGTGATGCGCGCCGAGCGCGAGCGGGCGCAGATGCCGCAAGTCGCCCTGGCCGGCTACACCAACGCCGGTAAGTCGACCCTGCTCAACGCGCTCACCGGCGCCACCGTTCCGGTCCGCGATCGGCTCTTTCACACCCTGGATCCCACCACACGGGTGTTGCGATCAAGCGGCCGGGACTATCTGCTCACCGACACCGTCGGCTTCATCCGCAAGCTCCCCCACCAGCTGGTCGACGCCTTTGGAGCCACGCTCGAGGAGACCCGACGCGCCGATCTGCTCCTGCACGTGGTCGACGCCTCGGTGTCCGAGGTGCAGCTGGGCGAGATGACCCGAGCCGTCGAGGACGTCCTGCAGGAGATCACCGCCGACGAGGCGCCCCGGCTGCTGGTCCTCGCCAAGGCCGATCAGATCGAGGACGACGAGCGGGCCGGACTCATCCGCCGCCACCCCGAGGCAGCGCTCGTCTCGGCGGTCACCGGTGAGGGCATCCCGGAGCTGATCGAGCGGATCGAGACCGAGTTCGCCCGTGGCCTGTCCGAAGTCGAGCTGCTGGTGCCCTACGACGAGGGCGGGCGCCTGGCCGAGCTGCACGAGCTGGCCGGTGGCCTCGAACGCGAGGACACCCCCGAGGGGGTCCGCGTGCACGCCCGATTGCCGGCCGGGGTGGCGGCGCGTTACGCGCCCTTCGTGCTCGGTCCCAAGCCGGCCGCCGGATGAGCCCGGCCTGCCCCGCGCTCGGCGAGCTGCGCTTCGTGCGGCTCGATCCCCGCGCGACGCTGCCGGCCCGGGCTCATCCCGGGGACGCCGGGCTCGATCTCTGCGCGCTGGAGCCGGCGCTGCTGGCCCCCGGCGCGCGGGCGTCGATCCCGACCGGGCTCGCCGTCGAGATTCCGGCCGGCTGCGCCGGGCTCGTGCTCCCCCGGTCGGGCTTGGCCGCTCGCCACGGGGTGACGGTCGTCAACGCGCCGGGCTTGGTCGACTCCGGCTACCGCGGCGAGCTCCGGGTGCTGCTCATGAACACCGACCGCGACGATCCCTTCGCGCTGGCCGTCGGAGACCGGATCGCCCAGCTGATGGTGGTGAGGATCGAGCTCCCCGTGCCCGAGGAGACCCTGGGGCTCACCGACAGCGCTCGGGGCGCGGGCGGCTTTGGCTCCACCGGCGGGTTTGGCTCTGGCCCCTGAGCGAGCGCCTACGAGGTCGGCGGGATGACCCCGTGGGTCTCCAGGAACGTCCGAGCGACGGTGACCGCATCCTGACCGGCCACGTCTACGGCCTCGTTGAGCGCGCGCATGACCGGCGTGCTGAGCAGCGCATTGACCCGATCGATCGTGACCGCGAAGGCCGGACCCTCCTTGGCTAGGGCCTTCTGGGAGACGACGGGCACGGCGTTGCCCCAGCCAAAAACGTTCTCGGGGTCGGCGAGCAGAGCGTAGTTGCCGCTGACCAGCTGGCCGTCGGTCGTGTTGACGTCGGCCACCTGAACCGTATTCGCGTTCAGAGCCGTGTACTGGTCGCCGACGGCGAGATCCTTAAAGTTCTTGACCGTGAATCCGTAGGCTCGCTCGAGCTGGGGTAGCCCGGGGCTGATCTGCTGGAGCTCGGGCGGGCCGCCGACGATCATCGTCGACTGCATCCGGACGAGATCGTGCAGGGTCTTCAGATGGTTGCCTTCGGCGTAGCCGACGGTGACTCCGAGGGCGGGAGTGTCACTGAACGGCGTCGCGGTCAGGAGCGCCAGCCCGTGGGCCCCGGCGTAGCGCTGCGCGGCCCCGTAGGCGGCCAACTCGCTCCGGAAGCTCCGGTGATAGCCCGCCACCGAGGAGTTGAAGACGTCGAGGTACTCCGGGTACATGTCCAGCGCGCCGGTTCCGAGGGCCTGAAGGGTGACGGCGGTCGGCCCGATGTTCTGATTGAGGGCGACCGTGTAGCCCTGGGCCTGCAGGGCCAGGGTGTAGAGCTCGCCGAGGAGGAATTGCTCGGTGTAGTTCTTGTCCCCGATCGTCACTTGCGGCTTGCCGGTGCCGGGTAGCGCGGTCCTGGCCGTGCTGCCGGTGGTTCCGGAGTTGCTTGACTGGGCCGTGTTCGTGGCGCCCGGCTCGGCGCGTGAGGAGGTTGGGCTGCTCGAGCTCGAGGCACCGCAGGCGACACACACCAAGGCGGCGAGCAGCGAAACGACGGTGACCCGCGGTCGCGAGGCGGCCGGGATAGAGGCAGAGCGAAGCAGGCGCATCATGGAGACTGAGGCGAGTTTCATGCTAGCCCGCCGCCACGGGTCGAAGTCCGGCCGCGCGTCGGGCCTCGGCGTGAGCGGCGTCTTCGAGCCGGTCATCGAGCCCGGCCAGCGGCAGCTCCAGGCTCAACGCGGTAGCGATCAGCCAGTCCGCGAACCAGGCATTCTTGGGTAGCAGCGGGCCGTGCAGATAGGTCCCGATGACGTTGCCCCGTCGGATCCCCTCGGCACCGCTGCGGCCATCGTTGCCGTGGCCGCGCAGGATTCGCCCGAGCGGCGCCTCGCCGGGGCCCAGGGCGGTGCGACCGCCGTGGTTCTCAAAGCCGGCCAGCACCCGTCCCCGGCCCGGCTCGAGCTCGACCTCGATGGCGACGTTCCCGATCAGCCGAGGACCGTCAGCCCGGACGGTGACCAGGTCGACCAAGCCGGCCCCGGGGAGCCTCTCGTCGCCCAGCTGATAAGAGTGCCCGAGCAGTTGATAGCCGCCACAGACGCCGACGATCACCGCGCCGCGGGCGGCGGCCGCGTGCAGGTCCTCGCGCTTGGTCGCCACGAGATCGCCGGCGCACAGCGCCTGATCGCGATCCTGGCCCCCGCCCATGTAATAGAGGTCGGCGCCTTCGGGGTCGAGCCGCTCGCCGAGGCCGCTCGCGGTCAGCCTGAACCCCAGGCCCCGCCAGCGGCAGCGCTGCTCGAGCAGCCGCAGGTTGCCGCGATCGGCGTAGATGTTCATCAGGTCGGGGTAAAGGGCACACACCCGAAGCTCAGACACCGAGCATCACCACCCGGCTGCCGACGTGATCCTCGGTGGCGGCGATCTCGTCTCGCCCAACCCGGTTCAGGCCCGCGGCCCGGGCCTCGGCCTCGAGCCGATCGGCACTGACATTGTCCAGGTGAATCCGGTCACTTTCCCGCGAAAGGGTGCCATCGCGGGCCACGACCTGGCGTTCACGCTCGAGCACGAAGCCATCCCCGTCGGCCCGAACCGCGGTGGGCAGGCTCGAGTACACGACCCCGTCGCGCTCGCACACATCGGGCAGCGGCGCCCGTGCCCCCGCCGCGACGTCAAAGGGGTCCAGCTCGTCGGCGATCGCCGCCGCCACCAGGCCGCCCGGAGCCAGGTGCTGGCGGGCGCAGCGCCAGAACCCGGCCCGGCCCCGCGCGCCACCGAGCAGCTGGATGGTCTGCATCGGCACCAGGCAGAGCGCAAAACAGCCCGGCAGCGAGAACGCGCGGGCATCGGCACAGACGGTGTCCACCGACAGGTCTCCGGCCCGCTGGCGCAGCTCGGCCAGGAGGTCGGGATCGTGGTCCAGGGCCGTCACCTCGACGCCGGCCCGGGCCAGATCGAGCGTTACGCGGCCGGTGCCGGCCCCGACGTCGAGCACCGGGCCGCCGCGAGCGGCGGCGAGGGTGCGCCACAAGGCCAGGTCCGCCGTGTAGCCCCCGCATTCGAGATCGTGCCAGATCACGCTCACCGCGGGCCCGGGGTCGACCAGAAGCGGGCCACGTAACCGCGCCGGGTGAGCTCCTCGCGCAGCTCGAGCAGAGCCGTGTAGGTGGGAAGCGCGAACAGACGGCCCTGGCCGGTGCGGGCGAGCGCGTGGTCCAACGCCGCCCTCAGGTCGGGCTCCACGTGGAGGCGTTCGGTGGCCACGCCGGCGTACTTGAGGCGCACCGCGAGCTCGGCGGCCCGCGTGCCGGCGCAGGTCACGTGGCCCACGCGCCCGGCCAGCAGCTCGAAGTCGGCGTCCCAGACCCAGGACACATCGCGGCCGTCGGCGGTCCGGTCGTTGAGGATCGCGAGGAGCTCGAGGTCACCGGACTCGAGCACGAGCGTGCGCGCGACTTCGTTGGCTCCGGCCGGATTCTTGACCAGCAGGATCGAAAGCTCCACGTCGCCGACCGCGACGCGCTCGCCGCGGCCGAAGGCGGCGCTGACGTCCTGCAGCCCAGCCGTGATCTCGGCCAGGGAAGCGCCCAGCTCGAGGCACAGGGTCGCGGCCCCGAGCGCGTTGTAGACGTTGTAGAGGCCCGGGAGGGGGAGCGAGACGGATGCCGCGCCGGCCGGGGTCCGCAGCGAGAAACGGGCCCCCCGGGTTCCGAGCAGCTCTATCTCGTGCGCCGCCACCGTCGGCTCGGGGCGACGTTGACCGCACACCGGGCAGTGGTAGCGACCCAGGTGACCGAGGTAGATGGCCTCATAGACGTAGGGCGAGCCACACCGACGACAGTGCTTTGAGTCCGAGGCGTGCTGCATCTCGGCCATCGCCACCGAGCCATCCTGCACCCCGAAGTAGCTCACCCCGCTGCGCTCCCGGCCCAGATCGGCGATCAACGGATCATCGGCGTTGAGGGCCAGGGCGGTGTCCGGCAGCGCGCTGACCAGCTTCGCCCAGCGGTCGGCGATCGTGTCCAGCTCGCCATAGCGATCGAGCTGGTCACGAAACAGGTTGCCGAGCAGGATCGTTCGGGGCGCCAGCTCAGGCGCGACTTGGTCCAGCCAGAACTCGTCGACCTCGAACAACCCCAGGTCGCCGCGGATCGTGGCGCCGGGCCCGGCCGCTTGCAGCAGCGTCGAGGCGACGCCGCCGGCCATGTTGGCCCCCGCCCGGTTGTGAACCAGCGTCCGCCCGCCCCGCTCCAGGATCGACGCGGCCATGGCGGCCGTGGTGGTCTTGCCGTTGGTGGCTGAGATCACAGCCGTCCCCTGGTGCAGTCGTGCCGCCAGGGCCTCGATCGCGTGCGGCTCAAGGCGGGTCAGGATCTTGCCCGGCAGGCTGGTACCACCACCTCGCCCGGCTTGACGCGCCAGCTGGCCCACCGCCCGGGCGGCGAGGATCTTCACCGCCAAGGCGCTCATCCCGGCGGCGGAATGATCGCCCGCACCGCACCCGCACGCGCGGCCACGGTGACCGGCAGCTGGGCGATCGGGTCTCCGTCGGCATACATCGTAAACGGCCGCGACGCACTCACCCGGGCGCGTGCGGTACGGATCACCTCGACGTTGGGCTGCCGGATGTGCTGCCCGCTGAACACCGTCGGGAGCAGCCGGAGAAAGCGGTGGCGAGGAACCTCGCCAACGATCACGATGTCGAGTTGGCCGTCCTGGAGGGAGGCGTCGGGAGCCATCATCATCCCTCCACCGTAGGCTCTGGAGTTGGCGGCCGCCACCGTGTAGCCGGTCATCGTACGCGCCTCGCCGTCTTCGGGCTCGATCGTGAATGTGGCCGGCTTCCAGCCCACCAGGGCCCGCAGCGCGCCGTAGGCGTAGACGAAGTTTCCGCGCACGAGCTTGGTCTCGTTGGCGATCCGGTTGGCGACCGAATCAAATCCGCAGCTGGCGATCCCGATGAAGGTCCGGCCGTTGACGTCCCCGAGATCGAGGGACTGGATGACGCCGCTGCGCAGCACCTCGCAGGCGGGAACCGGGGTCAGGGGGATGCCGAGCACGCGAGCAAGGTCGTTGCCGCGGCCGCCCGGGAGGACACCGAGCACGCCGTCGACCTCGCTCAGGGCCCCCGCCACCGCCCCGACGAGGCCGTCGCCTCCTAAGGCCACGGCCGCCTCGCCGGCGGCCGCGGCGGCCTGCGCGAGCTCCCGAGCATGCTCCAGAGAGCGCGTGAGCTCGGTGCGGTGCTCCAGTCCGAGGCGGGTGAGTTCGTTCTGCACGTCGCCGATGGCGCGGCCGGCCCGACCGCCGCCCGCCGACGGGTTGACAATCAGCCGGACGTTCATCGGAGCACCAGCGCGCGCAGGTTCTCGCCGATCGCCACCGGCGCCGGGGCGACGGCCGCCTCGGCCTGCTCGCGGGTCGTGACCCCGCTGAGCACGATCGCCCCGTCGATCTCGGCCGCGGCGGCCCCGGCGAGATCAGAATCGAGCCGATCGCCGATCATCAGGGCACGCCCGGGACCCAACCGATCCAGGGCGGTGCTGAAGATCAGGCGGTCAGGCTTGCCGACGATTCGGGCGGTGCGCTCGGTGGCGTACTCGAGCGCCGCCACCAGCGCCCCGGTACCGGGCCATTGGCCGTCGGCGACCGGGAAGGTGCGGTCGCGGCCCGCGGCGATCATTTCCGCCCCCGCCAACACGGCCTGGGTGGCCTCCCGCAGCTCGGCGAACGTGAAGTCATCGTGGCCGGCGACCACGACCACGTCGGCGCCGGTCGCCTGGGGGGTGCCGTTGACGATCCGATGTCCGGACTCGCTGACGTGGCGGAAGATGGCCGGAGCGCCGATCACGTAGGCGGTCGCCCCGGGGAGCCGTCCGGCGAGGGCAAATTGGATCGCGGCACCGACGCTGACAATCTCCTCCAGCGCCGCCCTGAGCCCTAGCGACCACAGCTTGCGCACATACTCCTCGGGCGAGTGGCGGCCGTCGTTGGTTAAGAACGAGATCGTCTTTCCCGCGGCCCGCAGCGCGGTGAGCGCCTCGAGCGTGCCCGGGATGCACGTGTCCTGCAGCCAGACGCAGCCGTCCAGGTCAAGCAGGACGTGGTCGTAGCGAGCGAGCAGGGGGGAGAGGGGCATGGCGGGCGTGAGGTGGGCGGGCCGGTGAGATCCGTAGCTGCTACGGAGCAACACCAACAGGGGTTGCGGTCTAGCCGGAGGCCGCGCTGCCGATGCACAGGCACCGGCCACGTGACCACGGGAGGCACATTGCAGCAAATCCAGCCCAGCGGACGGATGTCCGCGCATGAGCGCGTCGCTCTGTGCCGGCGATACCGCGAGCACGGAGACCTCCAGGGGCGTGACCTTCTCGTCCTCTCGCTGACCCCACTGGTCAAATCGATCGTCTACCGCAAGGCCCGCGAGATCCCAGCCCACCGGGGGGCGGATGACTTCGTCTCCTGCGGCTTGGAGGCGCTGGTCCGCTCGATCGATCGTTATGACCCGGCCCAGGGCGCCTCATCGGAGCAGCTCGGGTGGAGGCGGTCCACGGCGCCGTGGTCGACGAACTGCGGGCATTCGATTGGGGGCCGCGCTCGCTGCGCCGGGTGGGCCAGATTCACGCCCAGCTCAAGCGCGGCCTGCGCGACGAGCTCGCGGTCGACTCGCGCTTACTGCTCGAAGTCGCCTAGCCACCCCTAGCCCATCCGTCCCCGGCGCCAGTAGCGTCCCGCTCGTGCGTAAGTATGGGGTGGTTTGGCGCGCTTTTACCCGTCGGGAGGGTCATCCCCATCGGCCAGATCCGGCTCGAAATCAAGCCCCGATTCAATAATGCACGAGGTTTTGTCAGAAAAGTGACCAAAAAAAGAGGCGCCGGGCCTAAAGCCCGACGCCAAATCTGCCGATGGTCCACTGTTACCGGTAGCCGTTCCTGCCTAGGGAAGGAGGCCAGCCGTGGGCGGACGCAACTGCTGAGCAGTAATCCCGAGGGGTCCGTGTTCCAGACGGGCCCCTCTTTTTTGCGCTTGCCGGTCTGATCGGCTCCAGACCGGAGAACCTTTAGCCACCTGGACGTTTGATCGATATTCGCGTCCCCACGCGCGGGGACTGAAGGTTTGGCGGAGAGGAGCCGATAAGACGCGGGATGGCTGCCAGCGAGACCGTCGACACGCAGCTCCCGGCACGCCCTGGACGGCTAGTGAACGTCGTTCAGTGGGTGGCGCCGCTCGGGGCCGCCGTCGTCGCGTTGGCCCTCGGTCTCGGACACTGGCGGTTCGGGGTGTTCGTTGCCCTGACTGTTTTTGCCGTCTGCAGCGATCTGATGGCGGTCGACGCCGACGGGGGCGGGAACATACGCATCACTGGGAGCTTCCTCGGCATCGTGGTCGCCGCAGTGCTCCTCGGCGGAGGTCCCGCGGCGGCAATCGGAGCGCTGACCAACGTGGCGGGCTGGCTGCGCTGGCGTGAGGCGCCGCACTACTTCCGCAACAACATGACCAACTTCACCTGGTTTGCGCTGCTGGCCGGGCTGTTCTTCCGGTTCACCACGCGAACTCTGCACGCCGACCCAAGCACGCTCGACTACTACCTCCTGGTCTTCGCCACCTTCCTGTTCGCGCTGGTCGTCAACTTCTTCTTGAGCGCCGGCTACCGCTGTTATATCGAGCGGACGTCGCTGAGAGACACCGCCGTCCAGGTGTTTCTCCCGCTACTGGCCGCCGAGCTCTTCTCGGCGCTGCTCACCCTGGCGGCCGTGTACCTCACCCTTCGCCTGGGTACGGCGGGACTCGCGATGTTCGGCCTCGTATTGGTCATCTTCCAGTACCTCCTGCGCGAGCTGCTGACCTCCAAGCATCGCAGCGAGAAGCTCCAGCGCATGGTCACGACCGACGAGCTCACCGGCTTGGCCAACCGCGAGCGTTTCCGCGAAGTGGTCGAGGAGCGGATCGCCGCCGCCCGCCAGTGGAACAGCAACTTCACGGTGATGCTGATGGATCTCGATCGCTTCAAGGAGATAAACGACACGCTTGGTCACCACTACGGCGATGTCCTGCTCCAGGACATGGGGCCGCGGCTGGTCGAGGCCGTCGGTACGGCCGGGCTCGTGGCCCGCTTGGGCGGCGATGAGTTCGGGATCCTGCCCGCGCCTGGCGCCCACGACATCCGCTTCATCGAGCGCGAGGTCGAGCGGCTGATCAAGCGCATCAGCGAGCCGTTCTCGGTCGATGAGCTGTCCCTCGAGGTCGGCGCCTCGATCGGGGTCGCGCGCTTCCCCGAGGACGGGGCGGATTCCCATGCGCTGCTGCGTTGTGCCGACATCGCCATGTACTCGGCCAAGGAGGCCCAGTCTGATTTCAAGGTCTATACGGCCGAGCAGAACCAGCACTCAGTGAGGCGGCTGAGTGTCCTCAGTGACATGCGTCATGCCCTCGCCTCTGACGAGATCGTCGTCCACTACCAGCCGATCGTCGATCTCAATGACCTCAGTGTCACCGGCGCCGAGGGTCTGGTGCGCTGGCAACACCCCGAACACGGCCTGATCCCGCCCGGTGCGTTCGTGCAAACGGTCGAGCAGACCGGCCTGATCGGGCCACTCACCCGCCACGTGCTGGAGCGCTCGATCGCGGAGTGCGCATCCTGGCGCAAGGGGGGCCGGGAGCTCTCGGTGGCCGTGAACCTCTCCGTGCGTAACCTGCTGGACCGCGATCTCCCCAAGGAAATCGAGCGCCTGCTGGCCACCTACTCCCTGCCCCCTGGAGCACTCCAGCTCGAGATCACCGAGAGCATGATCATGTCTGACCCTGACCGTGCGGTGGCCACGGTGACCCGGCTCAGCACCCTCGGCGTGCGGATGTCGGTGGATGACTTCGGAACCGGTTACTCATCGCTGGACAACCTTCGGAAGCTGCCGATCGACGAGCTCAAGATCGACCGCTCGTTCGTGTCTCCGATGCTTCGCGACGAGAGCGACCTAATCATCGTGCGCTCGACCATCAACCTCGGGCACGATCTCGGCTTGAAGATCATCGCCGAGGGGGTGGAGGATGGCGCGACGCTGCAGCATCTGGCTCTGCTGGGTTGTGACCTGGCCCAGGGCTATCACCTCAGCCGACCGATACCAGCCGACGAATTCGAGGCCTGGCTGCGCAACGCAACGCCCGACAGCGTCTCCAACGGGACCACCGAAATAGCACCGGCCCCAGCCCGGCCCCGGCCGGCGATCGAGCTTCCGGCGGGCGTCGCGCGACCCCCCGCCTTCAAGGCGACGGTCTAGAACAGCGCCGCCTGCGCGTCCTGAGAGGGCGGCGCCAGGCACTCGGGCCCGTCGTAGCGGGCGTCGTTGACGGCCAGGCTGACCGGCCGCAGCGCCGTGTGCTCAGCCGCAAGCCCGCCGAGGATCTGACCGAGTCGGTCCGCCGGCGTGGCCACGTTCAGCCAGTCTCGCTCGTCCTGGGGGGCCAGGATCACCGGCATCCGGTCGTGCAGGCCGGCCAGGACAGAGTTGGCCGCCGTCGTGAGAATCGTGCAGGTGCGCAGCCGGCCGCCGTCCGGCGCGTGCCAAATCGACCACAGGCCAGCGAAGGCGAACGGTCCGCCGTCGTCGCGGGCGATGTGAAAGGGCTGCTTGGGACCCGCGGACGTGCGGTGCCACTCATAGAAGCCGTCGGCCACGATCAGGCAGCGGTAGCGCTCGAAGGCGCGGCGGTAGGCCGGGCGCTCGGTGACCGTCTCCAGCCGGGCATTGATCATCTTCAGTCCGGTGTCTGGACTCTTGGCCCACGAGGGCACGAGGCCCCAGCGCAGCAGCTCGCCCCGGGGCACGCCTTCGCGGTCGGTGGTCACGGCCAGGACGTCGTCGCTGGGGGCGACGTTGAAGCGCTGACGAACCTCGACTGACTCTCCGATCGGAAAGCGATCGCGAATCGCGCCCGGGTCAGGCGTGGCCAACGTGTAGCGGCCGCACATGGCCTTCGCCGCCGCTCAGCGCGAGCGGGCCGCGGTCTGCTCGGCCCGCTGCGCCTGCGCCTTTTGCTGGCGCTTGCGCCCGAAGTAGACGAGCACGGCGATCGCGATCAGGACCAGGACCAAGCCATAGAAGATCCCCAGGTCAAGCGAAAGGCCGCCGAAGGGCAGCGCGACCAGGTTCACGATCCCGAAGCCGATCAACAGGACCGCCAAGATCAGCAGGACGATCAGGAGCACGCCCCGCGCGCGGGCCAGCCCGCCGGCGCTCTTGGGGGGTGCGATCAGCCCCATGAACTTGAGCCCGAGGAGCTGGCGGTTGGTGGGCGTCTCGACGCCGAGACGCTGCGTGGCCTGCTTGAGGTCATCGGCACGGCGCTCGGCGAGCGCCAGCGAGGCGTCGGCCATGCGGCGCAGCTGGAGGCGCTCCTGGGGACGGGCGGCGGCGAGCGCGCGCTGGAAGTGCGCCCGGGCGGCCTTGGCGTCGTAGCGCTCGGCCGCGCGGGCGCCGAGGATCGCCTGGGCCGCGGACTTGAGCTTGGTCTCGGCCTCGAGCTCCTCGTCGCTGCGGGACTCGAGCTGCTGCATGGCCGCCAGCTGGCTGCGCTGCTCGACTCGCATCATTCGCTGCTGCTTGGCCATCGCGTAGTGGAGTCTAGTAACGCGAGCGCGGCGGCTGTTCCGCTAGTGGCGCGTCCGGATCACGTACATCGGCCGAATCGCCCGTCCCTGCTGACGATCCCAGTAACGGCTCGGGGTTCGGTCCGATGCAGTCCGATCGAATCCGACCCGATCAGGGCATGACTGGCGCGAGACTGGCGCGAGCAGGTAGGTCGCGCCAGTGCCTGCCGAGCCGATCGACCCTGGCGCCATGCCCACCGAAAGCGTCTCCCTGACGAGCGCCCAGCAGCGCCAGCTTTGGGATAACTGTCGCGCGGAGGCCCCTAAAGGCGGGACTCGACGTCGAGAGCTTCGCTCGGCTTCTCGTTCGTCCTCCGTAGCGGCGAGGACGGGACTAGGGCTGCGGCAAGGTACGCGTGCGGACATCGGCCCGGAAAGAAACCCAACTTTCACGGCGATGCCGTGTTGTATAGGTTGGAGGGGGCCCGGCGGAATCCTTAGCAGCCCAGGCGGGCCCCCTCCAATCAACAACAGGAGTGATTCGCCCACCGGCCTGGGAAAGCGAAGCCTGGACCGAATGGGACAACCTCGGGCTCGCCCGCCAGCTGGGTGCTGCTCCGCCTGAAGGTAGTGTCGGCGAGAAGATCGGAATGGGCGCGCAGCGTCTGATGGCGCTTCGCATGCGCAAGAAGAACGCCGCCTAATTGGATCGGCGCCCAGCTGCGACAGCTTGTCGGCTGGCGGCCCGATCCGACCGCCGGGGCATAGCTGAATCAGAACGGCGAGCGGGAGCAGTCGATACTCCCGACCTGCTCGAAGCTACTCGACGCCGACGCACCCGTGTTGTCGGCCTGGATGCGGGCGATCGACTCGTACACGCAGTCCTTGTAGCGCTGCTCGCCGTACCAACGCCCGAAGGCGATGACGATCACCACGGCGAGGATGATCGGGGCGACGCGCCGCAGCATTGTCCGGATTCGACGTGCGTGGAGTAATCCCTTAGCTCGTACTGGCGCAATTTCTGGCGCGAGGGGCCCGTAAAACGACGAAAGCCCGGCAAACTAGGTCTTAGTCCTGGCCGCCGGAAGTTCCCTCTTGATTGGTTGAAGGAGTCATAACGCGGGCGGCGAAGTGTGCTCGTGATGAGGTTGGCGGTCAACATCACGCTGAGCGACGAGGAGCGGTTGATGCTCG
>JBPCIY010000108.1:0-33325 GCA_051005855.1 Solirubrobacteraceae bacterium | reverse complement strand
TGGCTGGGACGCGCTGATCGACTCGTTCCCTAACGTCGACGGCGCCCGCGATGACGTCCGCTGCGTGGTTGTGGGCGTGCTCGACGAACTCGTCGTCGAGGACCCGCTGGCGCGCGAGTCCCGGCGCCGGCTCGCCGCCGCCCTGTACTGAGCTCAGACCCTCTAGGGTCTGGGCAGGCGCTCAGCGAACCGCGGTAGACCGTCGTCAGGGATTTCCTCCCATGACGCTGCGTAGGCGACGAACTGATGCGCCGCCGGTCGCACCCCCGGGTCACCATCGATCGCCGCCATGCGGACGATCGAGATCTCGCCGGTGCTCGGGTCACGACCGAAGAGGTGCGAGCCGCACTCGGCGCAGAAGGTCTTGGCGAGGCCGCCGAGGGGTGTCCAATCACGCAGACGCTCCTCGCCCGCCGTGAGGGTCAGCGATCCGGGCGCGACCAAAGCCGACGCCTGCACCGCCGTCCCGGTCCGTTTCTGGCAGCGTGTGCAGTGGCAGTAGGCCGCGCCGACCAGCGGTTCGGTGATCTCAAAGCAGACGGCACCGCATCCGCAGCTACCGGTGAGCACAGGGGAAGACATGCCCGCAAGCCTAGCTTCCGGTCACAGCACCAGGCTGAGCTGCTGGTCGGACCGGCGCGCCTGTAGCCCGGCGACGCGTACTCCGAGCAGGCGCACGGGCCGCGGCGGGGCGAAACGACGCAGCAGGTCGACCGCCACCGGAGCGACCCGATCCGCGCTCCAGACCGCCTCGCCCAGCGTACGAGCCCGCGTGTGGGTGGAGAAGTCGTCTAGGCGGACCTTGATGCCGATCGTGCGGCCACAGCGGCTCTGACGCTCCAGCGTGGTGCAGAGCTCGCCGACCAGTCGGGCCAGGATCAGCTCGAGCGCCCCGAGACCGGCGATGTCTTGGTCAAAGGTGGTTTCGCGCGACTCCGAGATCACCTTGCGCACCTCAGTCACCGGGCTGTCATCTTCGAAGCGGGCGCGGCGTTGGAGCTCGAGCCCGAGGCGGGGCCCGAACCGCGCGCTGAGCTCGTCCGGCGGCGCGGTGGCGAGCTTGCCCAACGTATCCAGGCCGCACGCGCGCAGCCGCTCGGCCGTCTTGGGCCCGATCCCGGGGATCAGCCCACACGGTGAGGGAGCGAAGCGGACGCGGGCCTGGTCACTGCTCAGGGCGACGAAGCCGCGCGGCTTCTCGGCGTCGGAGGCGACCTTGGCCACCAGCTTGTTGGGCCCGATCCCGATCGAAGACCCCAGGCCCGTGGCCCGGTCGATCTCGACCGCCAGTCGCCGCATCTCGGCGCGTGGCGCCGGCATTCCGCTCAGATCGAGATAGGCCTCGTCGAGACCGACCACCTCGACTGACTCGCCGCAGGCCCGCACCAGGGCCATCACCTCGCGCGAGGTCTCCCGGTAGTAGGGAAAGTCGGGCGTCAGATAGATGCCGTCGGGACACAGCCGCCGAGCCCGCGCGGCCGGTATCGCCGAGCCGACACCGAAGCACCGCGCCTCGTAGGAGGCGGTGGTCACCACGGCCCGGGGACCGGATCCGGCCACGATCACCGGCCGCCCCCGCAGCTCCGGACGTCGCCTCAGCTCAACCGAGACGTAGAACGCGTCCATGTCGAGGTGAGCGATGCAGCGGCCGGGCATCACCTCAAAGGCTAGAGGGGGCCCCCGACGCATCGGGGACCCCGTCCAGGCGCGAGAAACGCTCAGGCGACTACTGGCTGACCCAGATCGTGCCGACGCCGCCGAAGCCCAAAGCGCCCGCCGTGTTCTGGTTCAGATCCCAATCCCGTCCGCCGACGAAGGGACCGCGGTCATCAACCGTCGCGGTGACGCTGCGCCCGCCGTAGCGGATACGCACCTTGGTGCCGCACGGGAGGCTGCGGTTAGCGACCCCGAAACCGGCATGAAAGCCGCAGGCCGTGTTACCGGCGTCGTTGTACCACGAGGCGACGCTCTGGCCGTACACGGTCACGGCTCCGACCGAACTGGTCGCGCCGGAGTTGGCCGTGTCGCCCGCGAAGCGCACCCGGAGGCGACGATGCAGCCCGCTGGTCGGGCGCAACCGCACCCGGAAGCCCCCGGCGGCACCGGTTCGCCCGCTGGCCAGAGTGCGCCACCCCGAGCCAGAATGGCCCTGGATGTGCACGGCGCGCCCGGCCCGAGCCGGACGCAGCCAGCCATGGACGAGCAGCGCCGAGCCGGCGAGGACATCCCGTGAATGCGACGCGACGCGAAACGAGGCCGCAACGACGACGCGCTGGGGAGCGCTCGTCGCGCCACCGGTCGCAGGCGCGGTCCGGTTGGACGTGACCGCGGCCGCGACCGCGTTCGGACCGGCGTCGATGACGCGCAGATAGCCCGAGTTTCGCAGACGCGAGCGGATCCGGAACCGGCCCGTCGAGCCGATCCTGCTCCCGGCCACCGGGCGCCAGTCGGTCTGACTCCGCGACGCCGTCTCGAGCACGGCTCGGTGTCCGGCGTCGACTGCGGGCGCTTGCCCGCTGACCGTGACGGTGTGGTTGAGGGTGGTCCGCCGCGGCGAGATCCGCACGTGAAGCGGGAGGCCGGCGGAGGCTTGGGTATCAGTGACGGTGCCGCTCAGCGCGAACGCCGAAGCCGGCACAGCCAGCATCATCGTAACAATTGCTACATGAATCGAGCGCTTCGTGCGCGCTGTCATTGTGGACCTCATCCGAGGACCTCCTGATACGTCAGTCGACCCGTGTGCCTGCGTGGTTAGCTGTCGGGCTCGCGAGCACCCGACGCGTGCCGTCTCAAACGGCAGGCTCGGTCCTCGCTACGGTCGCGGCTGGAGCGTCCAGGCGCCGATTCGCCCCGGCCGGGTGGCGGTCTGGCCACTACCCGGCAGTGGGTCCCCCGCTCGCTGCGCACCGGGCGACAGCGATTCGGCAGGTCGATTATTCGGAACCGCGTCAGGGTGGCAGTGCGGCCCGACGGTTTGCGTGAGCCTCGTCACACACGGCCCAGCCTGCAAGAATCTATTCGTGCCCAGTTCTGACCGCCTGACCGGCCTGGATAGCTCCTTCCTGCATCTCGAGCGCGACGCTGCGCATATGCACGTGGCCGGATGCATGGTCTTCGACGGACCGGCACCACCCTACGAGGAGCTCGCCGCACAGATCGTCTCGCGTCTGCACCTCGTCCCCCGCTACCGCCAGCGCCTGGCCTTCGTGCCGCTCAACCAGGGACGTCCGGTGTGGGTCGACGATCCTCATTTCAACGTCGCCTTCCACGTGCGGCACACGGCCTTGCCCAGCCCGGGAGGCGAAGAGCAGCTTAAGCGCCTCGCCGGCCGAGTCTTCTCCCAGGCGCTGGACCGCAGTCGTCCGCTCTGGGAACTGTGGTTGGTCGAAGGTCTCTCGGGCGATCGCTTCGCGCTGCTCTCCAAGACCCATCACGCCCTGGTCGACGGTATCTCCGGGGTCGATATCGCCACCGTGCTGTTTGACACTTCGGCCGAGCCGATGCCCGTGCCCGCACCCGAGCACGAGTGGGTTCCGCGGCCCCTACCCAGCCGGGCCCAGCTGCTCGCCGACGCGCTCGTCGAGCGGGCCACGGTTCCGGCCGAGATCGCGCGGGGCGTGCGCGCCACTCTCCGGGGGCCCCGTCAGATCGCTGAGCGGGTCGGACAGGCGGTCGGCGGCGTGAGCGCGATGGCCCGCGCGGGCCTGCAGGTGGCGCCCTCGAGTCCGTTCAATGTCCGAATCGGACCCCACCGCCGCTTCACGTGGGTGCGGGGCGAGCTCAGCGAATTCAAGACGATCAAGAACGCCCTCGGCGGCACCGTCAACGATGTCGTCCTGGCCTCGGTGGCCGGCGCCCTGGGCCGCTACCTGCGCCTGAACGGCGAGCCGACGGAAGATCTCGTGCTCAAGGCGATGGTGCCGGTCTCGGTTCGGGCCGACGTCGAGCAGGGGGCGCTGGGCAATCGTGTCGCGGCGATGTGGGCCCCTCTCCCCGTGGGCCTGGGCGACCCCGTGCAGCGCCTGCTGACGATCAGCAAGGAGATGGACGGCATCAAGGACTCCGGGCAGGCGGTCGGCGCCCAGGTGCTGACCCAGCTCACCGGGTTTGCCCCGCCGACGATCATGGCCCAGGCGGCACGCCTCCAGGCCCGCCAGCGACTCTTCAACCTCGTGGTCACCAACGTCCCGGGACCCCAGCTCCCGCTCTACATGCTCTCCCGCCAGCTCGAGGCGATGTACCCGATGGTCCCGCTGGCTGAGAACCAGGCCCTCGGCATCGCGATCATGAGCTACAACGGACAGCTCAACTTCGGCCTAAACGCCGACTACGACGCGATCGGCGACCTCGAGGCGCTGGCCGACGAGCTGCGGGCGTCGATCGAGGAGCTGGCGGCCGCGGCGGGACCGAGTCCCAGTCCCCATCCGGCCAGGCGGAGCGCGGTCCGCGCGGTCGAGTGAGATCAGCCTTCAGCCGTTAGAAGGGGGGCGACGGCGTTCGTCCACGGGACTGGTCGAGCGGCTGGTAATAGCGCTCGTCGCTTTTGCGCTGTCCGTAGGCATCATCGCTCTGCTCTCGGGCGGGTTGCTAGCCGGACGCGACAACCCCGGAATCACGGGCCAGGCCGGACCGCTGGGCTGGCAGTTCCGCGATCTTGGCCACGCTCACCTGGCCCCGGGTGCCGCCCATCCCGCCTATGACTCTCAGCCCCCGACCAGCGGCGCCCACATCCCCCTGGCCATCACGCGCGATCAAGGGGCGATCAACGACGACCAGCTGTTGGAGGCCCTCGAGCTCGGTGACGTAGTCCTCTTCTACGGCGGTGACCGCCCCCCCCTCGGCCTGCAGGCCCTCGCCGACTCGATCGCCGCCCCCTTCACACCAGCACTGGCCGCGGCCGGACAGGCGGTGATCCTGGCTCGGCGGCCGGGCACAAACGGGGTCCTGGGGGCCGCCTGGACGCGTCTGGTCCAGGTGCGGACGCCCGCGGATCCCGCGCTGCGCAGTTTCATGCTCTTGACGCTCGGCCAGGGTGCGCCGGCCCACTGAGCCTCGGCGGCGGACGGTTGCCCGGCCCCCCGGCCCATAATGAGGACATGTCCGATCCCCTGCGGCTCGCTCTTTGCCAGCTCGACCCCACCGTCGGTGACATCCCCGGCAACGAGACCAAGATCCGGAATGGCATCGAGCAGGCGGTGGCCGCCGGCGCCCAGCTAGTCCTCTTCCCCGAGCTGGTCGTCACCGGATATCCACCGGAGGATCTGCTGCTCAAGGAGCATTTCCTCGCCGACGCTCGCGCCGCGTTGGAGCGGATCGCCGAGGCGACGCGCGAGACCGTGGCGCTGGTGGGCTTTCCCGAGCGGGCCGACGAGGTCTATAATGCCTGCGCGGTGCTGGCCGACGGGGGGGTCCAGGCGATCTACCGCAAGATCTTTCTCCCCAACTACGGCGTCTTTGACGAGCAGCGCTACTTCCAGTCTGGGCCCGGTGCCGCGGTGATCGAGCTCGGCGGCGCGGTGATCGGGTTGACCGTCTGTGAGGACATATGGGAGCCGGGCCCACCCGCCTCCGACGAGGCGGCGGCAGGAGCGACCCTGCTGGTCAACCTGTCCGCCTCGCCCTATCACGCCGGCAAGGGTTCCGAGCGTGAGCGCATGCTGATCCAGCGTGCCCGCGACAACGTCACCGCAGTGGCCTTCTGCAACCTGGTCGGCGGCCAGGACGAGCTCGTCTTCGACGGGCACTCGCTGGTCATCGACCACGAGGGGAAGGTGGTCGCCCGAGGTCGCCAGTTCGCCGAGGAGCTGATCGTCGCCACGATCGATCCCGCCGGCCCCCGCGGGGTCAGGTTGCGCGATCCCCGCCACCGGCCGATCAACCATCGGGCCCGTCCGGACGTGCCGGTGCTGGCCAGTCTCGAGCTCCCGCCCACGGTCGCCGGTGCACCCGTGGCGATCGGTGGACCGGTCACCGCGCCCCTGGACCGGGTGGCCGAGGTCTACGGCGCCCTGGTCCTCGGGCTGCACGACTATGTCGAGAAGAACGGCTTCTCCCACGTGGTCATGGGCCTGTCGGGCGGGATCGACTCGGCGCTGGTGGCGGTGATCGCCGTCGACGCGCTAGGGCCCGAGCGGGTGTCGGTCGTGATCATGCCCTCCCCATACTCGTCTTCGGAGACTCAGGACGATGCCCGGGCGCTGGCCGCCAATCTGGGGGTGCCGGTCTGCGAGCTGCCGATCGCGCCGGCCATGGACGCCTACGAGACGACGCTGTCAGAAGTGTTCGCCGGCCGCGACGCTGACCTGACCGAGGAGAACCTCCAGGCCCGGATCCGGGGCAACCTGCTCATGGCCCTGTCCAACAAGTTCGGCTGGCTGGTGCTGACCACCGGTAACAAGTCCGAGATGGCGGTCGGGTACTCGACGCTGTATGGCGACAGCGCGGGCGGCTTTGCCGTGATCAAGGACGTTCCCAAAACCCTGGTCTACGAGCTCGCCCGGCACCGCAATCGAGGCGCGGAAGTGCTTCCGAGGTCGATCATCGATCGTGCGCCCAGCGCCGAGCTGCGCCCCGATCAGCGCGACGCCGACTCGCTGCCCCCCTACGAGGTGCTCGACCCGATCCTCGACGGCTACGTCGAGGACGACCTCGGCCGCGACGCGCTGATCCTGCGCGGCTACCGCGAGCAAGACGTGGACCGGGTGCTGGCGCTCGTCGATCGGGCCGAGTACAAGCGCCGGCAGGCGCCGCCGGGGATCAAGATCTCGACCCGGGCGTTCGGCCGCGACCGACGGGTTCCGATCACCAATCGCTACGGCGGCTAGTGAGCGTCCCGGACTGCCACCGTGACGCGGGCGAGGACACACGGCCGGCCGGCTTCATCGGTGATCTCGACCTCCCATACCCAGGTCGTGCGGCCGCGATGCCTGGCCTTGGCCTCGGCGTAGATCGTGCCGGTGGTGATCGGGCGCATGAAGCTGGTCACGTTGGAGATCCCCATCGCGACCTTGCCGTCCTCCCTGACCGCGACGGCCGTGCCCGTGCTGGCCAGACTCTCGGCCATCGCCGCGTAGACGCCGCCGTGCACGAGGCCGGCCGGCTGCTTGAGCTCGTCCCGAACCTTCACCTCGCCTCGCAGCAGACCGTCCTGGGCCTCGGTCAGCTCAAGACCGTAGAGCCGATCGAAACCGACCCCGCTGATGCGCTTGATCTCGGCGAGCACGGACGGGCACGATAGCTGGGAGCAGCGCTGCATCATTCCGGGGAGCTCTCATCTACCCTTGCACTCCGCATGGCTTCCATGGACAACCTCCCGCCCGATCAGCGCGCAGTCCTGCAGCTGGTTCTGCAACGCGGCCGCAGCTATGACCAGATCGCGACCCTGCTCTCGATCGACCGCAGCGCGGTTCGCGAGCGCGCGCTCAGCGCCTTCGACGCGCTGGGCCCCCAGACGGGCCTCCCTGCCGACCGTCGGGGGGTAATCGCCGACTACCTCCTCGGTCAGCTCGAGCCCGAGACAGCCGCTCAGGCCCGCGACGGCATCGCTGCCACCCCGAGCGAACGGGCCTGGGCGCGGGTGGTGGCCTCCGAACTAGCGCCGCTGGCCGGCGCGCAACTGCCCGAAATCCCTGCCGCCCCGTCCCCACCGGCGCACGCGGCCGATGCGGCACCGGTGTCAGCGCCGCCGCAGGTCCCCGCCTCCCCGCCGGCCACCGAGCCCGCGCCAGACCGTACGCCCAATCCCGCGCAGCCGGCCGTTCCGGCCTCGGCGCCCGAGGCGAGTACGGCTGACGCAGCCGAGAGCGAAGCGAGCCGATCCCGCCGCCGTGGCCGCCGAGCGCGCAAGCCGGAGGCGCGCACGCCACCCGAGCCGAGGGTCCCGGCCGTCGGTGGCCGCTCAGAGCGTCGCAGTTCGAGGCTCGGTGGCACCGTGCTGATCGCGCTGACTGTGGTGATCGTGGCGGCGGTCGCGATCCTCCTGCTCTCCTCAGGGAGCTCTTCAAACCCCAAGCCGTCGGCTGCTCCCTCAACGCCGGCTCCGGCCGCGTCCTCGACCACCGCGGCCAGCGGATCGGGGAGCACCTCGGCCAGCGGTTCCACCACGACGCCCCCCAAGGTGATCGCGCAGATCAACCTCACCTCGGCCGACGCCAAGAGCAAATCGGCCGGGATCGCCGAGGTCCTCAGGGAGGGCGCCAACAAGGGCATCGCGATCGTCGCCCAGAACGTCACCCCGAACACGACCAAGCCCCCCAACGCCTATGCCGTGTGGCTCTACAACTCCGCCACCGACGCCCACCTGCTCGGCTTCGTCAACCCCGGCGTCGGCGCCACCGGCCGCCTCTCGACCGCGGGGGCGCTACCCACCAACGCCGCGCACTACAAGCAGCTGATCGTCACCCTCGAGACCAAGGCGAGCCCAACGGCGCCGGGAAAGATCATTCTGCAGGGGACCCTGACGGGGCACCTGTAGTCGGACGCTCGACGGGCTCCGGGGCAGCTCGTCGCGTCCGCCTCCAAGAAGAACCGCTCGATTCCGCCGGAGATCACGATTCGACGTCCGAGGGTGCCGCCAACGTTGCCGCCGCGGAGGCTTTCGACGTTGCCCTGGTGACGGTCGACAGCAGTCCGCTGAGGGCCTGCCATGACGCTGGCATCTCGGCGATGAACCTGGACGACGTCACCTGAGTGCCGATCCGGGCGTGAAACCGCTACGGGCCGAAGAGTCGCTCCAGCCCATCCAGAGCTTCGTCGAGCTTGCCCCGGGTGGCCCGACGAAGCATGAAGCCCCCCGTACGCGAGTACCCCCGGAGCTTTTGCTCCTGGATGAGCGTGACCTCAGTCCCAGCCCCGGCGGCCTTGAGCTCGATGCTGACGATCGACTGGTTCAGAACGCGCTCGAACGGAGTGCCCGAGATTTCCTGCTGCCAGGAGCGGCGCCACGGCGGGTCGGACTCGACGACCTGAAAATCGAGCCGCACCGAGCGTCCCTTCTTGGTCTTGAACACCTGGGTGAAGTGATCTTCCGAGACGCCCTCCACGCGCGCCACACCGGGCCACCAGCGGGGCATGTGGTCGGCATCGGCAATCAGCGCCCAGACTTCCTGCTGGGAGGCGGCGACGTTGCGGCTGCGGCTCGCGGATGCCATCCGTGCCCCCGGCTAGTCCGGCAACGAAATCAGGGTGTGAACAGGATGGGGCTTAAGCCGGTGACGGCCACCGAGTTCGCTCAGTTCGACCAGGAAAGCGCAGCCGACCACGACCCCGCCGAGCTCGATCACGAGATCGCATAGCGCGCCCGCCGTTCCGCCGGTGGCCAGCAGGTCGTCGTGGACCAGCACCTGAGCCCCGCCGGCCGGCGCGTCGGCGTGGACCTCGAGGGAGTCGATCCCGTACTCGAGCGCGTATTCGGCGCTGATCGTCTCACCGGGCAGCTTGCCGGGTCTGCGGGCGGGCACGAAACCGGCCCCGAGCTCACGGGCCAACGCCGCCCCGAGGATGAACCCGCGAGCCTCGGCGGCAACCACGAAGTCCACCTGCGAGGCGGGGATCAGCGACGCGAGGCTGGTCACGGCCGCGTCGAGTGCCTCTGCGTCCAGAAGAAGCGGGGTGATGTCCCTGAACAGGATCCCGGGCGTGGGAAAATCCGGGATCTCACGAACGTATTCGCGCAGGTTCATAGCGGGCTTGATCTAGGTCGCGATCTTGCGCAGATCGCGGATCAGCAGCAGGTGCTTGAGGTGAGTCGTGACCGAGGCGAGATTCTCCAGGGCCTCGATCGCCTCCTTGCGCCGGTCGGGGTTGCGCGAGCGCAGCGACGGGGCCAGGATGCTCTGCAGAAGCTGTGCCTCGCGGTCCGCCGAGCTGCGAAACACGCGCAGGTTGCGCCCGCCCACCCCGTACCGGGCGAGCTCGGAGACGGCCCGGACGATTTCGCGCTCGGTCTCGTCGTAATAACGGTTTCCCGCCCGGACCTCGCCCTTGATGACACCGAAATCGACCAGCTCGCGCACGAGCTCCGGGCCGGCCCCGGTCTCCTCCACCACGTCCTCGAGCGAGTACAGCGCGACGGGGTCGCGCACCGTGACGACCGCTCGGCGCAGGCCGCGGCGGTCCCCGCCGGCCGGTGGCGCGACGTCGTCGTCGGAGCGTCCCCCGGCCAGCTCCTGGCGGATCACCCGCAGGGGCAGGAACTCGTCGCGTTGTAGCCGCAGGATTGTGCGCAGACGCTGGATGTCGGACTGGCTGTAAAGCCGATAGCCGCCCTGAGTTCGCCGTGGGGTGAGCAGCTTCTGATCCTCGAGGTAGCGGATCTTGGAGATCGAGATGTCGGGGAACTCCTGGACCAGCGCCTTGCAAACGGCCCCGATCGTGACCGCCTTCTGGCGCGGGCGTTGCTCGCCGGCTTCCGGAGGCTCGGGCAGTTGCACCGGGGGGGCGGGGATTTCGGTGGCCATCAGCGGCTCAGGAAGGCGAGCTTGTACTTGCCGATCTGCAGTTCGTCGCCGTCGGCGAGTCGGTGGGAGTCGATCCGGCGGCGGTTGACGTAGGTGCCGTTGAGCGAACCGCAATCGTCGAGGTAGTAGTCGCTTCCCCGCCGCACGATCAGCGCGTGATCGCGCGAAACGGTGACGTCATCGAGGAACACATCGCTGTCGGGACGGCGGCCGACGGTCAGCCGGTCGCCCGAGATCGGAAAGCTCTCGCCGGCTCGTCCCCCGCCGGCCCGGATCACCAGCGCGGCCCCCCCCGCCACGACCTCCTCCAACTGCACCGCCTCCAGCTCCCCCGTCTCGCCGACCTGATAAGTCGCCGTGGTAGCGCTGGCCGACTGGTCGGCCGAGGCCAGAAACGCCCCGCACCGCTGGCAGTAGCTCGCACCGTCGTCGTTGGCGAAGCCACACTCTGGGCAGTGCTGGGCCATCTGACCCTGGGCCTACTCGGGGTCGCTGGCTGGCACCCGCCCAGCCAGGATGTCGGTGAGCTGCTGCACGTCGGCGCCCGAGATAACCAGCTCTCCGGTCTCGTCCTTCTTGCGCAGCCGGTTGACGAGCTCGGCCCGGAGAATGTCGATCTTGCCGTGCAGAATCCGCCGACGATAGGAGATCTCCATCTCCTCTTCGGTCAAATGCTTGATGAGGTCCTTCAGCTCCTGATCCGTCAGTGAGCCGAGGTCGGGAAACGTATCCATACCGATGCTCCTACCCCGCTTCAACGGGGTGATGGTCTTTGGCGATGGCCGAGTATAGCTTGGAATCCCATAGGGTCAAGCTGAGCTTTAGGGTCGGCTCCAGCCCCGTGTGAGCCTGAGCAGACCCTACGCTCTCCGCCGCTCCCGTGCCACGGTGAGCCCGCGACGGACATACAGCACGCTGGCCGAGATCGACAGGACGAGCCCGCTGTAGAGCATAATCAGGGCCAGCCAATGGACCCCGGCGATGGCCAGGAAGGGCGCGGCCATGGTTGGCGCCACCCCGATCCGACCGGGCCAGTTGATCTCGACCTCCACGCCGTGCTTGAGGCCGTAGCGGCTCAGACCGAGCATGAACAGCTCACGGGCGACGGCGACTCCGATCGCCCAGCGGGGCAGCAGTGAGAAGTCAAACGCCACCACCAGTCCGGAAACGATCAGCAGCCGATCGACGATCGGATCCAACAGCACCCCGAGCCGGCTGTACTGGCCGGTCAGCCGGGCCGCGAAGCCGTCGAGGTAATCGGCCGAGGCGATGGCGGCGAATAGGATCGTCGCGGCGGTGTCCTGCCCATGGCGACTGGAGAGCGCGAGCACGAGGAAGACGGGGATCGCGATCAGGCGGGCGTAGCCGATCGCGTTCGGGATCGTCCAGGGATTCAGCGGTTGGTCTGACCGGGTCGCGCTCGGCGTGGGACCGGAGCGATCGAGTCCGAACAGGCGGCGCTTGGTGATCGGGGGACTCATGCCCCGCCTCTGCCCCGGCGCGCGAGCACTCAGGGCAGGCCGCGCCAGAGCTCGGCGACCGCCGCGGCGGCGCCCGGCACGGGGACGGTGCGGGACGCGCGGCCGCGCCTGATCTGGACCTCTATCTCCGCGGCTTCGAGGGTCCGGCGTCCGACCGTCAGACGCACCGGGCAGCCGAGCAGCTCGGCGTCGGTGAACTTCTCCCCCGGACCCGCGTCACGCTCGTCGTAGAGGGTCTGCAGCCCAGCCGCCTGGAGCTCCGGGTAGAGCCCGTCGGCGAATTCGCGCTCCGCGGTCCCCGGCTTGCCGAGCACGACCAACTCAACGTCAAACGGGGCAATCGACCGTGGCCAGGAGATCCCCTGCTCATCGGCGTACTGCTCGACGGCAGCGGCGGCGGCCCGGGCGGGCCCGAAGCCATAGCAGCCCATCCAGATCAGCTGGCTGCGCCCCGCCTCGTCGAGGTAGGTGGCGTCGAGCGGCTCAGAGAAGCGGGTTCCGAGCTTGAAGATGTTGGCGACCTCGATCGCCGGTTCGATTCTCACCGCGCCGCCGGCGACAGTGTCGCCGGCTACGACGGTCCGCACGTCCACCCGCTCAAAGGCGAAGTCCCGGCCCGGCTCCACCCCGCGGAGATGAGCGTCCGGCTCGTTGGCTCCGGTGATGTAGGCCCCGGGCACCACGCCGGCGTCGAGCAGGACCGGGAGCTGCGCTCCGACCGGGCCGATGAAGCCCGGGGGTCCGAGCCGGTCACCGACCTCAGCCGGCGTCGCAGCGCGGAAAACCTCCCCGAGCGCGTTGGCCAGCTTGATCTCGTTGACGCGATGGTCGCCACGGACCATGACCAGCTTCATCTCCCCATCGCCCAGCACGACCGGGAAGGCCTTGAGCAGCGCCCCGGCGGACACGTTGAGCTCGCGCGTCACGGCCTCGATCGTGCGCATGCCCGGGGTGGGCACGCGCTCGGGCGCGGCCAAGCCGGCGGGGAGGGCGGCCGGCTGGGGGTCGGCGCTGGCCACCTCGAGGTTGGCCGCGTAACCCGCAGCCAGCGCGACCTCGTTCTCGCCGGCGGCGCACGGGGCCATGTACTCGTGGGCCCCGAAGCCGCCCATCATCCCGACGTCGGCCTCCACGCGGTACCACTCCAGGCCGCAGCGGTCGAACATGCGGTCATAGGCCGCCCGGTGACGGTCATAGGACTCATCGAGCCCGGCCGCGTCGCGATCGAACGTGTAGGCGTCCTTCATCACGAACTCCCGCGTCCTCAGCACCCCGGCCCGCGGCCGGGGCTCATCGCGTTCCTTGACCTGGAAGTGGTAGAGGACCAGCGGGAGGTCGCGGTAGGACTGGATCGCGGCCGCCACATGGCCGGTGACGATCTCCTCGTGGGTCATGGCCAGCACCATGTCGGCGCCCCGGCGATCCTGGAGCTTGAACAGCTCCTCGATCGCATACCGGCCCGACCGACGCCACGGCTCGGCCGGGTGCAGGACCGGCATCAGCATCTCCTGACCCCCGATCGCATCCATCTCCTCGCGGACGATCTGCACGATCCGCTGGTGCACCCGCCAGCCGGCCGGCAGCCAGGACCACAGTCCCGAGCCGACCTGACGGATCAGACCGGCGCGGACCATCAGCTGGTGCGAGACGGCCTCAGCGTCGGTTGGCGGTTGGCGCTCGGTGGGTAGGAAGTAGGTCGAAAGCCGGGTCACGCCGCTGCAAGCGTACCCGCCCCGAGGCCCCACCGGCCGAGGGCTATCGTCTGATACAGGGCACGAATTTTTCTGCAGCCCAGACCCCCGACAAGGAGAGCAAGCGATGGCATATACGGTCCCAGACCTTCCCTACGGCTACGACGCGCTGGAGCCCCACATCGACGAGGCGACGATGCGCGTGCATCACGACAAGCACCACCAGGCCTACGTGGATAAGGCCAATGCGGCCCTCGAGGGCACCGACTACGCCGACCAGCCGGTGGAGGAGCTGATCAAGAACCTCAGCTCGCTGCCCTCCGACAAGCAGGGTCCGCTGCGTAACAACGGCGGGGGCCACTACAACCACTCGCTGTTCTGGACCTGGATGTCCCCAGACGGCGGCGGTGAGCCCGACGGGACCCTGCGCGAGGCGATCGATTCCGCGTTCGGCTCCTTTGACGACTTTAAGACCAAATTCAAGGAGGCAGGCGTCAATCAGTTCGGCTCCGGCTGGTCCTGGCTGGTCCACGACGGCTCCGGCCTGGCGGTCGTCTCGACCCCCAACCAAAACAATCCGCTGAGCGACGGCAAGACCCCGCTGCTCGGCGTCGACGTGTGGGAACACGCCTACTACCTCAAGTACCAGAACAAGCGTCCTGCCTACATCGACGCCTGGTGGAACGTCGTGAACTGGGCAGCAGTGGCCGACGGCTTCACCAAGGCCGGCGGCTGACCGCACGCAGTTCGGCGAGCGCGCGGCGCGGTAGAGGCAATCGCCCCCGCCGCGCGCCCGCGACCCGCAAAAGGTGACAAACCTGGACCGGACGGCGAGTTTTCCCCTCGCGGCAGGCTCAGCCCTCTCCGTGAAAACCCGCCGTCGTCGGGCGATTCTCACAATCTGCAGGCTCCATGGCCATCCGGCCTTGGCGGATCGCGCCCTCAGGCGCGGGTGAAGCGCCGGCCGGCGATCGGCGACTGATCCTCGTCGATCGGCCCTGGCTGGGGCCTGGCCCCCGACCCACCGGCGCCCAGCGCCTCGGCGCCGGGCTCACCGTCAGCGGCCGCCGCTTCCAGCGCGGCTAGCCGCTCGGGCGTCATCGCCGTCTCATCCTCGTTCTCGGCCAGCCAGGCGCGGGCCTCGGCGGCGCGGGCCTCGTCGCGCACGACCCGCTTGCCGGCCGCGTAGTAGCGGTCGATCTCGGCGAACAGCTCATCCACGAGATGCTCGGTGGCGACCTTCTTCAGGGGCTCGCCCCGCGAGTAGATCATGCCCATGTCCTTGGCTCCGGTGATGCCGAAGTCGGCATGACGGGCCTCCCCGATGCCGTTGACCGCGCAGCCCAGCACCGAGACCTCGATCGGATCGTCGTAGGCCGTCAGCCGCTGCTCGATCTCGGTCACCACGGTGTCCATGTCGAACTGGAGGCGACCACAGGTCGGGCAGGCGATCAGGACCGGTCCGCGCTCGCGAAGCTTGAGCGCCTTGAGGATCTCCCAGGCGACCTTGACCTCCTCCTCGGCATGGAAGGTCGAGAGCGAGATCCGGATCGTGTCGCCGATCCCGTCGGCCAGCAGCGTCCCGAGCCCGACGGCCGACTTCAGCGATCCTGACCATTTCGTGCCCGCCTCGGTGACCCCGAGGTGTAGCGGGTAGGGGATGCGCTGCGCCAGCAGCCGGTTGGAGGCGATCGTGTTGGGAACGCTGGTGGACTTCATCGAGACCTTGAAGTTGGTGAACTCGAGGCGCTCCATCAGAGCGACGAACTCGACGGCGGCCGTGACCAGCGCCTCGACCGGGTTCTCGAACTCCAGATCGCGCAGGTGCGCGGGCAGCGAGCCCGAGTTCACGCCGATCCGCAGCGGGGTCCCGAGCTCGTTGGCGCGCTGGGCGACCATGGCCACTTTGTCGGGGCCCCCGATGTTCCCCGGGTTCAAGCGCACGCAGTGCGCGCCGGCGTCGAGGGCCTTGAGGGCCAAGGTGTAGTTGAAGTGGACGTCGGCGATGATCGGGATCGGCGCCTGCGCGACGATCGTGCGCAGCGCGTCCACATCCTTCTCGCGGGGAACGGCAACGCGGACGATGTCGGCACCCGCCTCGGCGACCCGGCGGATCTGGGCCATGGTGGCCGGCAGATCAGCCGTCTCGGTCTTGGTCATGGTCTGGACCGCGACGGGCGCTCCGCCGCCGATCGGTACGTTGCCGACCTGAATCTGGCGTTCTGAAGGCATGACCTTCAGTGTAGAACGGCCCTCCCGGCCCCGGGACAGGCTCAGGCGCCACGCCGAAGACCGGGCTCAGGCGCTGGGCGGGGGAGCGTCCGGATCGCGCCGGCCGCGGACTGCGACGGCGCCGAAGGTCACCGCGAGCAAAACCAGGACGACGAGAAGGATGATCACCGGCGTCGGCAGAAACGAGCCGCCGCCACCCCCCCCACCGCTCTTGCCGCCGTGCCCAACCGCAGCCAGCAGCGCCCGGTTGATCACGTCCGGGCAGCTCGTGTACTCCTTGGTCACCGCCGGCATGATCCGGAGCGCCTGCTGGAGCTGAGCGACGGTGAATTTCCCGGTCAGGCCCGCAGCCTGGGGGCATTGGGCGAGGACGGCTTGGGCGCCGCTGCCAGCGGCGACCGCCCGTGCTGAGGCGAAGGCCGCGAGCGCCAAGGCGGCGCCCAGCAGCGCGATCGTCAGCAGGCGGCGGGGGAGCATCGCGGGAGGATCTTAGGCGCCGGGGCTCTGGAACATCACCGCGGCGCCACCCGGTGAGGGGCCGAGCAGGGTCGAGGCGCGAGCGCCGATCGCCTCGGGACTGAGCGTCCAGGGTTGGGCCAACCCGAAGCGCAGGACCCGATAGCCGTCCACCGCCTGAGAGGAGATCACCCGGATCCCGCCGGGCAGCGGGCTGAGACGCTGGGCGACGTTCCCGACCACGTCGACCTCGGAGACGGTCACAGAGCCGGGGACGGGTTTGAGGCCGGGCCCCGACCACGGCACCCCCGGCAGATAGACCGAGAGTGGCGCGGACGCGAATATGCCGTCGTAGGCGACGATCGCCCGCCGGGCGCGGGGGCGCGGGCCCAGGGCGACGGCCACGCCTCGCCAGTTCGGTTTCTGGAAGGCCGGATCGCCGTCGATCCGGATCCTGGCGTAGACGAACATGGCCAGCAGGACCACGGCCAGAACGGCGCCGGCCGCCCGCGCGCCGCGCGCCGTGCAGGCGGCGGCAAGCACGATCGCGAGCGGCACCCAACCCGGCATCAGACCGCGGGCGAGGTAGGCGTCGTGGCCGGCCAGGGCGAGCGCCAGCGGAACCAGGATGACCGCGCCGGCCAGAGCCGCCGCCAGGCCGGCCCCACGCAGCTCCCGTCGACCGGCGCCGACGATCAGCAGCCCGATCACGGCCACGCCCACCACCGCCGCCCCGATCAGGCCGTAGGAGACCAGCGAGCTGCGATAAAGGGTGTTCATCGCGAAGGTGACCGGCACCTGCTGCAGGCGCAGGGACAGCGGCAGGCTGACGATGAACTGGACGGGTCGGTCCAGACGGGGCAGGACGTGCGGGATCAGCGCCAGCTCGACCAGGCCGAGCGCGGCCATCGCGAGCACGGTGATCCGTGACCGGTGCCGATAGACGAGCGCCAGGCCCTCGGGGGCGACCAGGAAGCCCGCGTAGTACTGGGTCAGCAGGGCGAGAATCGACAACACTGCCCACCCGACCACATCGCGCCGGCCCCCCGTCCGCCACGCCCGAGCGAAGAAGAGCAGCGAGGCGGCACACAGGACCACCAGCAGCATGTACTCCCGGGCCTCTTGCGAGTACCAGATCATGAACGGGTTGACGGCCGCAAAGCCGGCCGCCAGCAGGCCGGCCGGCCGCGAGACGAGCTCGCGGCCACACAGGTAGATGAGCGGGATCAGGCCGACGCCGAGCAGCGCCGAGAGCGAACGCAGAGCGACTTCGCCGGTGCCGAACAACTTCGCCCACGGCCAGGCCACCAGCAGATACAGGGGCGGATTCCACTCATAGCTGCTCCAGGCGCCGAGCATGGCCCCGAAGGACAGGTGCAGCTCATGGACGGCCTGGGACTCATCCAGCCAGTAGCTCTGACTGGACAGCGTGGCGAAGCGCAGCACCGCGGCCAGGCCCGTGATCGCGGCCAGCGCCCAGAGGCCGGCGTCGATCCCGGCACCGGTCGGCCGGGCCTCGGCGGCGGCCTCCGTGGGGGCCGGCGAGAGCATGCGGGCCGAGTGTACATCCGGCCGGACGGCCTCCCGCGGGCGACGTTATTGTCATCCGCTTGCCCGCGACCCGAAGTCTCCCCCGGCGCCGCCGGCGCCCGGCCCTGGCGACGATCGCCGGGCTGGCCGCCTTCGCTCTCACCGGCTGCGGCGCCGGGGGCTCGACGGTGGCCAAGCTCCCGCCGGAGCACCCCGGTCTCACCGGCCCCACCTCGATGTTCACCCCGGCGGGCCTGGACGCAAACCCGTCCCCGATGCTCGACGAGCTCCACACGCTCGGGGTCGACTCCGTCCACGTTTACATGCACTGGTCAGATATCGCCCCCGACCCAAGCTCGAGCCGGCGCCCGAGCTTCGATGCCGCTGACCCGGCCGCCTACCCGCCCTCGGGCTGGAATACCTACGACGCGGTGGCCCGCGGGATCGCCGCCCGCAGCATGACCCTCTACCTCGACCTCGTGCCCCCCGTCCCCAGGTGGGCGTCGGGGCCCGGGGCCCCCCAACCAGCCCCCCAAACCGAATGGTGCCCTTCTGCCCAGGCCTTCGCGCTCTTCGTCCGCGCCGTGGGAACCCGCTACAGCGGCCACTACGTGCCGCCCGGGGCGTCGCGCGCACTACCGAGGGTCAGGTCCTGGTCAATCTGGAACGAGCCCAACGCCGGCTTTCAGCTGGCTCCGCAGGTGCTGCCCCACACCGAGATCGAGAGCTCGGGGCGGCTCTACCGGGGGCTCGTGGACGCCGCCTGGGGCGCGCTGAATGCCACTGGGCACGGTCAGGACAGGATTTTGATCGGCGAGCTCGCCCCGGCCGGGTCCACGTACGCGGGCGGAGTGGGCAGCTTCAACGGGATGGCCCCGCTGCGCTTCCTGCGCGCCCTCTACTGCGTCGACGCCTCCTACCACCCACTCACCGGCACCACCGCAAGCCAGCGGGGCTGTCCGACGACTTCAGCTGCGTCCTCGGGCTTTGCCGCCGCCCATCCCGGGTTATTTCACGCCTCGGGCGTTGCCGACCACCCCTATCCGCAGGGCCTGCCCCCGAATCAGCCCACGCCGGCCGAGCCCGATTACGCCGAGCTGGCCGACATCGACAAGCTCTTCAAGACGCTTGACACGCTCCAGCGCGTGTACGGATCGCACACCGTGTTTCCGGTCTACTCGACCGAGTACGGGTACCAGACCCACCCCCCCGACACCGAGGCCGGGACCGTCAGCCAGACGACCGCCGCCGACTACCTCAACTGGTCTGAGTATCTGACCTGGCTGCACCCCCGGCTGCGCACCTACGACCAGTACCTGATGACCGACCCGGCGGCCGGGTTCTTCGCCACCGGGCTGAAGTCGAGTGCCGGCGTCCCCAAGCCGTCCTACGCCGCGTTCCGGATGCCGATCTACCTGCCCGTGACCAGCACCGCCCGCGGCCACGCGCTCGTCGTCTGGGGCTGCGTCCGGCCGGCCCCCAACGCCGCGCGGTCCAGTCACCGCCCGCAGCGGGTTCGAGTCCAGTTCCGGCCCTCGGGCGCCGGCGCGCTTCGGACCGTCGCCACGGTCCCGATCACCAATCCGCACGGCTATTTTGAGCTTGCCCACAAGTTCCCCGTCAGCGGCACCGTCCGGCTGGCCTGGGACTATCCGCACGGAACCGAGATCACGAGCCGCGCGGTCGCGATCAAGCTCCGCTAGGCTGGCTTCCCGGCCTGGTTAGGCCGCCGCCGTCCGCCTCTCCCCCCTCCGCGCCGGCGCGCCGCAACTCTATTGCCCTGGAGCTGTTATCCGAACGATGCCCAAACTCCCACAGACTCGATCCCGTCTTCGTCATGGCCGCGCAATCGCCCTTGGCGCGGCGCTCGCCACCACCGGCGCTGCCGCGCTTCCGGCGGCCGCCTCCGCTAGCTCCTCGCAGGTCGCGATCATCCAGGACAACGCCGATCTGAGCAACGCCGCGTCCGCGCTCGGCCAGTTTCGCGCGCTCGGCGCCAACACGGTGCGGGTGATCGTCCCCTGGGCGCTGATCGCGCCGGACTTCAACGCCAAGCAGAAGCCGCACTTCAACGCCACCGACCCCAATGCCTACCCAACCCAGAACTGGGCGCCGTACGACAACATCGTCAAGGCGGCCAAGGCGGCCGGCATCACCGTGGACATGACGGTGACCGGCGGCGCGCCGGTGTGGGCCGACGGCCCGGGAATCCCGCCGCAGGGCAAGAACCCGGCCTTCGCCTGGAAGCCCAACGCCAAGTACTACGGCGAGTTCGTGACCGCGGTGGGCAAGCGCTACAACGGTCACACCGACGGACTGCCCGCCGTGCGTTTCTGGGCCCTGTTCAACGAGCCCAACTTCGGCCAGGATCTCGGTCCGGAGGCGATCAACGGCTCGCGGACCCCCTACGCCCCGAGGCTGTACCGCGGCCTCGTCAACGCGGGCTGGAACGCGCTGCACGCCACCGGCCATGGCCATGACACGATCCTGATCGGGGAGTTCGCCGCCCGCGGCAGCAATCCCTCTCGGCCCCGGCGCGGTGCGCCGCAGGGCTTCCCCGGCAACTACGGCCAGACCAAGCCCTTGCAGTTCATCCGGACGCTGTACTGCCTGGATTCGAACTACCACCAACTGCGCGGCGCCACGGCCAAATCGGTCGGCTGCCCGACCAGCGCCGGCGCCTCGCGACGCTTCCGCGGGCAGAACCCGGGGCTGTTCAGCGCCAGTGGCGTCTCTGACCATCCCTACCCCGACAACCAGTCCCCGGTTCGCGACGGGCGCGGTGACCCTGACTTCGCGGCCTTTCCGGACCTGGGCAACCTGGCCCGGGCGCTTGACCGGGCCACCGGCTCCTACGGTGCCCACCCCCACTTCTCGATCTACAACACCGAATACGGCTACATCACGAGCCCGCCGGCCCGCCGCCACTACGTTTCGCAGGCGACCGCCTCCTACTACATCAACTGGGCCGAGTACCTGAGCTACAAGAACCCCCGGGTGAAGTCCTACATGCAGTACCTGCTGACCGATCCGCCCGCCAGCAGCGGCGCGTACACGGGCTTTGCCAGCGGCCTGGAAACCGCCAGCGGCGTGCACAAGGCCGACTACGATGCCTACCGCATGCCGTTCTACATGCCCCGCACGTCGTTCTCGCGCACCTCGAAGGCCGAGGTCTGGGGCAACGCCCGTCCGGCCGGGTTTGAGCGGCTGGCCGGTTTCGGCACCCAGAAGGCTCAGATCCAGGAGAAGATCGGCGGCGCCTTCAAGACGGTGAGCACGGTCACCCTCAGAGCACCGCAGGGATACTTTGACGTCCACATCAAGTTCCCCGCCAGTGGCACTGTGCGGCTGGCGTGGACTTATCCGAGCGACCCGCTGCTCTCCACAGATCTCTCGGGGCAGACGATTCACAGCCGGTCTTTCGCGATCAAGGTGCATTAGACCGTCGGCATCGGGAATACTGGACGCTAGATGCCGTCCGGTATTCCCGAGCTGGTCTCGCGGCTGCAGGAGATCTGCGGCCCCGAGCATGTGCTGACCCACCCGCACGCGCTGGCCACCTATCGCTCTGACGGGCTCCTGCACTATCGCCAGACCCCGGTGGCGGCGGTTCTGCCCGGCACCGCGGAGCAGGTCCAGCAGGTTCTGGTCGCGTGTCACGCGGCCGGGGTTCCCTGGGTCGCGCGGGGTGCGGGCACGGGCCTGTCGGGCGGCGCCCTGCCGCTCGCCGAGGGCGTGCTCGTCGTCCTCTCGCGGCTGCGACGCATTCTCAGCGTGAAGCTCGACGACAGCACGGTCGTCGTCGAGCCCGGCGTGACCAACCTCGCCGTCTCCCAGGTCGTCGGGCCCAGCCATTTCTACCCCCCGGACCCGTCGAGCCAGATCGTCTGCTCGATCGGTGGCAACGTGGCCGAGAACTCGGGTGGCGCGCACTGCTTCAAGTACGGCTTCACGACCAACTACGTGATCGGACTCGAAGTCGTGCTCAGCGACGGCAGCGTGGTCAACCTGCGCCGCGACGATCCCGGCTATGACCTCCTCGGCGCGTTCGTCGGCTCCGAGGGGACGCTGGGCGTGGCCACCCGGATCTGGTTGCGGGTGATCCCCGCGCCTGAGAGTGTGCGGACGCTGGTGGCGTTCTTTGCGGGCACCGGCGAAGCGGGCGCCGCCGTATCGGCCATCGTCGAGGCCGGGCTGGTGCCCGGCGCGATCGAAATGATGGATCGCCTTTCGATCGAGGCGGCCGAGCAGGCGACCGGCGCCGGCTACCGCTCGGATGCCGGGGCGGCGCTCGTGGTCGAGCTCGATGGGCCCCACGAGGAGTGTCTGAGCGGTCTGGAGCGGGTCATGGAGCTGTGCTCGGACGCCGGCTCGCTCGACGTCCGCATCGCCCAGACCGACGACGAGCGTGAGCTGATCTGGCGCACCCGCAAGGCGGCCTTTGCGGCCATGGGCCGGATCGCTCCGGCCTACTACGTCCAGGACGGCGTGATCCCGCGCACCCGTCTGGGTGAGGTGTTGGGCGAAATCGACCGCCTGTCCGCCGAGTACCGGCTACGGGTGGCCAACGTCTTTCACGCCGGAGACGGCAACCTCCATCCCTTGGTCTGTTACGACGCCGAGCAGGCGGGCGAGGCCGAGCGAGCCGAGGAGCTGTCCGGGCTGATCATCAAGGCCTGCGTCGACGCGGGAGGGTCGATCACCGGCGAGCACGGGGTCGGCGTCGACAAGCGCGCCTACATGCCCTCGATGTTCGGAGAGGCTGACCTCGATGCCTTTCAGCGCCTGCGCTGCGCCTTTGATCCCGTCGGGCTCGCCAATCCCGGCAAGGTGATGCCGACGCCGCGGCTGTGTGGCGAAGTGCCCGGTCCCTACCGTGAACACCCGCTCGAGCGCGCGGGCATCGCGGAGCGTTTCTAGTGGGAGGCGCACCACCCGAAACCTTCGCCGAGGCGGCCGCCACGCTGGCTCAGGCCAGCGCGGCCGGGCTCTCGGTCCGCTTCCACGGGGCGGGAACCAAGCTGGCCTGGGGCCGCCCGGCGCCGCCCGCCGACGTCGAATTGCACACCGCCAGCCTGAACACAATCGTGGAGCACAACGCCGGCGACCTGACCGCGATCCTCGAGGCCGGCGTGCCCCTCGCGGCCGCACAGGAGACCTTCGCCGCCGCGGGCCAGATGCTCGCCCTCGATCCGCCCCTCGGCGACGGGGACACGGCGACGATCGGGGGAATCATCGCCACCGGTGACTCGGGCCCGCTGCGTCACCGCTACGGCGCTCCCCGCGATCTCGTGATCGGCGCCACGGTCGCCCTCGGCGACGGGACGATCGCCCACTCGGGCGGCAAGGTGATCAAGAACGTCGCCGGCTATGACCTGGCCAAGCTGTTCGCCGGCTCGTTCGGAACCCTGGGGCTGATCCTCTCGGTCAGCGTGCGCCTGCACCCCCGGCACGAGGGCACCACGGTCCTGGGCGCCTGCCCCGACCCCGACCGCCTGGGGGCGGCCGCGGTGGCGCTGGCCGCCGCACCGCTCGAGTTGGAGGCCCTCGACGTGGCCTGGCGGGCCGGACGCGGCGGCATCCTGATGCGCTGCGCGGGCCCCGAGCATGTCCGGCGGGGGCGCCGAGCGGCGCGCCGCCTGGAGGAGCTCGGCCTCGCCGGGGTCGAGGTCACCACCGACGACGAGCAGTTGTGGGAGCGCCAGCGCGCGGGCCAGCGCAGCCGTTACGCCGCCCTGGTGAAGGTGGCCGCGGCGCCCACGGCGCTGCCGGCGGTGATCCGCGCCAGCGAAGCGTGCGAGGGAACCTTGGTCGGTCGCGCGGCGCTCGGGACCAGCTACGTGAGCCTGGCCCCCGAGCACATCGACGCGCTGCGCTGCAGCCTGCCGACCGGAGCGGTGAGCGTTGTCCTCGATGCCCCCGACGAGCTTCGCGGCCACCAGGACCCCTGGGGTGCGCTCGAGGCGCCGGTTAGCGCCCTGATGCACAGCGTCAAGGATCGCTTCGATCCCACCGGGGTCTGCAACCGGGGCCTGTTCGTGGACGGAATCTAGAGAGTGGCCCGGAGCCGCTGACCTCTCGTGCCCGCCTTTGACGCCCATCGCCCGCCCGAGCAGTCAGTGATCGAAGACTGTGTGCATTGCGGCTTCTGCCTGGACACGTGCCCCACCTATGTCCTCTGGGGAGCGGAGGCGGACTCGCCCCGGGGGCGGATCGTGCTCATGAAGGAGGGGCTGGAGGGGGAAGCGGCCATGTCGGATGAGATGGTCACCCATTTCGATCGCTGCCTGGGCTGCATGGCCTGCGTCTCCTCCTGTCCGTCCGGAGTCCAGTACGACCGCCTGATCGAGCGGGTCCGGCCCCAGGTCGAGCGCCACCACGAGCGTCCCCGGGGCGAGCGCGCACTGCGTCGGCTGCTCTATGAGACCCTCCCCCATCCCCAGCGCCTGCGCGCCCTGGTCCCCCTGCTGGCGGCGGCGCGCCGGGCCGGGGTCGACCGGCGCCTCCCTGAGCGCCTGGCCGTACTGGCCAAGGTCGCTCCCCGCGCGCCGTCGCGGGGGGCGCTGCGGTCCTCGCTGCCCGAGCGCACCCCGGCCGTCGGCGCCCCGCGCGGCCGGGTCGTGCTGCTCCTGGGCTGCGTGCAGCGGGTCTTCTACCCCGAGGTCCATCGCGCCACGATCGGTGTCCTGGCCGCCGAGGGCTTTGAGGTCCTCGCTCCCCGGGTTCCCGATTGCTGCGGAGCCCTCGAGCTCCACGGGGGGGCCGAGCCGGCGGCGCTGCGTCGCGCCCGGGAGACGATCGCGGCGTTCACCGCGGCCGCCGGCGGTGAGTTTGATCACGTCGTGGTCAACTCGGCCGGCTGCGGTTCGGCCATGAAGGACTACGGCGAGTTGCTCGATACGCCGTCGGCGCGCAGGTTCTCAGAGCGCGTCAAGGATGTGACCGAGCTGCTGGGGTCGGTGCCGGCCCGCGCCCCCCGCGGCCCGGTGCCTCTGCGCGTCGCCTATCACGACGCCTGTCATCTGGCCCACGCCCAGGGTATTCGCGCGCAGCCCCGCGCCCTGCTGGAGGCGATCCCCGCCCTCGAGCTGGTCGAGGTGGCCGTCGAGCGCGACGTGTGCTGTGGCTCGGCCGGGATCTACAACCTCGTCCAGCCTGAGGCCGCAGCGCAGCTCGGGGCCCGCAAGGCCCGCAATCTGCTCGCCACCGGCGCCCAGGCGATCGCGGCCGGCAACCCCGGTTGTGCCGCCCAGCTCGATCTGCATCTCCGCGAGCTCGGACAAGCGCTGCCCATCCACCATCCGGTCGAGCTGGTCTGGCGCTCGATCTCCGCGGCGCGGGCCGGGGGCCCGACGAGCTAGGCGTACATCTTCTCGATTACGGACTCGTACTTTTTGGCGATCGGCTTGCGCTTGAGCTTGATCGTCGGCGTCAGCTCGTCGCCGCCGGGCAGCCAGTCGCCGGGGATGACGGTGAACTTCTTGATCTGCTCCACCCGGGCGAGGCGTTCGTTGGCCCGGTCGATCCCCTCCTGGATCGCGGCCAGCATCTCCTTCTCGCCGGCCAGCTGCTCCAGGGACCGGTCACCGAGCCCGTTCTGCGCCGCCCACTGGGGCGCGAAGTCGGCGTCGAGCACGATCAGGGCCGTGTTGTAGGGTCGCGCGTCACCGATGCAACAGGCCTGGCCGATCAGCGGGCTCCCTGATTTCACGGCCGCCTCGATGTTGGCCGGAGACATGTTCTTGCCGGCGGCGTTGATGATCAGCTCCTTCTTGCGATCCACGATCTTGAGAAAGCCGTCCTCGTCGAGCGTGCCGATGTCGCCGGTGGCGAGCCAGCCGTCGGGGTCGAGGGCCTCGGCCGTCTTCTCGGGCTGGTTGCGGTACCCGAGCATCATGAACTCGCCCCGGCACAGCACCTCGCCATCGGCGGCAAGCTTGATCTCGACCCCGGGGGAGGCGGGGCCCACCGTCCCGATCTTGATCTGACCGGGGCGGTTGACGGCGCCGATCCCACACGTCTCGGACATGCCCCACAGCTCCGCGAGCTCGATCCCCAAGGCGTGAAAGAACTCGAGCACGTCGACGGGCGTGGGTGCCGCGCCGACGTTGACGGCCAGAACCTGGTCGAGGCCGAGCATCACGCGGATCTTCGAGAACAGGGTCTCGTCGGCCTCGGCCACGCGCTGCTCGAGCTCGGGCGGGACCGGCCTGCCCTGCTGGCGCAGCCGTACCCGCTCGATCGATGCCGCCAGCGCCTCCCGGACCGGCCGGCTCTGCTCCTCGGGCTGGCCGGCCTGCATGGCCTCCAGTCCGGCCTTGAGCTTCTCCCAGATCCGTGGCACCGCGAAGAACCAGTTGGGCCGGACCTGAGGCAGATAGGACAGCACCTCGCGCGGGTTGGGCGCACAGGTGACGGTACCGGCGTAGATGATCGGGATGTAGTGATGGGCGTTGCGCTCGGCGATGTGCGCCGAGGGCAGCCACGAGATGACCCGCGAGCCGGGCGGAAAGTCGATCACCTGCTCGACCATGCGAGCGGTGAACATGACCGCGTGGTGGGTGAGCTGGACGCCCTTGGGGTGCCCGGTCGTCCCCGAGGTGTAGATCAGCGTCAGGATGTCCTCCGGGCTCACTTCGGCCCCGGCCGCCACGACGTCGAAGCTGGGGTTTGATCCCTCCACGTCGGCCAGGCTGACGGTTCCGTCACCGGCGTCGCCGTCCACGATCACTACGTGCTCGAGCCCGGGAAGACCCTCGCGGGCCTTCAGAACCTGGTCGAGGAAGGCCTGCTCGACGATAACCACCTTGGCCTGCGAATCGGTGACCAGGTACTCGATCTCCTCCGCGGGGTAGGTGGTGTAGATCGAGAACGGGGTCGCCCCGAGCGTCACCGCGGCGAGGTCGACGAGGTGGAACTCGGGGCGGTTGGCGAGCATGATCGCCACGCAGTCCCCCCGCCTCACGCCCAGCTTGGCCAGACCACCGGCGATCGCGTCGACCCGCGTGAGCAGCTCTGACCAAGTCAGCGACCCGCTGTCGTCGGGCATCCGCACGGCGACGATGTCGGGGTGATTGGTCGCGGTCCGGCGCAGGGCCTCGGTCAGGGTGGCTGCGTCCACCGCTCGTCCGGCGGCCGCCAACGTGGTGCTGCTCTCCATGCTCTCCTCCTCGACGCTGACTCTGCTGCTAACGACCGTAAGGGCAGTCGATCACGCGAGCAACGGTACAACAGCGGACCAGGCTCAGCGCGGAGCGAACGGGAGGCCCGAACTGAGCTGGGAGATGTCGTTGCTCAAGCCGATGAAGAAGATCATGATGATCAGCACGAAGCCGACGACCCCGGCTCGCTCCATGACCGCAAACGGGATGCGCCGGCCGCGGATCTTCTCGGCCACGGCCCAGAAGATGTGGCCACCGTCGAGGGGCAAGAACGGGAACAGGTTGATGACCCCGAGCGAGAGTGAAATCAACGCCAGGACGAAGAAGGCCTTGGAGGTGCTCTGGGCAAACGATTGCTGGGTCGATTCGTATCCCCCGACCACGCTGTGGAGCTGACGACGCACCTGGGGCTCAAAGATGCGCACGACCGTCGACACGAGGCGAGCGGTGGTCGAGGCCAGCACCGACACCGACGTGCCCGCCGCGCTGATCGGGCCGGGATAGGTGGAGATGGACCCGAACACAAAGCCGACCTCCATCCGCCGCGCGCTGGCCACGTAGCGGGGGTGGACGTTCACGGTCAGCAGCTGTCCGGATCGGCGCAGAACGATCCGCACCGGGGTTGCCGATCGGCAGCCGCTGATCGCGACACCCGCGCAGCGGTGGGTGGCGATCTGGTTACGGAGCGTCACCTCCGACCCACGGTGCCCGTCCACCGAGACGAGTGTGTCACCCGGTTTCAGCACCGCCGCGGCCGGAGCGCCGCGCTGCACCGCGGCCACGTTGGTGGCGGGGACCGCCTGACCGAGCGAGAGCAGCAGCACCCAGACGATCAAGAACGCGATCACCAGGTTGACCACCGGCCCGGCCAGGATCACGACCACGCGCTTCCACACCGGCTGGTTGTAGTACGCCCGCGGACGCGCCTGGACGGGGATGTCCTCGTTCGGGTTCATCCCGGTGATCTTCACGTAGCCGCCGAGCGGGATCGGGCCGATCCCGTACTCCGTCTCACCGCGGCGGAACTTGACCAGCAGGGGTCCGAAGAAGAGCGAAAAGCGCTCGACCCGCATGCCCACCGCCTTGGCGGCGACGAAGTGGCCGGCCTCGTGGAGGATGATCAGGGCGGCGAAGCCCAGGAAGGCGAGAACGTAGGACACTTCGCTCTAGTGTGCCAAGTTGGGTCTTGGCCCGATTAAGTGCCGGCTCGCGCCGTCACGAGCTCGCTCGCCACCCGGCGCGCGTGGCCGTCGGCGGCGGCCAGGGCGTCGAAGGAATGCACCGAGCGAGCCGGGAGCTCCGCTAGCGTCTCCGCGATCACAGCGGCGATCTCGAGGAAGCCCAGGCGACCGCCGAGAAAGGCGTGGACGGCGACCTCGTTGGCCGCGTTCAGGGTGCAGGGCGCCGTACCTCCGGCGATCCCCGCCGCGCGGGCCAACCGTAGGCAGGAGAACGTCTCCTCGTCGGCGGGCTCGAAGGTCAGGGAGCCGAGCTCGGCCAGGTTCAGCGGTGAGACGAGGACGTCGACCCGGTCGGGGTAGTGCAGTCCGTACGAGATCGGCACCCGCATGTCGGGGTACCCGAGGTGCGCCAGAGTGGCGCCGTCACAGAGCTGGATCAGGCTGTGGACGATCGACTGCGGGTGGACGATCACGTCGATCTGGTCATAGGGAGTGCCGAACAGGTGGTGGGCCTCGATCAACTCCAGACCCTTGTTCATGAGCGTCGCCGAATCGATCGTGATCTTGCCGCCCATCGACCAGGTCGGGTGGGCCAGCGCCTGCGCCACGGTGACCTGCTCGAGCTCGGCGGTGTTTCGGCCCCGGAAGGGGCCCCCGGAAGCGGTCAGGATCAGCCGGTCGACGGTGCCGGGGCGCTCGGCGCCCAGCAGCTGATGCAGGGCCGAATGCTCGGAGTCGACCGGAATGATGTTCGCCCCGGTCGCCTGCGCGAGCGCGGTCACGAGTTCGCCCCCGACGACCAGCGACTCCTTGTTGGCCAGGGCCAGGTCGATGCCCTCGCCCAGAGCGGCCACCGTTCCGATCAGCCCGGCCGAGCCGACGATCGCGTTGAGGACCAGATCGCAGCCGGATTCGACGATCAGCTCCACGAGGCCGTCGGGACCAGCCAGGACTTCGCCCCGAAAGCCGGCCGCTGCCCGCTCGGCGCTCTCGGGATCGTTGAGCGCGATTCGCCGGACGCCGTGCGCTCGGGCCCGTTCGCAGACCCCCTCGAAGTCGGTGCCGGCGCTCAGCCCGACGACCTCCAGCTCCCCCCCGGAGCTGGCCACGACCTCCAGAGCCTGGACTCCGATCGAGCCGGTCGCACCCAGGATCACCACCCGGCGGGGCATGGGCACTTAGTGGATCGCGCCCAGCCACACGTAGTAGCCGGCCACGACCGTGAAGATGACGGCATCTAGGCGATCCAGGGCGCCGCCGTGGGCGCCGAACACCGCGCCCGAGTCCTTGGCGCCGGCGTCGCGCTTGACCACCGACTCGAACAGGTCCCCGACGGGCCCGAGCACGGCGACCGCGAGGCCCAGCAAGAGGGCGTCGCCCTGGGTCAACCAGCTCTGGTACAGGCCGGCGATGAACACGGCCAGAATTGCGATGAGCATGCCGCAGAACAAGCCCTCGACGGTCTTGTGAGGAGAAATTGCCGGAGCCATCGGCCGTCGCCCGAACAGTCGCCCGCCCAGATAGGCGGCGGTATCGGCGAGGAAGGTCCCGACCAGGATGTCGATGATCACCGCGCCACCGTGGGGAAGCTGGCGCAGCAGCTCGGCGTGGGCGAAGGCGAAACCGATCCAGTAGACCCCGAGCAGCGTGCCCGCGATCGAGACCGTGGCCGCGGCATGCTGCGGGCGCGCCACCACGGCCAGGAAGCTGACCGGCAGCGCCGCCACCCCGATCTCGAGCACGTCGCGCTCGGTCCCGTAACGGGCGGCGATCACCATCGCCGCCAGGGCGGCAAATCCGACTGCGGGGGCGGGGCGCCAGCGGCCGAGCATCGCGTAGAGCTCGTACATGCACGCCGCCCCGGCGGCGATCATGAAGAGCGCAAAGGCCAGTCCCCCGAGATCGACGAACGCGATCGCCACGATCGCCGCCGGCACTGCCACCAACACGCGTGAGAGCAGTTCAGAACGGCGGCCGCGGGGGGCCCCGGGAAGGCGCGCCGTCCGCTGCGGGAGCGAACGGCGGGGCCGCGGGCGCTCCTGCGCCTCGGTGACCGGCGCCTCGCGCTCCTCGTCATAGAACTCACGCTCCCGCGCCGGACTGCGGCGCGACGGCCCGGCCGAGCGGCGGTTAGCGCCTCGGCCCCGCGAACCCGGGCCGGAGCGGCGCGCCGAGGGCATCAGCGGCCTCCGAAGCGGCGCCGACGGGCCGCGAACTCGGTCAGCGTCTGCTCGAAAGCCGCGCGCGAAAAGTCGGGCCACAGCTCGTCGCGGAACACCAGCTCGGAGTAGGCCCCCTGCCAGAGCAGGTAATTGGAGAGGCGCTGCTCGCCGCTGGTGCGGATGATCAGATCGGGGTCGTGCATGTCGGGCGCATAGAGATGGGCGCGGAACTCAGCCTCGGTGCTCCCGGTAAAGGTTCGAGCCGCATCGAGGACTTCCGCCCGCCCACCGTAGTTGAAGGCCACGAACAGCGTGATCCGGCGGTTCTCGCGGGTTAGCGCCTCGGCCCACTCCATGCGCTCCACGAGCTCGGGGGGAACGGGAGCGCCGCGCCGACCGATGAAGCGCATCCGCACCCCCTCGGCGTCAAGCTCAGGCGTCTCGGCCTCGATCCGCCGCGCGAACATATCCATCAGCGCCGCCACTTCGGCGTCGTCCCGAGACCAGTTCTCGGTCGAGAACGAGTACACCGTGAGCTCTTGGATCCCGAACTCGGCCGCATCGCGCAGACGCGCCTTGACCGCGTCGGCCCCCGCCTCGTGACCGGCGACCACGGGCAGGCCCCGACCCTGGGCCCAGCGTCCATTCCCGTCGGTGATGATCGCCACGAAGCGAGCCCGTCCGTCGCCGACCACTAGTGGCTCGAGTCGGGAATTCGGGGCACTAAACCTCGAGGATCTCTTCTTCCTTGGCCTTGAGCAGGTCGTCTAGCTCGGCGACGCGCGTGTCGGTCACCTTCTGGAGGTCGACCTCGGCCCGGTGCTCATCGTCGGATCCGGCTTCTCCGGCTTCCTTGAGCTCACGCAGGTCGTGCATGACATCGCGGCGGACATTGCGGATCGCGACCCGTCCCTCCTCGGCGATATGGCGGACCACCTTGACCAGCTGGTGACGGCGCTCCTCGGTCAGCTCGGGAATCCCGAGGCGGATCAGGTTGCCGTCGTTGTTGGGCGTCAGGCCGACATCGGACTCGAGAATCGATTTCTCGATCGCCTTGATCGAGCTCTTGTCGTAGGGCTGGATGCTGAGCAGGCGGGCCTCGGGCGTGGTGATCGTGGCCAGCTGCTTGAGCGGGGTGGCGGTGCCGTAGTAGTCGACCACGATCCGGTCCAGGAGCGCCGGAGTCGCGCGTCCGGTGCGCACGGAGCCGAACTCGTGCCGCGTCGACTCGACCGATTTGGCCATCCGCTCCTTGGCGTCGGCCAGCAGCTCATCGATGATCTCGCTCATGTTCTCACCAGCGTGCCCACTCTCTGGCCGGACACTATCTTGTCGATGTTGCGCTCGTCGGTCATGTTGAAGACGACGATCGGCAGATTGTTGTCCATGCAGAGCGCGAAGGCCGTCGAGTCCATCACGGCCAGCCCGCGGGTGAGCGCGTCCTTGTGCGTGATCTCGGGGATGAATTCGGCCTCAGGATCCTTAGCCGGATCAGCGGTGTAGACGCCCTCGATGTTGTTCTTGGCCATCAGGATGATCTCGGCGTGCAGCTCGGCGGCCCGGAGAGCCGCGGCCGTATCGGTGGTGAAGAACGGGTTGCCGGTGCCGGCGGCGAAGATCACGATCCGGCCCTTCTCGAGGTGGCGCATGGCCCGGCGGCGGATGTAGGGCTCGGCAACCTCCGAGATGGTCAGCGCGGACTGCACGCGGGTCGGGATCTCGAGCTTCTCGAGCGCATCCTGAAGGGCGAGCGCGTTGAGCACGGTGGCCAGCATCCCCATGTAATCCGCGGTGGCGCGGTCCATTCCGGCGGCGGCGGCTTTTAGGCCCCGATAGATGTTGCCGCCACCGACCACGATCGCGATCTCCACGCCGCGGCGTTGCAGAGCCGCGACTTCCCTCGAGATCGAGTCGACGCGCACGGGGTCGGTGCCGTAGTCCAGATCCCCCATCAGGGCCTCCCCGGAGAGCTTGAGCAGCACCCGCTTGTAGACGGGCGGCGAGGGCGTCTCCGATCCGGCCGACACGAGTGGGTCTCAGCCGCCGACGGCGAACCTGGCAAAGCGCCGGATGACGACGTTCTCCCGGGTTTCGGCCGAGAGCGCGACCCGCAGGTCGTCGATCGACTGGCCCCCGTGCTTGTCCTCGTTGACATGCGTCTGGCGCAAGAGCACTACCTCGTCGAGCCATTTATCGAGCTTGCCGGTCACGATCCGCTCGCGCACGTTCTCCGGCCGGTCGGCGGCCTGTTCGGTGGCGATGCGCTGCTCGCGCTCGCGATCCTCAGCCGGGATCTCGTCCTCGGTCACCGCCAGCGGGGCGGCCGCGGCGATGTGCAGGGCGAGATCGCGCGCGAACTCGATGAACTTCTCGTTGCGGGCTACGAAGTCAGTCTGGCAGTCGACCTCGACCAGCACGCCGATTTTGTTGCCGGCGTGGACATAGGACTGCACGACGCCCTCGCGAGCTTCCTCGCCGGAGCGCTTGGCGGCTTGGGCTTCGCCCCGGGTGCGCAGCAGCTCCGTGGCCTTATCCAGATCGCCATTGGCTTCGCTCAGCGCGTCACGGCAGGCCAGCATTCCCGCTCCCGTACGGTCGCGCAGGGCCTTGACGTCCTGGGCGGTGACAGCGCTCATGCTGATCGCCTCCGCCCGCCCTCGGGGTAGCTGCCCGCTCGGCCTCCGCTCACCACCGGCTTCGCCGCCGGTGCCGGCTCGCGCTCGGAATCCACGGCAGGGTGGCCGGGAACCGGATCATCCCGCTGGCTCGCTTGTATGTCGGCGGCATGAGTCATCCGGCTGCCGAGTCTCCAGGGCTCGGTTCGGCCGCGGCGGGGGGCGTCTGCTCTTCAGCCGGCGGCGGCTCGGCCGGCGCTGGCGCGGCCTCCGTCTCAGCCGACGGGCTCTCGGCCGGTGCCGGTGGAGTCTCAGCCGGTGGCGGCGGAGTGTCAGCCGGTGCCGGCGGAGTCTCAGCC
>JBPCIY010000107.1:0-9807 GCA_051005855.1 Solirubrobacteraceae bacterium | reverse complement strand
GTCGAGCTCAAGCCGCAGCGCTACAAGGACGACCGCCCTTCGGAGTATTTCGACGAGTACCACGCCCGCGTGCGCGAGGGGGAGCCCGAGGCCAGGTCCTACGAGATCGTTCGGATCGTCACCATGCTTCATGCGCTGATCACGTTCCGCGCGCGGGGGATCGGGTCCGAGCGGGTGCCGGGCGGCCCGCTGATCCTGGCCCCCAACCATGCGTCGTTCATGGACCACTTCTTCGCCGGGGCGTTCGTGCGGCGGCGGATCCAGTTCATGGCCAAGTCGCAGCTCTTCAAAATCGGTGGGATCGCCACCTACATCTTCAGCCACGGAGGGGTGTTCCCGGTTCGGCGTGGCCATCACGACGAAGAGGCGTTCATCAGCGCCTACCAGATCCTCGAGCGGGGCGGGGCGATCGGCATGTACTGCGAGGGCGGGCGCTCGCGCAACGGGCAGGTTGCCGCCGAGGCTCGCCCGGGGATCGGGCGCCTGGCCCTGGAGTCCGGAGCCCCGGTGGTTCCGGTGGCGATCCTCGGCTCCCATCAGGTCCGCAACTGGAAGCGTCTGCAGTTCCCGCGCGTGACGATCAGCTACGGAGAGCCGTTGCGCTTCGACGTGATCGAGCACCCCACGCGGGAGCAGCAACAGGAGGCGGCCGACTTCATCCTCGGTCGGATCCGCGAACAGCACGCCGAGCTCCAGCGGCTCGGGCACCGCGGCGCCCGCCACGCGGCGCGGGTGCAGACGCGCCCGGCCGCCTGATCGGCCCACACACTCATATCCGCTTCTCGCTGCAGTTCACCTCGCTGCGACTTAACGGGGCCGATACTGTGGACCGGCGCACGCAGAGCTCGGGCACCAGCGCTCTGACCACGAGCCAGTCATGAACGACCGAGCGTCCGCACCCCAAGCGCTGCCGCGCGAGGCCCGTCTGCCAAGCGCGCGCTCTTGTCTGTGACGACGGCAGCTACGAGTTGGTCGAGCCGGTCGGTGAAGCGTCAGCGCGTTCTGGGTCTGACCCGTTCGCCAATCGCTCGGCCAGCCAGCCACGGATATCGGTCAGCACCTCGTCGCGCTCGGGCTCATTCAAGATCTCATGGAACAGGCCCGGGTAGGACTTCACGGTCTTGTCGCCGGCCCCGATCCGCTCTCCGAGCATCTCGCTGCCGGCCGGTGGACAGAGCCGGTCGGCGCTTCCGTACAGGATCAGGGTGGGGACGGTGATCGCTCCCACCGCCTCCGGGAAGCCGCTGATCGCGGCGCTCAGCTCCGCCACCGTCCGGGCCGGCAGCTTGCCGTGGTGGTTGAGCGGGTCTGATTCGTAGTCGCGGACGACCTCCGGGTCACGGCTGACCAGGGAGGCGTCGATCGCGACCAGCGGCAGCGACGGAGCCAGCACGGAGAGCACGCGTCCGATCAGTCTCAGGGGCGCGGGCGCGGCTGCCAGCGCGGCTAACGGTCCCGAGAGGATCAGGCCGGCCAAGCGGTCCTGGTGGCGCAGCGCGTAGCTGACGGCCACGGTGCCGCCCATGCTGTGGCCGAGCATGTACACCGGTGCGCCTGGGTGCTGCTCGCGGGCCGCCGCCACGAGCTGGTCGACGTCAGCCACCGCATTCGCCATCCGGTCGATGACCGCGCGCGGGCCCTCGGAGCGGCCGTGCCCGCGATGGTCCAGCGCGTGCACGGCGTACCCGTCGGCCACCAGCGCCTCGGCGACGTAGCCGTAGCGGCCGCTGTGCTCGCTGGCCCCGTGGACGAGGGCGATGACCGCCCGCACGTCGCCATCGGGCGTCCAGCCTCGCCAGAAGATCCGCCGCCCCCCGGCTCCGGTGAAGAAGCCGGTTGTGGTTCTCACGACGCCTCCTCCGACGCGGCCCAGGGCACCACGACCGCGTCCTCGAGCGGCGAGTCACGGGCGACCACGTACTCGGCGGCCTCGCGGTCTGAGACGTTCTCGAGCACATGGGTCTCCCGGGGCGGCACGTAGACCATGTCGCCGGGCTCCAGCGAGAGCTCCTGCTCGAGCCGATCGCCCCACTTGACCAGCAGCCCGCCGGAGAGCATGTACACCGCGCTCTCACAGTTCTCGTGGTAATGGGGCATCGAGCGTGCGCCCGGCGGCACCCGGAAACGGCCCATGTAGAGGTTGTGAGCGCCCGCGGTCGCCTGGGAGATCTCGGCGCCGCCGACCACTCCGCGCGGGACGGCGCGGTCCGCTCCGGGCTTGACCACCTTCATCGGGCGCGAGTCTACTCGCGCTCGCGCGGCGGGACCTCGATTTGCAGGGGCGGCTGCTCGGCGGCCTCATGGTCGACCTGAAGCGTGGTGTGCTGCACACCGAAGCGCTCGTTGACCATCGCTTGGAGCTGCCGCCGCCGCTGGTGACAGTCGTCGCCGGCCCGGACGACCACGTGGGCCGACAGAGCCGGGAAGCCCGAGGTGACCTCCCAGACGTGCAGGTCGTGGACCTCCACGACCCCCGGGTGGGCGGCCAACCCGCGACCGATCTGCTCAGGGTCGAGTCCCGCCGGGGCGGCCTCCATGAACACCCGGCCCGAGGCCATTAGCAACCCGTAGGCGGCGTAGAGCATCAGCCCAGCCACGACCAGCGACGCCAGGGGATCGGCTCGATCGAACCCGCTGGCCACGATCACCGTGGCCGCCACGGCAGTGGCCAGGAAGCCGAACAGGTCGGTGAGGATGTGGCGGTAGGAGCCCTCGACATTGAGGCCGCGCTCGGGGCGGGCGGGATCGGTTGCACCAGCGAGGATCCTGACCACGACTAGGTTCACCGCCGTTCCCACCAGGGCCACCACCAGCACCGGGACGCCGCGCACGTGCGGCGGGGAGACCAGCCGCGATACCGCGTCGACCACGATCAGCACCGAAAGCACGAGCAGGGTGACGCCGTTGGCCTGCGCGCTGAGGATCTCGACTCGGCCGAGGCCATAGGTCATCGCACCGTGGGCCGGCCGGCCGGCCAGCCGCGCGGCAACCAGGGAGATCGCCAGCGCGACCGCGTCGGTGAGCATGTGCGCGGCATCGGAAAGCAGGGCCAGCGAGTGCGCGAGCACGGCCGCGATGACCTCGGCGACCATGAACAGCACGATCAGGATCAGCGCTCCCTTCATGGCGCCGGTCTCGGCCTCGCGCCCGTGCGCGTGCGCGAGCCCGGGGCCGGTGTGGGCGTGGTCGTGCGCCGTCGCCATCAATTGACCGAGGGGTCGGGCGGCATCCGGGCGACCAGCGCGTAGCTGCCCCCTTTGCGGATCAGAACCGACTCCCACAGGTCCGCCGGGGCGCCGGTGAAGGCGTCCTCACGCACCGCGGGCTCGAGGATCCAATCGTCGCGCTCGAGCTCCTCGTCGAGCTGGCCGGGACCCCAGCCGGCGTGACCGACGAAGCCGCGTCCCCGGCGGACCGTCGGCGGTCCGTCCTCTGCGGTGCCGCTGGCCAGCACGCCCACGTCCTCGAAGGCGACCAGGGCGGCCTCGGTGGTGTCGTCGAATTCGGCCAGGACGATCAGGGCCGAGGGCTGGACCGGGCCGCCGACATAGAGCGGAGCGTCTGACTCCAGAAGCGCGTCGAGCTCGGTGACGGCCTCGCCCACGGTGGTCTCTGAGGGCCGGTTGAGGACCAGGCCCAGTGCTCCCTCCTCGGAGTGCGCGATGACCAGGACCACGCTGCGGAAGAAGTTGGGATCCAGGAGTCCGGGGCCGGCGATCAGGAGCTGCCCGCGCGTCGAATCCATAGGCCGCCCGAGCGTAGCCGACCCCGATCGGCGCGAAGCCGGTCGCCGCGACCGGCTTACAGGCCCAGCGAGCGGCCGAGGATCTCCTTCATGATCTCGTCGGTCCCGCCGCCGATCGGTCCCAGCCGGGCATCCCGGGCCGCGCGCTCGAGCTCGGCGGGCGCCTCGAGGCCGTGGATGGACAAGCAGACGTCGATGGCGTCAAACGCGGCCCGCTGCGTGCGCAGCTTGGCGATCGTCACCGGTTGGACGGCGTCCTGGCCGGCGAGGTGACGGCGCAGAGCGGCGTAGGTGACGTCGCGGCCGGCCTCGATCTCGACCGCGATCGCGGCCAGCTGGTGGCGGATCGCCTGTCCGGGGCGTCTCCCATCGCGCAGGACGAAGGCCAGGGTCTGCTCGAAGCAGGCCTGCATGGCGCCGATCGCGCCGAGCGCCATCAGCAGCCGCTCCCACTGGAAGTTGGCCATGATCAGGTAGAAGCCGCCGTGTTCGTCCCCGAGCAGGTTCTCCTCGGGGACGAACACGTCGTCAAAGGCGATCTCCGCCGTGTCGGAGGCATGCCAGCCGAGCTTGCGCAGCGGGCTCGCCGTGACACCGTCGCTCTCGCCCCGGTCGACGATCAGAAACGAGATCCCCTCGTGTCTGGCCCCATCCGCCCGTGTCCGCACCGCGGTGACGAGCAGCTCGGCGCGAACGCCGCCGGTGATGAACATCTTGGCCCCGTTGACCACGAAGCCGCCGTCGACCCGCTGGGCGCGCGTCCGGATCCCGGCCACGTCGGAGCCCGCCCCGGGCTCGGTGATGGCCAGGGCGGCGATTCGCTCGCCGCGCAGCCCGGGCACCAGGTAGCGCTGCTTCTGCTCCTCGGTCCCGAAGGCCAGAATCGGCGGCAGCGCAATCCCGGCGTGCGCGCCGAGGCCGGCGGCGACCCCGCCCGAACCGCAGCGCGCGAGCTCCTCGACGAACACTGCCGCCGCCACCGGATCCCCCCCGCCGCCGTACGCGGCGGGGAACTTCAGCCCCAGGTAGCCCGCCTCGGCGAGCCACCCGAAGACCTCGTCGGGAAACCACGCCGCCTGCTCCCATTCGTCGGCGTGGGGGCGCAGCCGGGTCTCGACGAAGGTGCGCATCTCGGCCCGGAGCCGCTCATGCTCGGCGTTGAACGGCGGAACCGGCCGGGAAACGGGGGCCGCAGCGGACACCGCAACTGCCGACGGCTCAGTCGACATCGGGGGCGAAGGTGCCGGTTGGGCCGCGGCGCCGATCCAGTGACGCCTTCAGCGCCTGGGCAAGCTCGTGGGAGTGCGCATTCAAGCTTCGGGAGAGGTTCGTGGCGTGGACGCGCCGCCAACAGGTTCTTGGCCAGCGCCGCGCCGGCCACGCGGAACTCCAGTCGGCGTCCGCCGAGCGCCCGGTGGGCGCTTGAGCCGGCCTGGACCGCGAGGGTCCCGCTGTGCTCACGCTCGAGGGTGCCGAAGAAGGCGGCCAGATCCCAGGCAACCCGCCGCGGCATGCGGCCAGCCGGCCTCCTCGTCGACCCCGTGGATCGGATCGACGAGCATGAACTGCTGTGTGTCGGTGTACTTCTCCAGCACTGGAGCTGAGAACGGCCCCCAGGGCTCCGGGTGCGTGGTGCTGGGATCGGCGTCGTCCCAGGCGCAGTCCCCCGCCGTGACCAATCCCTCGTCGGTCAGGCGCTCGACCAAGGCCTGGACCTGCGCCTCGACCTCCGCCGGCTCGGCGTCGTAGTGAGCCCGCGCATACTCGACGAGGCCCTGAGCGCGATCCCCGTTGGTCACCAGCCCCCACAGCTCCGAGCCCGCCCCGGTGAGGCTGTAGTAGGTTCCGGTCCCCATGTGGATCAGGATCGTCTCGCCGTCGATCGTCTCGTGCACGACGGTCGGGCTGTTGACAATCAGGTGCTCACCCCGCATGGGCTGCGGAGTCTAACCCCGAGCTGCGCCTGAAACGTCCTGACCGACTCCGAGCCCGGGTACCGTGGCCGGACGCCCGGGAACGCCTTCTGCTCACGGCGGCGCTGGTAGAGGACGAGCGGGCGGTTGAGGTCTGCGCCGCTCGCCCGCCTCCCGCAGCGAGCGCCTCGCCCATCGCGTCCGCACGTCGCCTCGCGTCCCCGGCCGGGCGCTGCCCATCGTCTGGGAGCGCTACGCGAAGCTCGCCGGCGACGATCTGACACCGGCCAGTGGGAATGCTGCCGTTCCTTCAGGAGCTGTGGGGGATCGAGCGCCGTCGCGAGCTCCCGGCGGCAGCCTTTCACCGGGTCGTTCGCCACGGCCTCTGAGGGGGCCTGGTAGGTTCGGGCCCAGGTGCGGGTCGCTCAGACCAACGTGCAGCTCTATAACGAGCTTCGGGCGCGTGACCTCGCGCTGGCGGAGCTCGTTCTCGTGCATCGCGCCTACGAGCTGCTCACGACGCTATACCCCGGCTACTACCAGGCCGATGGGAAGCCGTTCGTCGCTCACGGCGTGGGCGTCGCGAGCATCTTGGGTCACCTCGGTCAGCCGGGCGACATAGTCGCCGTCGGTCTGCTGCACAACGTCTATGGCAACGCTGATTTCGGAGACGGCCGCGGCGCCGGCGCCACCCCGGCCCGGCGGCGACTGGTGCGCGACGGGGCGGGACGGCATGTCGAGGAGCTCGTCTTCCGGTTCGCGGAGCTCCGGAGGCAGCGGCGCGGAGTCGAGGGGTTGCTCGCCCGACGAGCCAAGGGGCAGACCGGCGTGCGCGCGGACACGCTCGACATCACCGATCGGCGCTTGCTGGTCATCGATCTCGCCGACTATCTGGAGAAGTACGTCGATCTCGGCGTCCTGTACTTCGGCGAGAATGACTGGGTCATCGACACCACGCGACGTCTCGGCACTCAGCTCACGGGGCTGGCCGAGGAGCTGGGCGAGCCCCGTCTGGCGCAGGCGTTGCGCGCCGCCTTCGCGGACACTGCCGCGCAGGCACGCGACGTGCCGCCCGAGTTGCGCGTATCCGACGGTCGGCGCTACCTCGAGCTGGCCGTTCCGCGCTCGTGCCGCCGGCGGATCGCACCCGCGCTCCGCGAGAAGGTCTACGCGCTCCGCAAGATGGTCTACGGGCGGATGGCGCGCGTGCGCGGCCTATGGGGCCCCCGCTCTCGTCTGCGCCGCCTGCGCGATCGCTGGCCAGTCCGGAGGTGGCGCACTGGCCCCTCATAACGTGCCCGGGCCGGACTGGTTCCAGGGGCAAACCGCGGTCGTGACCGGCGCCGCGCACGGCATCGGGCGAGCGACCGCCGGGCTGCTGGCCTCGTTGGGCGCGCGCGTCGTCGCCGTCGATGCCGACCGCAGCGCGTTGGAGGAGTCCTTCTCTGACGGCGCCTGCCTCCGCTGCTCCGGAGACCTGGCCAGCGGGGATGTCTCCCGGCTGGCGAACGATATCCACGAGCGCTACGGCCCGGCGCAGCTGATCGTCAACAACGTCGGCATCAGCACGCCGGGCTCGTTCCTCGAACTCGGCGAGGAGGACTTCGATCGGGTGTTCGCGACGAACCTGCGCGGTCCGTGGTTCTTCACCAAGCGTCTCGTGGAGCATCTGGTCAGCGCCCGGCGCGGCGGGGCGATCGTGTTCGTGTCGTCCCTGCACGACAGCACCGTGTTCGGGTATCCGGCCTACAGCGCGTCGAAGGCGGCGATCGCGATGCTCGTCAAGGAGCTGGCCGCCGAGCTCGCCCCCCTGGGCATAAGGGTCAATGCCGTCTCGCCGGGAGCGATCCGCACCGCGTCCAGCCCGATGCCGGGCCCAGACGAGGCGCGGCTCGGTCGGCTCGTGCCCCTCGGCCGGGTAGGGGAGCCGATCGATGTGGCCCGGATGATCGCGGTGCTGCTCTCAGATGGCTGGTCGGGCTACGTGACCGGCGCCAACGTGCGCGTCGACGGCGGCTTGGCCTTGCACAGTTGGATGAGCAGCAACCCCTCGGGGGAGGAGCTCGACGGCCCGGGTGACGGGCTCCTGAGTCGCGTCCGGCGAGGGTTTTCCTCGCCGCGCCCCGGGGGCTGACGGTCGGTCCCGTCCGTCCGGTCGGCCTAAAGCCCGTAGGAGCGGCCGATCACGTCGAGCATGATCTCGTCCGTCCCGGCGCCGATCCGGTTCAGGCGCAGATCGCGCCAGACGCGCTCGATCCCGTACTCCTGCATGTAGCCGGCGCCGCCGTGGATCTGGATGCACTCGTCGGCGACCTCGACCGCGATCCGCGACGCGTAGACCTTGGCCATGGTGATCTCTCGCACCGGGTACTCGCCGTTGTGAAAGCGCCACGCGGTCGTGTAGACCATCTGCCGGGCGGTCTCGATCTTGGTCGCCATCTCGGCGAACTTGTGTCGGATGACCTGGAAGTGACCGATCGGGCGGCCGAACGCCTTGCGCTCCTTGGCGTACTCGAGGGTGCGATCGAACACGTGCTGGGCTCCGGCGACCGAGCCGGCAGCGCCGATCAGCCGCTCGCCCTGGAGCTCCCACGAGATGTGGTAAAAGCCCTTGCCGGTCTCCCCCAGGACCGCCGACTCGGGCACGCGGACGTCCGAGAAGGCCAGCAGCGCGGTGTCCGAGGCGTGCATGCCGAGCTTCTTGAGCCGCTTCTCACGGATCACGCCGGGTGTGTCCATCGGCACCAGGAACAGCGTCATGCCGCCGTGTCCGGCGTCGGGGTCGGTCTTGGTCACGAGCACGATCGCGTGGGCGCGGTGGCCATTGGTGATGTAGGTCTTGGAGCCGTTGATGACGTACTCGCCGGTCGCTTCGTCCCGCACGGCCCGGGTCTTGATCCCGGCCACATCGGAGCCGGCGTCGGGCTCGGTGATGCCGATGCAGAGGATCTTGGTTCCCTTGATCGCCGGTGCGGCCCACTCGCGCTTCTGCTCCTCGGTCCCGAAGGCGAGGATCGGCGGCATGGCCATGTCGGTCTGGACGGCCAGGCCCATCGCCAGCCCGCCGCAGTGGGCGTGGACGATCTCCTCGGCCAGGACCAGGCTCGTGTAGTAGTCGCCGCCCTGGCCGCCGTACTCCTCGGGCTTGTCCAGACCCAGGAAGCCGAGCTCGCCCATCCGCTCAAACACCCAATCTGGGAACGTCTTCTCCTCCCACTCCTCGGCGTGGGGCTGCAGCTCCTTGATCACGAAGCGGCGGATCGACTCGCGCAGCTGCTGGTGCTCGTCGGTGAAGATGAAGTGCTTGCGCTCGGTGGCGAAGTCGGGCTTGACGACGTCGGCGGTGGCCATGGACGGTCTCCTCTGGGTTTCAGATCGGCGGCGCAGACGTTAGTGCCCGCCTCCCGCAAAGTAAACAGTAGAGCTTCCTACTTTCTACTCAGGGTCAAGCGCCCGGGGTGCGGCGCGGCGCCGCGGTGCGCCATCATGCCCGCCCATGACCTACGCCACGATTCGCTATGACCTCGCGCCGACTGGGGTGGCGACGATCGCGCTGGACCAGCCCGAGACCCGCAACGCCCTGTCCGACGAGCTCCTCACCGAGCTCATCGCCGCCCTCCAGGACGCCGGCGACGACCCCGCCGTCAAGGTCGTGGTGCTCACCTCCACGCACGACAAGGTGTTCTCGAGCGGAGGCAACCTGACCGGCTTCGCCGCCGATGTCGCGCTCGTTCACAAGCATTTCGCCACCGAGCGCTTCCCGCGCGTGTTCCGGATGCTCGGGGAGCTCGGCAAGCCGTCGATCTGCGCCGCCAACGGCCATGTCCTGGCCGGGGCGCTCGGGCTGGCCCTGGCCTGCGACCTGATCGTGGCCACGGAGGGGGCCCGGTTCGGGACCCCCGAGATCAACGTGGGGTTGTTTCCGTTCATGATCATGGCCCTGATCTACCGCAACCTGGGGCGCAAGAAGACCGCCGAGCTGATGCTGCTGGGCGAGCAGATCTCAGCCGCCGAGGCGGAGCGGATCGGGCTCGTCAACCGGGTCGTGCCGGCCACCGATTTCGCTGCCGCCGTCGACGCCTGGGCGCTGAAGCTGGCGGCCAAGTCACCGGTGTTGATGAAGCTCGGTAAGGACGCGATGTTCCGCCA
>JBPCIY010000106.1:0-19441 GCA_051005855.1 Solirubrobacteraceae bacterium | reverse complement strand
ACGTGGCCCTTCTTGGTGTCGTAGTCGTTCTGGGCGATCTTGGGCCGGAACTTGATCTCGCGGATCGTGATCTGCTGCTGGTGCTTGCGGGCCGCCTTCTGCTTCTGGGCCTGCTCGTACTTGTACTTGGAGTAGTCCAACACTCGGCACACGGGCGGGCGGGCATCGGGGGCGACCTCGACCAGATCCAGATCGTGCTCCTGCGCGTAGGTCAAAGCCTCGGCCGTCTTGATCACGCCGATCTGCTTGCCGTCCTCGCCGACGAGCCGCACCTCGGGCACACGAATGCGGTCGTTGATCCGAGTCTGGTCCCGCTCGGGCGGGCGCCGGTCGAATCTACGCGGGACCGGCACTAGCTAAGGGCGCGGCGTGAGATCAAGCGGAGCCGGGCCGTGTGGTGTGCAGTTGAATCAACGAAGGCAAGTATAGCGGCGCTTTCAACGGCTGACGCGGTTTTTCACCAGTTCGCTGACCCGCTTGGCGAATGCGTCTGGTGTCTGCGCCCCGGTATCTCCAGACCGGTGCGCGCGAACGCTTACCTCATGGCTGGCCTGCTCGCGATCGCCGACGACGAGCATGAACGGGATCTTCCGCAGCTCGGCATCGCGGATCTTGCGCCCCGTCGACTCCGTCCGCTCGTCGAGCTCGGCGCGCAGACCACGCTCACGCAAGCCGTCCGACACCGTCCGCGCGTAGTCGAGGTGGCGATCGGCGATCGGCAGCACGATCGCCTGGACCGGGGTCAGCCAGAGCGGCATCTCGCCCTCGGTGTGCTCGAGCAGGATCCCGATGAAGCGCTCGTAGGAACCCATCAGGGCGCGGTGGATCATCACCGGGCGGTGCTCGACGTTGTCGGCGCCCGTGTAGCTGAGCTCAAAGCGGGCGGGCATGTTGTAGTCCAGTTGGACGGTGCCCAGCTGCCACGAGCGACCCAGCGAGTCGGTCATGTGCATGTCGATCTTGGGGCCGTAGAAGGCACCGTCGCCGGGGTTGACGTCGTAGGGCAGGGCCTGGCTCTCAAGCGCCTGGGTCAGAGCCGCCTCGGTCTGATCCCAGAGCTCGTCGGAGCCGAGGCGAACGTCGGGGCGGGTGGAGAGCTCGAGGCGGACGTCGAGGCCGAAGATTCCGTAGGTGGAGAAGGCGAACTCGAGACAGCCGGCGACCTCATCCTGGATCTGGTCCTGAGTGCAGAAGATGTGGGCATCGTCCTGAGCGAAGTTGCGGGTGCGCAGGAGACCGTGCAGGGTGCCGCTGGGCTCGTCGCGGTGCAGCAGGCCCGGCTCGGAGAAGCGCACCGGCAGATCCCGGTAGGAGTGTGGGCGCATCGAGTAGAGCTGGGCGTGGCCGGGGCAGTTCATCGGCTTCAGCGCCGCCTCGCTTCGCTCGCGCTCCGTATGCCGGGACTCGGTCACGAACATGTTCTCGCCGTACTTGTCCCAGTGGCCCGAGGTCTTCCACAGCGAGCTGTCGTAGAGCTGTGGGGTCTTGACCTCGGTGTAGCCGCGCGGTGCGCCCATCTCGCGGCTCAGGGCGACCAGAGAGTTGAACACCTGGGCGCCCGCCGGGTACCAGAAGGCCATCCCCGGCGCCGTCTCTGAGAAGCCGAACAGGCCGAGCATCGGCCCCAGGCGGCGGTGATCGTTGGCGCGGGCGCGCTCGATCCGCTCGAGGTGCTCGGCCAGGTCAGCCTTGGAGAAGAACGCCGTCCCATAGATGCGAGTCAGCATCTGGCGGTTGGAGTCCCCGCGCCAGTAGGCGCCGGCCACCGACTGCAGCTTGAAGGCCTTGATCCGTTTTGTGCTCGGGGCGTGGGGTCCCCGGCAGAGGTCGGTGAACGGCCCGTTGCTGTAGAGCGACACCGTCTCCAGAGGCTGAGCCGGATCGGCGTTCCGAATCAGGTCCTCGATCAACTCGACCTTGTAGGGCTGCTCCTCGCCCCGGAAGCGGTCGAGCGCCTGGCCAGCCGGCACGTCCTCGCGCGTGAACTTCTCGTCGGCGGCGATATGCGCCTGCATGCGCTCCTCGATCCGGGCAAAGTCGGCGACGGTGACGGTGGTGCCGGACGGGAATTCGAAGTCGTAGTAGAAGCCGTCCTCAATGGCCGGGCCGATCGAGATCTTGACGCCGGGGTAGAGATCGAGGACCGCCGCCGCCAGGACGTGCGCGGTGTCGTGGCGGATCAGGGCCAGGGCGTCCTCGCCACTGCGCTCGGTGACCACCTCGAGCGGGGCCCCGCCGTTGTCGGAACCGTCGCCGTCGGGCAGGGCCCGGGCGAGATCGCGCACCTCGCCGCCGACCTTGACGGCCAGGGCCGCGCGGGCCAAGCCAGGTCCGATCGCGGCCGCCGCGTCGGCGCCCGTGGCCGCCTCGGGCAGGGAGAGCGGCGTACCGTCAGGGAGCTGGTAGTCCATCGCCGCCTGATGCTACGCGGGGGGCGCCGTCTCAGCCCGCCCGACCGCGCTCACCCCACGCGCCCGGGCGCGCTCACCGCACGCGGAAGTGCAGGCGCGCGATCGTCTGCGGGGCGATCACGAGTTGCGGACAGACAATCATCCGGGGCGGCCCACAGATGATCGACTGGAACTGGACCACCTCGCCGTGGAAGCGGCCGGTGCACCAGTGGTGCACCGAGCCCGGACTGAGGTGAACCTTGACTAGGGAGTTGGCCGGCTGGGTGCCCACGCCGGCGCTCGCGCTCCCGACACAGCCGCTGCGCCGCGGCCCCTTGACCGATACCTGATCGGTGCGCCGGATACCGGCGAACATTCCGGTGGCCATCTGCGTGTGAAAGCTGATCGCGAAGCGCGTGTGGGGATGCCCCGGCGCGGGGGTCACCCCCGCCTGACTGGCCGCCGCAGCCGCCCCGGAGAGGACACCGAAGCCGATCACGCCCAGTGCGAGCCCGGCGGCGCGCAGTCCCTCCCTCATGATGGTGATCCTACGGGCTCGCCGGGCGGCGCCGCGGGCGCTACATTTACGTTTCCCGGACGATTAGCTCAGCTGGGAGAGCGCCGCCTCGACAAGGCGGAGGTCGCTGGTTCGAGCCCAGCATCGTCCACTCCCCGTTGTCATCCAGGAGGCATGGATGCCGCGATCGCCGCGTCCAGTTCACCGCCGGTGAGCCCGCGCGCTTCGTTGGCCATCAGATGCTTCTTCGGGCGCGCCCTCGCATAGACGGCCTACGCGAAGGTGAGAGCGGCTACGAACCCCGCCCGCAGGTGGCCGTGCGTAGAGCACGACTCGTGCGGGATGGGCAGGCTCGGTTCGCTCGCGGTGATCGACGGCGCGAGCGTGCAAGACTGTCGGTCAGCGTCGTTGCGCGCTCGCAAAAAAATCGCTCTTGAGCACGCCTGATGGCCAGCCGCTCGGATCTTGATTTCACCTACTCGCTGACGGATCGCATGATCCGGCTGAGTCTCGGTGAGTTGCCCGATTTCAGCGGCGCGAAGTTCGACGGCGACTTCTCGCTCAGCCTCGAACAGGCGCAGCGCAACAAGCACGAATACGTCGCCGATCAAATCGGGATCGCCCCCGGTCGGCGCGTTCTCGATCTGGGCTGTGGTTGGGGACCCCTGCTCGTCTACGTACGTCAACGCGCCGGGGTCGGCGTCGGATTGACGCTGTCCAAGGCGCAGCTGGCGGCCTGTCGCCGCCACGGCCTCGACGTCCATCTCCAGGACGCGCGGACCGTGGACCCGGACCGGTTTGGAGGCTTTGACGCGGCAGCCAGCCTGGGGGCGTTTGAACACTTCTGCTCGCCCGAGGACTACGAGGCCGGCCGGCAAGAGGAGATCTACCGGGACTTCTTTGCCCGGGTCGCGAGCCTGCTGCCTGGCCGGGGGCGCTTCTACCTGCAGACCATGGTGTTCGGCCGCAACATGACTCCGGCCGAGCAGATCGACATGGAGGCTTTGCGCGCCCTCCCGCCCCGGGACTCCGACGCGTGGTACATCGCGCTGCTGGGGCGCCAGTTCCCCGGCTCCTGGCTGCCGTTCGGTGAGCAGCAGGTGATCGGCTGCGCGCAACCGCACTTCCGAGCGGTGTCGAGCAGCTCCGGACGCCTTGACTACATCGAGACGATCAACCGCTGGAGCGCTCGAATCGGCGCTCCCAGCCTGAGAAAGACGCTGCTCAAAGTCCAGCTGATCCCGCGCTGGCTGACCAGCTCTGACTTCCGCCTGGCGTTCACGTCCGGGGTGAGCGCCAACCAGGTCTGCTTCGAACGCGAGCTGCTTGACCACCACCGGCTCGTGTTTGAGAAAGTCAGTTGACCGCTCCCCGGGGCGGTGTCGCCCGGCGGGCAGGCCTGCCCAACCGCCACGATGGTGGTGCCGGTGTACACGTAGACCAGGATGGGCGACGGCGAGCACAACCCGCTGACGGCGGCCAACGAACAGGTGAACCTCAAAATCGCCGAGCGGCGCGAGCAGCGCCCGGGCGGCGAACGGGCCCACGACAGGGCAGCATCGGCCCCGACGAGGCACAGCCCCGCCGGTCGGGGGCGAGGAACCGGGAAGAGTCCCGGGACCACCGCGCTAGATTCTCCCCAACCGTCCTGACTGATCGGAGCCGGATGCGCCGCTGGAGCCCGACCTGCCTGTTGCTTGCCGTCGCGGTGCTTGCCCTCGCGCCGCCCGGCGCGGCGTCCGCGAAGCGCACCCCCACCCGCTATTACCTCGCTCTCGGCGACTCCCTGTCCCAGGGCCAGCAGCCCGACCTGCTTGGGGTTACGCGCAATACCACCCAGGGCTACGCCGATGACCTGTTGGCCCGCGAGCACGCCGGCATCCCCTCGCTGCGCCTGGGCAAGCTCGGCTGCGGCGGCGAGTCGACGGGCAGCATGCTGACCGGTCATGGCAACGAAGCCGGCGCTCGCAGGTTTCACTGCCACCCGGCCGGCGGCTCCCAGCTGAGCGCCGCCGTGCGCTTTCTGCGCGCCCATCACCGCCGGGGTGAGGTGCCGCTGGTCACGATCGACATCGGCGCCAACGACGTCGACCCGTGCATCACGGCCACCAACCTTGCCGCCTGCCTGACCAAGGGGCTCCTCGCGATCAAGCTCAACACGCTCGAGATCCTGCGAGCGCTGCGGCGCGCCGCCCCGGCGGGCACCCGGCTTGCCGGGATGACCCTCTATGACCCGGTGCTCGGCGCCTACTTCAGCCCAGCGGGTTCCGCCAGCCATGCGCTGGCGCTCGCCTCACCTGCGCTCCTCAAGAGCGTCAACGACGAGCTGATCGGCGCCGACATGGGCGCGGGCTTCCGGACCGCCGACGTGGCCGGCGCCTTCGCCAGCTACTCCACCCAAGCCACGGCCTGGGAGGGACAAACGATCCCGCTCAACGTCGCGCGGGTGTGCAGCTGGACCTGGGCCTGCCAGACCCCGCCCAGCGGACCCAACATCCACGCCAACAAGAACGGCTACCACGTGATTGCCAACGCCTTCGCCAAGGTGCTCGGGCGCCTGCGCTGACGCCGTGGTGTGAGGCGTCAGGCGTCAGGCTTCACGCGGAGCTCGAGACGGTGAACGTCGTCTCCCCCACGGTCCCGACCACGCGCAGGTACTGAGGGCACATGGTGCCGGGGTTGCAGACCGGTCCCTGCACCTCCACCACACGGGCGGTATGCGGGCCCGGACACCAGGCGCCGCCCAGGGACACCGGGTTCAGGACGATCGTGACCGGGCGGCCCTTGGTGGCCGTGGGGACCGCGACCGTGCGCGGGCCGGGGCAGTCGCCGGACGCCCTCCCGCCGCTGAGACCGAGCGTGAAGCTGAGCCGGGATCCGCCCGACGGCCCGGACGAGGCCGGCGCGATGAAACGCAGCGAGAACCGGGTCGTGGGACCGCCCTGGGTCGGCGTGACGGTCAGCGCCCCGGAGCTGGAGGTCGAACTTGAGGTGGTCGAGCCGCAACCGGCGAGCCCGATGGCGCCGGCCCAGACGACAACCGTGATCCAACGGCGCATCAGGGCGGTCAGCGCTTGGCGCCTCATCGCCGGACCGAGTCTACGGGCACGCCAGAGTCGGATGCCAGCCGTGCTGACCAGGGATTTTGGCCATACCGTTGATCTGTCAACTAGGATGTAGAGCATGGAAACGCTTACCCAGGATCAGCCGCTGGCGCCGACACTGACGCAAGACCAGCTGCAAGGTGCAGCCCTCGAGGCGTGGCGCGGCTTTCTCCAAAGCCATGCGTCGATCGTACGCGTGCTCGACGCCGAGCTGGTGGCCGAGCACGGCATCACGGCTCGCGATTACGAAGTGCTCCTGTATCTCGCCCAGGCCCCCGGGCGACGGCTGTCCATGTCTGCGCTTTCCGAGCGGACGATGTTGACTCGATCGGGGATCACGAGGCTCGTCGACGGCCTGGTGGCCGCGCAACTGCTCGAGCGCGTCGCCTGCCCCAAGGATGCCCGGGTTTCCTACGGCCAGCTCACCGACGCGGGCTACGAGAAACTACGCCAGGCCGGCTGCTCGCACGTGCGCAGCATTCAGCGGCTGTTCGTCGAGCACTTCACGCCCGACGAGGTTCAGCAGCTTGCCGAGCTGCTCGGTCGCCTTCCGGGTGCGCGCGTCGCAGGTCAGTGCACGGTCACGTAGGCCGGCCGCTCCCGCGGATCTCCCTCGACCGCTAGCTCGATCACCCGCCCCGTGGTCGGGAAACGCGTTGGGAAACGCGTTGGCAGCGTGCGCCTTGCCCGGCGCCCCGGCACCCCCTGGGCGGGCGATACTTGACGACGCAATCAACCTCGCTATTCTTTAGTTGCAAGCTCAATCACCCTTGTCAAGGAGTCGTTCAGTCAGCTATCACCATCGCTCAGATCCCGACCGGCGTGTACAGCGTGGACCCCGGTCACTCCAACGTCGGCTTTGAAGTCCGCCACATGGGCATCGCGACGGTGCGCGGTAAGTTCGCCCGCTTCGAGGGCAAGCTCGACACCAGCAGCGACGCGCCGATCCTCGAGGGCTCCGTGACCGTGGACAGCATCGATACCGGTGAGGAGAACCGCGACGGTCACCTCAAGTCACCGGAGTTCTTTGACGGCGCCCAGTACCCGCAGATCACCTTCCGCTCGACGGGCACCGAGCCCGCCGGTCACGGTCAGATTCGGCTCGAGGGTGAGATCACGATCAAGGGCATCACCAAGCCGATCGAGCTCAGCGGCACGGTCGCCGAGAACGGCGAGGACCCGTGGGGCAACGAGCGGGTCGGCCTCGAGGTCGAGGGCAAGATCGACCGGCGCGAGTTCGCCCTGGAGTGGAATCAGACCCTCCCCAACGGCAACCTCCTGCTCTCCAACGAGGTCAAGCTGCTGGTCAGCGTCTCGGCCGTGAAGGCGAGCTAACCGCGATGAAGATCCTGGCCATATCGGGAAGCCTCCGGGCAGCGTCGCATAACACGGCGCTGCTCCGGGCGGCAGCCGAGCTCGCCCCCGACGGCGTCGAGTTCGAGTTGTACGAGAACCTCGAGGCGCTGCCGCCTTACAACGAGGACCGCGACACCGATCAGCCGCCGGCCGAGGTCGTCCGCTTGCGAGCGGCGATCGAGGACGCCGACGCCGTTCTGTTCGCGACCCCCGAGTACAACACGACGATGCCCGGCCAGGTCAAGCAGGTCGTCGACTGGGCCTCTCGGCCCCGCGGTCCCGCCGCCGCCCTGGGGGGCAAGCCCGTGGCGGCGATTGGCGCCAGCGTCACCGACTCCGGGGCGATGTGGGCGCAGGACCACCTCCGCAACGCACTGGCCCTGGCCGGGGCGCGCGTGCTCAAGACCGAGCTCGCGGTGGCCAAGGCCCAGGCGCGCTTCGATACGGAGGGGCGCCTCACTGACCAGGCGACGCGAGTGCAGCTGGCCGCGCTGGTCGCGGAGCTCATCGACCATTCCAGCCCGTTCGCGGTGGCAGCCTAGGAAGGCGCTCGTGCACGGCCTAAGCTCAACGTCGATGGCCACCTCCTCCCGCCCGAGCGCCGAGGGCGTGATCGCGCCCGCCACCCGTATGGGAACCGTGAGGCTCACGGTGTCAGACCTGGGCCGGTCGCGGGCCTTCTACGAGGAGACGCTGGGGCTTGCGGCGCGCGAGCTCGGGGACGGCGAGATCGCGTTTGGGGCCGACCGACCGCTCGTGGTGCTGCGCGGAGACCGCTCCGCGCCGCCGTTGAACCGGCGGGCAACCGGTCTCTTTCACCTTGCTGTCCTGCTCCCCACGCGGATCGATCTCGCCCAGGCGCTGACGCGCCTGGTCCAGACCCAATGGCCGCTGGACGGAGCTTCCGATCATCTGGTCAGCGAAGCTCTCTACCTATCAGATCCCGACGGCAACGGGATCGAGATCTACCGCGACCGACAGCGCGACGAATGGCGGCGGGTCGACGGTCAGCTCCAGATGGCTAGCTTCCCCCTCGACCTGCGCAGCCTCGCTCACGAGCTGTCGGCGGCCGGCGTTCCCCAGCCACAGGCCTCGGCCCCGGCGACGATCGGGCACGTTCACCTGCAGGTCTCCGAGCTCGAGCAGATCGAGGCCTTCTACGCCGGCCTCCTCGGCTTCGGGGTGACGGTCCGGGGTTACCCGGGCGCCCTATTCGTGGGCGCCGGCGGCTATCACCACCACCTCGGCCTGAACACCTGGCAGAGCGCCGGCTTCTCGCCCCCCGAGCCGGGCGCCGTCGGCCTGCGCTCCTATGAGGTCCTGCTCCCGGACGCGGCCGAGCTCGAGCGGGTGACCGCACGCGTCAGCGATGCGGGCCTGCTGGTCGAGGCTGACTCCGAGCTCGCCGGCTCAGTGGTCCGCGATCCATCGGGCAACCCGGTCCTGCTGCGCACGAGCTAAAGGGGTGACGCCGGGCGGCGCTACCCTAGGCGACCTCGGCGACGTGGCGGAGTGGCTACGCAGCGGCCTGCAAAGCCGTCTACACCGGTTCGATTCCGGTCGTCGCCTCTAAGGCCTTTCGCAGGGTTTCGCTGACCCCTAGAACGTTTGTTCGTGTTTCGTAGGACACGTTCTTGACCGCCGCCACGATGTCGTCCAGCCGCGGGCGGCCCAGGTAGCTGTCCGTGGTCCCGAGGCGCGGCGTGCCCGAGCATGTGCTGCCGTGCGCGCGCGTCTCACGCGCGATCTGCTCCGCGAAGGCGTGTCTCAGATCGTGAGGATGCACGTGCTCCGTGATCCCCGCCCTGGCCGCAACACGCATCAACGTTCCCGCGTATCTCACCGGCAACAATGGACAAGTCCGCGATCACGGGCATCCATCGCTCACGGCCGCCCTTCGCGATATCCGCCGAGACATGGACTATCCCGTCGCGCTGCAGGTGCCGCCCCTGGAGCCCCGCGAAGCTCGGCGTTCCGGAGTCCAGCGCAGACAAACAAGTGGATCGCTCGCCGCTCGCGCACGCCCCGTGCCGCTCTCAGAAGCGCGATGGCTTCTCGCTCCATCAGTCGGTAGGACTCAGCGCGGCGGCGGCGTGGCCGGCGGGTCTGCCGGGCCGGGTTATCACGCCGGATGCCCTCCTCCATCGCCCAGTCGTAGAAACTCACCAGCTTGGCCCGGTTCGTGCCCTGCGTGTTCGGGTTCGGCCAGCGGCGCAGCGTGCGCTTGACGTCCTCCCGCCCCACGTTCGCCGGGTCACGGTTGCCGATGTCGGTCGCGTGCGCATCGAGGTCCTCGGAGGATCGAAACGTCTTGGCGGACGCGCCGTGCACGTGCAGTGCTCGGTGCGGGCCGCGGCGGTGAGCACGACAAAGCTTGCGCACGCCGACACGATCCCCGCCAACAGCGCAAGACTGCGCTCCCGGCGGCCCACCAGCTGTGAACGAATCAGCCCCAGCAATCGATCACCGCGGCGCGGAGCGAGCCAACCGTCCGAGGGTCGCTTGCAGGTCGCTGGCGGCGACGACGTCGATGTCGTCGCGCAGGGCGCCGTCGACGATCCGCACCACCCGATCACAACGCGATGCGATCGCGATGTCGTGCGTCGCGATCACGACGGTGATCCCCTCGCGCTGGCGCAGCCCCATCAGCAGGTCCATGATCGCCTCACCGTTGCGCGAGTCAAGGTTCCCGGTCGGCTCATCGGCCAACACCACGGGCGGCCGATTAATCAACGCGCGCGCGATCGCGACTCGCTGTTGCTCACCCCCTGAGAGCTTGGCCGGCATCTGTCGCTCGCGCCCCTGCAGCCCGACCGCGGCGAGCAGCTCGCGGGCGCGCTGTGTCTTGTCAAACCGGGTGCGGACCGGGAGCACAGGAGCAGTGACGTTGTCCAGCACGGTCAGCGCCGGCAGCAGGTTAAAGCGCTGAAAGACAAATCCCACCCGGCGACGATGCGCCGCCAGCTCTCTGGCTTTCAGCCCCCCCAGCTCGACACCGCCCACGGTCACCGTCCCTTCATCGGGACGGTCCAACGCTCCGATCAGATGCAGCAGCGTCGACTTTCCCGAGCCCGAAGGGCCACTGAGCGCGACCGCGCTACCCGCCGTGACGCGAAGCGAGACACGGTCCAGCGCCGTGATCGTCAACTCGTCGCCGATCCGGTAGCGACGCACCACCCCGTCAAGCTCGATCGTGCCGGCTGGATCGATCTGCTCTTAACTCACACCCATATGCATAGGAACAATGCATCAAGCCGGCGACCACGTCAACCGCCCACCCGAAAATGGCCATTCATCACGCCCTCCTCTCGCTGCTTGACCAGGATGAGAGCTACGGCTATGAACTTCGCGCCGAGCTCGAGCGCAGCGTCGGGCCGCAATGGGGACAGCTGAACATCGGTCACGTCTATCAGCTGCTGGAGCGGCTCAAGCGCGACGGGATGATCGAGATCGTCCGCTGCGAACCCCAACCCCGACGCACCGAACGCGTCATCTACGCCATCACCGACACCGGGCGCCACGAGCTCACGCACTGGCTCAAGACGCCATCGCCGCCCAGCACCGGCTACCGCGATGACCTCTACCTCAAGCTCGTGGCCAGCGCGCGCGCCGGCGAAGCGACCCTTCGGGCCGTCATCAGCCGCGAGCGCGAAGCGCTGCTCGGCGAGCTCCACGCGCTGCGCACCCTCGCCGCCAACGAGAAGGACCCCTTGGTCGCCCTTCTAATCGACGGCGCCGCGCTCCAGATCGGGGCCCAGACCGAGCTGCTCGACCGCGCTGAACACGACTCCCAGCAGCTTTCGCAGCCGGCTCGCCAACGCGGGCGAACCCAACGGCGCTCGCACTCCCAGCGCCAAGCCGCCGGCTGACCAGAGATGCGCAGGGTCGTCGCTTCCGAGCTGCGCCACCGCCGCGGACGCTCACTGGCCCTGTTGGTCGGGATCTCTCTGGCCACGACGGCGTTCACGGTTCTGACCGGCGCTTCGGACACGCAGCGGCTGCAGGTGCGAGCGACGGTCGCGGCGCACTTCCGCAGCGCCTACGACATCCTCGTGCGCCCACACGCCTCTCGAACTACGCTCGAACGGCGTCGCGACGTGGTGCGGCCTGGTGCCCTGTCGGGAATCTTCGGGGGGATCACGCTTGCACAGTGGCGCACGGTGCTCCACACCCCGGGGCTGTCGGTGGCGGCCCCGATCGCGGTCGTCGGCTACGTGCTGCTCGAGGCCGACGTGCCGATTGACCTCACGCGCTACCTGCCAGCTCACGGACGAGCGCTGTTTCGGGTTCGCGTGCGGCGGATCACTGATCGGGGTCTGACCCGACAGGCGGACGCCGCGTTGTACGTGTACGCCAGCCCGCGCCCGTTTGCGCCTAATCCCGGGTCCTTCGGGCCCTATCGTCCGGTGCAGTACGCCCCTCGGGAGCTGCTGGCCCACGGTGCCCAACAGCCAGTGTGCGCTGAGGGCTTGTTTCCTGGCAGCCCCTGGGATCGCAGCGCTCGGGGTGGGTCGTTCGCGCTGGGCAACGTCGACTGCTGGTCGCGGCGGACAGGCTTGGGAGCTGCCGGAGGTTCGATCGGGTTTGTCGCGTTCCCGCGTGGCCACGTGGGCGCGCTGATCGCCGCCCAGCTCCCGTTCGTATTCGCAGCGATCGACCCCGTGCAGGAGGCCCGGCTGGATCATCTCAACCGCGCCGTGATTCAGGGTCGGTATCTGCGGACCGCTGACCAGCCGCCCAAGACGACGCCCCAGGTCCCGGTGCTCGCGCCCAGCCGGCCCTACGTCGACGAGTCGGTTCGCGCGCGGATCGAACGGCTGCCGAGCGGCGCTGCCGAGCGCTTCGTCCACCGACCGCCGCTGCTGGGCGCTCGGCTCGCGCGCTTCCTCGCGCGCCAGCGCGGTCAGCCGATCCGGACCGCCACGATCGGACCGCCCGGCGAGCAACGGACGTTGCTGGGGGAGCTGCGCTCCGGCCCGCCCCCAGTCGTCTTTGACTACTGGACAGTCAGACCGACGCGCTATCGATCCGCTCGCGGTGATCAACTGGTTCCGCTCCAGGCGCACAACTCGATCTTGACGTGGCTGACCAACAACGCCTACTTTCCCGCACCCCTGAGCGCTCAGGATCGCCAGTTCCGGGTGCTGAGCCGTGTTCAGGCCACGCCGCCCAACGGCGTGCCGCCGCCTCTGCTGCGATCGGTGGGCACGTTTGACCCGGCCAAGCTCGCCGGATTTAGCAGCAGCGTCAACGCTGCCTTGGACCCTTACCGCTCGCCGGGGCTCGCGGGAGCGGATGTCCGCTCGCGTCAGCGGCTCGGCGACCGAGCGCTGCTGCCCAATGGCAACATCGCGGGATACCTCACCCAACCGCCGTTGATGCTCACCAACCTGCGGTCACTGCCCGCCTTCGAAGGCTCAAACTTCATGCCCAACAGCGGGGCCGCGCCGATCAGCGCAATCCGGGTCCGCGTGGCCGGCGTGCGCGGGATCGACGCGATCAGCCGCGAGCGCGTCCGCCTCGCCGCACAGCGGATCGCCACCCGCACCGGCCTGCAGGTCGACCTGACGATCGGCTCATCGTCCGCGCCACTGACCGTGGAGCTGCCCGCCGGACGGTTCGGACGCCCCGCCTTGAGGCTGACCGAGCCGTGGATCAAAAAGGGTGTAGCTCTGGCCATCCTCGCCGCGGTCGATAAGAAGAGCCTCGTACTGTTCGCGTTGATCCTCGTCGTCTGTGCCCTGTTCGTGAACAATGCCGCCAGCGCCGCCGTCCGGACGCGCCGCAGCGAACTGGGCGTGCTCGCCGCCCTGGGCTGGACCGCCTCCCGGCGCTTCGCGGTCATGATTGGCGAGGTCGCCACGATCGGCCTCACCGCCGGGCTGCTCGGCGCTCTCGTGGCGCTTCCGGTCTCCGCCGCAGCGGGAGTGCACAGCTCCCTGCTCCGGGCGGCACTGGCAATCCCGGCCGCGCTGCTGCTCGCCCTGCTGGCCGGCGCCATCCCGGCGGCGCGGGCCGCCCGCCTCGAGCCGATCGCAGCCGTACGACCCGCCGTGCTCGAGTCCCACCGCTCATTTCACCCCCGAGGACTCGGCCAGCTGGCGCTGATCAACGCTCTGCGCGCGCCCGGACGCACCATCCTTGGCGCCGCCAGCCTGGCAGTAGGCGTATGCGCGCTCACCCTCCTACTCGCCGCCACGATCGCCTTTCACAACATCCTGGTAGGCACCCTGCTCGGCAGCGCCGTATCAGTCCAAGTCCGCGGCAGCGACTATTTCGCCGTGATCTCGATCGTCGTGCTCGGCGTCGGAGCGGTTGCCGACGTGCTTTACCTCAACCTCCTCGACCGCGCGGGCGAGTTGGCAACGCTGCGGGCCACCGGATGGGATCGCAGCACACTCATGCGGCTGGTCGCCACCGAGGGTCTCTGGATCGGCGCGCTCGGGTCGCTTACCGGCGCAGCGCTCGGCCTCGCGGGCGCCGCCGCATTCGCGGGCGCCCTTCCAACCGGTCTGATCGTGACCAGCCTGACCGCCGCGCTCGTCGGCATGCTCCTCAGCGGCACCATATCCATCCTCCCCGCGGCCGCGCTAAACCGAATGCCAAGCCTCGCGCCACTAGCTGGCGATTAGCACCAAGCGCCGGCCGAGCCGACCTTGCTCCCAACCACGTGGCGCCGCGTGACGCATCCCAGGCTGAGGTAGAGAACGTCGGGCACCGACTTCTGCGGTCCGTATCCCCGCGCAGGCTCGATTGGGCCCGGCCGCGAGCCGTGAAGGAGGTCGCATGGTGTCGTCCGGCGACCGAGACGGTCGGATCAGCTGTCTGGCTTGCGACGAGGTGCCTGCTGCGCCGCGTGAAAAGGGGAACAGGCGCTCACCCGTCGACGGCTGATACGCCCGTCGCGACATAGCAGGCTACCGGCAAGCCGCGGGGCGGCTACCAGTCGTGGCGTGAGGCGGGAGGCTTGGCTGTCATCCAAGACCTCGGCGCGTCAACACGGCCGGCGACCGACCACAAAGCCGACGGGGGCCTGCCACGTGCGCTGGACCTCGTGGACGTCGGCCAGTCCCGCCGCACGCATCAGCGCACCGAGTTGCTCGCCATCGGCAACCGACCCGCCCGAGCGCAGGACACGCAGGCGGGTGACGGCATCGGCGAGCGGCTCCTGAGGTCCTGCGAAGCGCCCGAAGAGCAGCCACGCGCCTGGCTTGAGCGCGTTGTGCATGTGCTCCAGCGCGGCCGGGATAACGGCCGGAGGCACAAACGGGCCCGCCAGCCACGCCACGTCAAACCCGGCGCCGTCATCGAAATCCTCAATGCACGCGGGCCGCAGTTCGACGCGATCGGCGACGTCGCTTGACGCCAGCTGAGCTTCTGCCAACGCGAACGCCGGAGCCTACGGCTCGAGGCCGACGACATGCAGTCCGGGCCATGTTTCACACAATGCGATCGACAACGCCGCGACGCCGGCACCGACGTCAAGGAACCTCGCGCCGGTGCGCTGCAAAGCGTCATGCAGCCCATCGAGCGCCGGCGCGATCTGCGCGATGACGCCGGCGATGTTCGCCGACAGGCGGCCGGTGCTGAGCAGCACGGCCGGATCGTCAAACGCCCAGCCCGGCGGACGGCCGGGATGGCGAGCAGATCCGCGGCCTGCAGCAACAGCGCCCGCGCGGACATCTCCACCCGCCGCCGCTCCTCAGACGTCATCGCGACGATGTCGACGCCGAGGCGATCGACGACCGCGTCCAGCCCAGCCGCAATGTCAGGCGCAAGTTCTATCCCATCGACATCCGCGCGCAACCACGCGGCAAGACCAGCCAGCGCCTCAGCAGCGATTCCCAGTCGCGTGACCGTCCCAAACGTGTCGTCGATCGAGGTCAAGAGCCAAGCCTATTGGTGCACCGGCCAATGCGCTAGATCCGCGGGACTCGAGCGGCCGAGGGACCGTGAAGTCGCTCCCGCTCCGGGGAAGGGTGCGCCGCTTTCGATGAGCTTCTGATTCGTCGCCTCGACAGCCGTGAGCGATCGGGTCCCGGTGACCCGAAGCGACAGCCCGCGAGAGCCGGAACCTTCGCGGATCGGGGTCGGAGAGCGCCGGCGTGCGGCAACATAATGCGGATGGGGACCACCGCGGTGGTATTGACCGGGGCACCGGGTGCGGGGAAATCGACAGTGTTGGAAAAACTCGCAACCCTGCTCGAGATCGACGGGGTCGAGTTCGGAGCGCTTGAATCAGAGGCGCTGGGATGGGGATCTCCGTGGCTTGATGACGAGTGGCGGCTTCGGCAGCTCAAGGCCGTCTTGGAGATTCAGCGTCAAGCCGGCCGTCGCCTCTTTCTCATCGCCGCAACCACCGAGACCAGCCGAGAACTGGCCGCTGTTATCGAGGTGATCGCTACTGATGAGCATGTCGCTGTGCTGCTCAGCGCGCCGGCCGACGTGGTCGCCGCGAGAATTGACGCCCGTGAGCCTGATGACTGGCCGGGCAAGCTGGCCTTGATCGAGCACGCCCGCGGCCTAGCCACATCCATGCAGGCTCTCACTGGAATCGACTTTCGAATCAGCACCGACGATCGGTCTGTGACCGATGTTGCCCTCGAGGTCCGCGACAAGCTACGGGCCCGCGGCTTGGCACTCTGAACTGCCAGCACCGGACCACGACCTCCCACACCGGCTTGTCGCCCAGGCAGCCACCACGCCTTGGCTTCTGCCGTGGGCTAGAACCAGCAGCGAGCGTGGCAACGACCTTCAGCGGGGAGGCGCAGCTGCCCTCGGGCCCAGCGAGCGGCTACGGCACGTAGAGACGTGGATTCCAGAGAACCTCCCACAGATGGCCGTCGAGATCTCGGAAGTAGCCGGAGTAGACATCCTCCCTCCTTCTCGAACGCCGAGCCTTCCAAGCGCCGCGCCGACCGAGTGTTCCAAGCTCCGCGCCGCCGACCACCGCGTCCCCGCCCGAATGACGGAGCGGCGGCGCCATCGCTACTTCGGGGGAAACGCGGGCTCCCTCTGGGGCTGCCAGCCCTCAGACGGTCGCGGTTCGGGCGTCCTGGCCGAGGGCTCCGGCCGCTCCCACCCGGGCGGTCTCCCGCCACTGGTAGAACTCCGCCTCGGAGATCTGCTGACGTTCGCAGAGCTCGGCGATCAGGTTGTGATCGCTGGCTCCCTCGAGCACGAGCCGAAGCTTCTGCTCGCCATCGAGCGGCTCGTGGGGCCGAATCTGCGCGGTTGGGGGGAGGTCACCGCGGACCAGGCGCCCGCCCCGGAAGGTCGCGGCTGCGATGACCATCGCGGCGCCGACCAGGATCACATCTTTTAAGACGTACTGTCCCTCCAGGGTGGGGGCGTGGTGGGGTCCCGAAAACAGCCGACCGATGAGCAGGACCAGCGGAGACAGGATGCCCACGAACTCGGCGGCCAGCGCCCAGAGTGCCAGGCGCATCGGCCGCCCCGCGATCAGGGACGCGCCGATGAAGCATTCGAGCGTGGCGATGCCGATGATGGCGAGCCGGCCCGGGATCAAGCCGAAGAAGAGGATGCGGGTGGTCGCCTCGGCCAGGCCCTGGGCCGGGCTGACGCCCGGGAAGTACTTCAGCACCCCGAAGCCGAGAAAGATGGCTCCGATGGCGACGCGCAGGACGGCGACACTGTGGGCGACGAACTGGTGATGCAGGGTATTCTCCAGGTGCAGAAAGCGTTGGTACACCCGGCTCACGCTTCCGCCGCGCGGGCGGCCCGCCGGGTGTCTCGGCGCTCGGCGATGCTGGCCACCAGGACGCTGAACTCAAACAGCAGGTACAGGGGGACGGTCTCCAGCAGCATGGTGATCGCGTCGCCCGGGAGGAGTGCCGCCACCAGGCCGCAGGCGAGCACGGCGTAGCGTCGGTGGCTGCGTAGCTGCTTAGGGGTCACCATCCCGGCCCGGGTCGCCGCGAAGATGGCTACCGGGACCTGAAACAGGAGTCCCATCGCGAGCAGGGTCGTGGCGGCAAACTTGTAGTACTGGCTGGCCTGGACCAGGACGTTGAACTGGCCGCTGTTGAAGTTCTGAAAGAAGTGCAGCGCCGCCGGTAGGACAACGAAATATCCAAAGGCGATACCGGCTATGAACAGAACCGGAATGGCGAAGGTGACCGGCATCATGCGACGGCGCTGCTCGGGTCCGAAGGCCGGCATGAAGAAGCCATAGGCCTGCAGGAGCAGCACCGGGAGCGAGATGATCAGCGCGAAGATCAGCGTGACCGTCAGCGTGGTCGTGAATGGCTCACCGATCCCGAGCGTCACCGGTCGGTCCCCAGACGGGGGAGCGGACAGGCGTTTGAGGTCAGCGGTCAAGCTCTGATGCACGCGGGCCAGCGAGCTTCGCGCGGCGGGATTCTGGTGCTGCAGGGTGAGCACGCCGACGACGGCATCGAGTTGCTTGGCCACATCGTGGGCGCTGCGCTGCACCGAATAGGTCGCCCCCAGCGGTCCGTGGCCGTCGCGAACCTGTTGCTGGGTATTGTGAGCCAGCGGCTGGTTGATGAGGTTCAGCAGCTGGTGGTTCTGCCAGAAGCAGATGCCGAACGCGACCACCAGGGTGAGCAGGGAGACGATCAGGCGCGTGCGGAGCTCGTCGAGGTGATCGACGACGCTCAGCTGCGAGTCGTGGCTCACGGCTCGAATCCGGGGTAGTGAGTAAGTGTTCGGCATCTGCGTTAGGGGCGGCTCGGCGATCAGGCGGAGCTGAAGCTAGGCGACCGGATGGATCGAGCTACGGGGGGCGTCAGACGCCACGGGGGAGCCGTCAGTGTGTGCGTGATCGGCGTCACGAACGACGTCGCCGACGGCCGCGGTGCGCTCAGCCGGCGGCTCGGTACGCGTCTCGGTCAGCGTGCTGGGGGGCGTGTCGCCGGACAGTGAGTCCTTGAAGCCGCGCAGGCCGGTACCGAGGGACTTGCCCATCTCGGGGAGCCGCTTGGCGCCGAATACGAGCAGCAACAGAATGAGGATAAAAGCGATGTGCAGCGGGTTGTCGAGTCCCAACATGTGATCTCCGATCGATAATTCCAAGCTTTCAGATATCTACGGATGCCGAGCCGCTTTGGATCAGCGGGCCGCCTTCGATCAGCGGCAGGGGCCGACTGGCTCAGGTCAGGTTGACCGTGATGGTCGCCGGCCGAGTCGGCACCCGGCTTCCGCCGGCCGGCTCCCGAGTAACCATCACCTGCTGAACGCCATCCAGGTTGCCGGGGACGTCGACAGTGCCGTCGCCTCGGGCCGTGACACTGAACAGTGCACTGGTCGGCTGAGGCTTGCGGTGAGGCCGATTGAGCCACACCTCGTAGATCTGGCCGGACGGCGGGGGCGCAAAATGGTGAACAACGAGCTCCGCGCGACCTCCCGACACCCGGACCGCGGCCGACGCGCCGGACGCGCGGGCGTGGGAGTGGAAAATCTGTGAACCTCCGCGCACCGAAGCACCCAGCTCTAGGCCACCGACGGCGATCACGACCGCGGCGAGCGCCGCGCCGAAGGCGAGGGCAGGACCCGGAAGGCCAAGGGGCAACGGCCAGGACCGAGACTGGCGGGCGCCGGCGTGTCGCTTGACGTCGCGGCTGACCCCGGCCAGGACGCGCCGCCGCAGGGCTTTGGGCGCCGGTTGCTCCGGGATGCTGATCGGGAGCAAATCGACGACCTGCTGAAAGGCCGCCAATTCGTCGGGGCAGACGATGCAGGATTCGAGGTGGCGCTCAAAGCGCGCCAGTTCGTCGCCCTTGAGCGCGCCGAGCGCGTAGGCGGCGACATCGTCGCCACATTCCCGCGCGCTGGGGTTACTGTCACCTTGGCCCATGGTTCCGTCCTTCTGAGACCGCGGTATCGAGTCCGGTGGGCGTGGTGGTGAAACTCATCACGGTGAGCCGAACAGAACTGTGAAAGCGCGGCCCGCGGAGGAGGTCGTGGGCCGCGCTGTCACATTCGTCGGACTGATCTACTTGATCAGCGGTCCGGCCTTGGCGAGCACCTGCTTCATGCTCAGCGGCTTGTCAAACGCACCGTTGGGCGTGATCTTCTGGCCGGTCAGCACC
>JBPCIY010000105.1:0-23120 GCA_051005855.1 Solirubrobacteraceae bacterium | reverse complement strand
GACTACTACCTCGACGAGTTCACCTTCCGCTTTAACCGCCGCCGGGCACGACACCGCGGGCTGTTGTTCTACCGCCTGCTCGAGGGCGCGCTCGCGGCCGAACCGCACCCCTACAAGGCTCTCATCGGAAAATCAGCCGCATAACCAGGCCCTGCCTAGAATCGGGGGAGCGAACTGGATACCCAGTTGCGCGGAAAGGGCTATCGCGCCAACCGCTACTAATTGGTTCTCACCGCATCCACGGCGGCGGCGATGTCCTTGATCAGGATCATTAGGTGGAGCGGGTCGGTTGGTGACGGCTCGAGCCCGTGGCGGGAGTAGAACTCACGAGCATCCTCATCGAGGGCGTGGACGAGCATGGCCCGCACGCCGATTGTCTCGGACGCGGCGAGCGTGCGCGTGATCGCGTCGCGCAGCAGCCAGGCACCTAGACCATGCCCGGCTACTGTGAGGTCCACCGCAAGCCGGGCCAGCAACACGACAGGGATCGGATACTGCGGCATGCCTTTGATCACCCGCGGGGTCGCCGCTTCCCGTTCGACCGCGGCAGCGACGAGCGCGTGGTAGCCCACCACGCGCTCCTGCTGTGCATCGACAATCACGTAGGTACGCGCCGAGCCAGCAGCGGCCGCCTGCCGCGCGTACCTCATCAGCCAGACGTTCAAGGAGGCACGGCCGCAGTCAAAGCCCTCAACGTCATGATCCGGGCCCAGCGGCTCGGGCTCGCCGAACCGCGCCACTACTCGAGACGCGGGCGGCGAAGCAGCTCGACCAGCTCTGGGATCTCCCGCGGCGCGCGATCAAGAGCGGCGGCGAACGCTCGCCACTGCGCCGGCGGGAGCAGGAATCGCGCCCGGTCTGCAAGCAACCGCTCGGCTCGCTCGCGGCCACTCTCCACCAAAAACTCAGACAGCGACTCGTTCGCTGTAGCTGCCGCGCTGCGGAACAACTGATCGTCACTGCCGGCGACGCGCAGATGAACCCGTTGACTCTTCGTCTCTGGCATCAGAGACACACAGTGTACGCCAGCTGTGCGCACATCACAAACGCAGTTCCTTCCCCACCACCTTCCCCACGGAGGTAGGCGCGGTGAGAAGCTCCTGCAAATCGGCATCTTTATAGGGGCCCCGCCTCGGTCTCGAAAACCGGTATGGGCGTTTCCGTCCATCGGGGGTTCGAATCCCCCCCTCTCCGTTGCTGGGCCTCGTTTCTGCAAGTGTTGCCAGGCTTCTCGGGCCTGGCGGTGCTCTGAAAGGGGTCGCTATGAAACTTCAGGGTGCGATAAACCGCGGGTGACAGCTCCGCTTGCGGGTGGTCCCTGGGTGCATGTCGATCGCAAACCGATCGCAACGGGGCTTGCTTGAGGTGCTCCTGAGACGGCCACGCTAGACGGGGCTGCCAGGTGCGTAAAGCCTGGGGTGCGTCCTTCCATCAGAGCTTGATCAGAGCTATCCGTGTGTCATGCCCCACCGCTCTGAACCGCGCCGGCGGACTGAGGGGCTCGTGATCCGCCACGCCCCCCGCTGCGCGCACAGAGCCGGCCGGGCATGTTCGTGCTCGCCTGGCCTCCAAGCCCCGGTCTGGTCCGCGCGTGATCAAAAGACGATCCGCAAAACATCTCGGTCGCTGGGTGACGCCCGTCTCCGAGAGAGTGGCGGACCACTCGATGCGCATGGGTCCTGATGATGCTCGCGATGTGGCACCGCGAGGTGCTCAGCGAGACCCGTCGCGCCGGGGACTCAGCCGGCAGGCCCCGACCTGACCCCGGACGTTCCGGCACCGCGCGGTGCTGGAATCACTAGCCGCCGAACGCGTAAAAGCTCGGCTTCGGCACGCCCGTACTCGTGAGCAGGCCGCCGTAGCTCGTCGGCGGCGAGTCGTAGACGTTGATCCACCCCAGCGCGTAGATGCGCGACCAGCCTCTGGCGAGCGACAGCGCCTGACGGATCCAGCTCGCGGCGACCGTGGGGTCGACGTAGAAGTTGAACTGCTGATCGATGCCGGTCGGGATCGTCCACTCCGACAGGAAGATAGGCAGCGGCTTGTGCAGGTAGCGGGCGATCCAGGCGGCGAGCCGGCGCAGGTCCGAGAACTGGACGACACCGTCGGGCGAGGGCCGGCTGGTGAACGCCGGGGGCTGCAAGGAGAACGGGTTGTGGGCGTACATGTCCATCCGCGGCACTCGGCCCGAGGGGAGCCGCAGGTTCTCGATCCACTGCTGCGTGCTGATGTCGCCAGTCGTGTACGTGCAGCCGCCGATCACCAGGTTGGACCGGCTGATCCGCTTCAGCGTCCCATACGCGTCGTCGAGCATCTCGGAATAGATGTGGGGCGCCTGCTGCTGCGCCGCCGTCAACGGTGCATTCGGACGGGCCGGCGTCAAGGGTTCGAAGTTCGGGGTGCGGGTCGGCTCACCCCAGATCATCCACAGGTGCACCCCCGGGTAGTGGGCGGCAGCCGCCGCCACGAAGCGCGCGTAGTCGGCGGGACGGTCCGGCGCCCAGTTCCAGGCCTTCCCGCCGTTCGCCCAGCGCGGCGTGGCGATCACCTGGAGCAGGACGCGCATGTGGAAGCGCCGCGTCTGGCGCACTGCGTAGGCGAGGTCGTGCGGCCAGTGGTACGCCGGGTCGTCCGGGTTGGTCGGCTGCGCCGGCTGCGAGGTCGCGACGCTCGCCCAGTTGAGATCGGCCTCGTAGATCGACACCCCGAGCCGGTGGTACATCGGAAACTGGTCGACCCCGTTTCGTTGTGTCGGACCCCAGATCGCCTTGCTGAACGCGGACGCGGGGGAGGCGCTCAGCGCGGCGGCCGCGAGCAGCACGGCGCACCCGGCACCGGCCGCGAGGAGCCCCCTCACGCAACGCCGACGGCGACCGGTTAGTGTCGCGCCGATCCACACGCCGCGGATCCTACATGGCGGGGAACGGACGCTCGGCAGTCGGGGCGGCGCGCGGTGACGTGATTCACGCGTCGGGGCCGACCAAATAGGCTCTCGGACCGAACGGATGCCGACGGCCAGGACAACCAACCTCCGAGCCCGGGTCCTGCGGGGGATGCTGTGGTCGTGGGCGTCGTTCGCGCTCGGCGGAGCGCTGGTGATGGTCTCCACCGCCGTCCTCGCTCACCTGGTCTCCCCCCGGGACTTCGGCCTCGTGGCGCTCGCCCTGATCGTCACCTCGGTGCTCGACGCGCTCCGCGATCTGGGGTTGAACCAGGCCCTGGTGGTGACGAACGGGGGCGAGACCGAAGCGCTGGCCGACGCGGCGTTCCGGTTCTCGATCCTGATCGCCGGGATTCTGGCACTCGTTGTCGCCGCCGTCAGTCCACTGGCAGCAGCGCTCCTGCACCAGCCCAGACTGGTCGGGTTGCTGGCGGTGCTGGGCCTCAACCTGCCGCTGCGGTCACTGGGGCTCACCCACTATGCGCTGGCCCAACGGCGCCTCGACTTCCGGACCCGGACCGCGGCCGAATTGGCCGAAGTGATCGTCCGGGGCGGGGTCGGCATCGGCCTCGCGCTAAGCGGCGGCGGTCCGTGGAGCCTGGTGCTCGGCTATCTGGCTGGCACCAGCGCCTCGACTGTCGTGCTGTGGGCACGAGTCGACTGGCGGCCGGCGCGGCGGCATCGCACCGGCCCGCTCTCGCAGCTGATCCGCTTCGGGGGTCCGCTGACGGTGGTCGGCTTCATCGGGACGGCCATGAGCTACGTCGACAACCTGTTCGTCGGCGCGGTGTTGGGCCCCGCGGCGCTCGGCGTCTATAGCCTCGGCTACCGCCTCCCGGAGACGCTCGTCGTCGATGTCGTATCGGCCGCCGGGCTCGTCCTGTTCCCGGCCTTCGCGATGGTGGACGGACCGGCGCGCCGCCGATCAGTGATGGCGGCATCCCGGTACGCACTGCTGCTCGGTATCCCGGTCACCGTCGCGTTGATCGTCCTCGCCCATCCCCTGGTGCTGGCGCTGTTCGGACGCCGCTGGCATGAGGCCGCTCCGGTGATCCAGATCCTCGGTGTCGGCTTCCTGGGCTGGCCGACCGGCCAGGTGGTGGGCAGCGCCTACATGGCCGCCGGACGGGTGGGCGTGATGGTGAAGCTCGCGGTCCCCCAGGGCATCATGCTGGTCGCTCTGATCGCGATCTTCGTACACGACGGGCTGGTCGCGGTCGCGTGGTGTCAAGCCGCCGTGCGGGTGACCTTCGTCGCCATCGGGGTCTATGTATCGACCCGTGTCCTGGGACTGCGAGCCCGGGAGCTGTGGCGTGTCAGCTGGCCGCCGGCGGCCGCGGCGGCCGGGATGGCGGCGGTGATCCTGCCGCTGCATGGGATGCTCGCCTCGCCCTGGCCCTCCCTGCTGGCCAGCACCGTCGCCGGCGCCGTCGTGTACATCGGCTTGGCGCGGGTGCTGGCCGGCGATGCGCTGCCGGGCTTGTGGGCACTCATACGCGGCGGCGAGCTGCTGGGCACCGAGGGGGACGCGCGGTGAGCGGAACTGGCCCGTTGGTCTCCTGCGTGATCCCGGCCGGCAACGCCGAGGCGTTCGTGGCGCAGGCCATCCAGAGCGTGCTCGATCAGACCTACCAGCCGCTGGAATGCATCGTCGTCGACGACGGGTCGACGGATGGCACCGCGCGGATCCTCGAGCGCTTCGGCCGTCGGATCCGGGTGGTGCGACAGAGCAATCGAGGCGTATCGGCAGCCCGAAATGCCGGAGCGAGAGCGGCAGCCGGCGACTTCGTGGCCTTCCTGGACGCTGACGACCTCTGGGATCCCACCAAGACCGAGCGCCAGATGGCCCGGTTCGCCGCCGAGCCCGGTCTGGGTCTGGTCTACTGCGCGCTGAGACGGGTCGACGAGTCCGGGAGCCGCCTCTCCTCGCCAGCCGCGCCGGACCCGGCGACGGCGCTGCGACAGACGCTGCTGCTGGAGCCGCCGTTCGTCAGCGTGGCCCAGACCGGAGTTGTGCCCCGCACGGTGTTTCTGGCCTCCGGTGGCTTCGACGAACGGCTCTCGGTCGCCGCCGACAGCGACCTCACCTGGCGGCTCGCGTGCGCCCATCCGATCGCCGCCGTCGCCGAGCCGCTGGCCAGTTACCGATGCCATCCCGCCCAGATGCACCTCGATCGCGCGGCGTTCGAGCGCGACACGAAGCGCATGTTCGACAAGGCCTTCCGCTCGCCGGAGCTGCCGCTGGATCTCCGCGCTCTGGAGCGTCGGGCCCGGACCAACCTCTCGCTCGCGCTCGTCCTGGCGCATGGGCCAGAGAGCCGGGCCAGAGCCTTGACGTCACTAGCGGAGGCGATGCGGCTGTCCCCGTGGCAGTGCACCCGGTGGGTGGGCGCGTTCACCTCCGTGTGGCTGCTCCGACTCGTCCGCCGGCGGCTCGACGTGCGGTCGGGCACAGAGCGGGAGGTCGTGTTCTTCATGCCGACCGCCTCGCCGCTGCTTCGCCGTAACGGCCCGCAGGCGGCCGCAGGGGCCGAGACGCAGATGTTCACACTCGCCGCGGAGCTCGCCCGCCGGGGCCGCGCGGTGGGGATGGTCGCGTTCGCCGGCGACGGCGAACTGAGCGCGCAGGTCGCCGGTGTGGACGTCATCCCGTTGTCCCGTCCCCACATCCAGGTTCCGATCCTGCGGACGCTCCTCTTCTACGCCCGGACGACCGCGACATTGCGCCGGACCCCCGGTGCGACGTTCGTGCAGATGGGGTCAGGGATCTTCACCGTGCTCACCGCGGTGCCCGCCCGGCTGCTGGGACGGCGTTTCGTGTACGCCACGGCCGGGCTGCTCGATTTCGAGCGCGGAGGCTCGCACCGCGGCTGGGTGGGCCGGCTGGTCGACCTCTCCATCCGCCGAGCCGACGCTCTGATCGTCCAGAGCGACGAGCAGATCCGGTTGTGCCGGCCGCGGTTCGGCCGGGAGCCGCTGCTGATCAAGAGCATCGCCCCGTCGCGGCGGCTCCGCACCGCGGAGCCCGAGGCCTTTCTGTGGATCGGTCGGTCGATCGCTCACAAGCAGCCACTGGCCTACATTCGCCTGGCTCGCGCGGTGCCCGAGGCTCGGTTTCGCATGATCGCCGTCGACCCGGCCGACGCGGACGGCGAGAGCATGGCGGCGGAGCTGCTGCACGCGGCGAGCCACACGCCGAACCTGGAGCTGCTGGCACCCCGTCCGCAGGCGGCCCTGGCCCCGCTGATCGAGCGCGCGGTGGCGATCGTCAGCACCTCGCGGTCGGAGGGGATGCCGAACGTGTTTCTCGAAGGATGGAGCCAAGGCGTACCGGCATTGGCCCTCCACCACGACCCCGACGGGGTGATCGAGCGCGACCGACTGGGGGAGTTCGCGGCCGGCTCGCCGGAGCAGCTGGCCGTGCTGGCTCGAGCGATGTGGCTGCGCCGGACCGACCAGGCTGAGCTCGGGGCTCGCTGCCAGGACTACGTCCGTCGCGAGCACTCCCTCGACCGGGTCGCCGACCGCTGGCTCGACGCACTCCAGCCCTGAGCCGGCGAGGTAGAGTGACGCCCCCATCCGGGTGCCTCCCTCCGACACTCAGCAACTGTCGCCTTCACCCGCGCTCGCGGAAGGGGGCTTCGAGCCCTACACCAGAGCCATCCGAGCGCATCCGGTGATCGTCGTCGCCGTCGCGCTGCTTGCGCTGCTGGCCGCCGCGGCTTGGGTGACGCTCCGGACCCCGGAGTACCGCGGGACGTCGCGGCTGCTCGTCACTCCGGCGCCGTTCGACGACGTCAGCTACCTCGGCCTGCCCGTTATCAGGGATAGTCCCGGCGATCCGACCCGCGCGGCCCAGACGGGAGCGGTGATGATCGATACGGCATCCGCGGCGGCGCTCACCGCGCAGCAGCTGGGGGCCGGCTGGAGCACCGCCCGCGTCCTGGGGTCTGTGAGTGTCACCCCGATCGGCGGCAGCAACGTCGTCGCCGTCCAGGCCACGGCCGGCAACCCAGGGCTTGCCGCGCGGATCGCCGGAACGTATGCCCGGACGGCGCTGACGGCGCGGCGGCAGGTGCTGAGCCGTCAGGCGGCCGTTCAGATCCTGCGGCTCGGGCCGGCCGCGAACGTTCCGCCGGCCGTGCTGACGAGCCTGCGGGCGGTCGAGGCGGGGAGCGACCCCACGTTCTCACCGCTGCCTCCTACGGCCCCGGTGTCCGCCGAGCGACCCGCCTGGCGGATCCTCGCCACCGCGCTCTTCGCGGGCCTGATCCTGGGGATCGGTGCTGCCGTGCTGAGAGAGTTCGTGCCCCGCGCACGGCGGTCGTGAGGGTCGCACCGGCGCCGCGCTGGCGGCCCGGCCGCCGAGCGATGGGCATCCCGGCGGGCATCGCCGTATGGGTCGCCGCCACCTTCCTGGTCCTCGGCCTGATCACGACCTGCCTGCTGGTTGCGCTCGCCGCCGCCTCGGCCGGCCGCCTCCTGACCCGGCGCACGACGATCGGAGCGCTGCTTCCGGGCCAGCGCTGGCTGGTCGGCGCCCTGGGTCTGCTGCTGGCGTGGTTGAGCCTGTCGCTGCTGTGGGCCAGGGACCCCGGAATGGCCTGGAGCAACCTGGGGCTGTGGTGTCTGGCCGGCGTCGTGCTGGTCCTGGTGAGCGCAACGATCGAGCGGCCGGAGTCGGTGAAACTGGTCGTCGTGGGGTTCGTGATCGGCGCCCTTGCCTCGGTGATAATCGGGGCCGCCGAGGGCTCAGCAAGCTCGCTGGCCGGGCGCTTCGCCGGCACCGAGGGGGATCCGAACGGGCTCGCCGCCGCGCTGGTGCCGGCGGGCGTACTGGCCGCGGCGCTCCTCGCCGATGCAGGCGGGTGGGTGGTTCGGGGTACCTGGGCCGGGATCGTCGCCGTGCTGGCGATCGGACTGGCGGCGACCCACTCACGCGGTGGCTTTCTGGCCGCTGGTGTCCTCCTGCCGGTGCTGCCGTTCGTGTTCCGGCGCCACCAGCGCCGCCTGTGGGGTCTCGTGGCGCTCGCGGTCTGCTTGGCCGGGACGTGGTACGCCCTCTCCCCGGGGGCGCTGCGCCAGGAGGCCGGCCTGCGAGACGGGGGCGACGGACGCTCGACGTTGTGGCTGGTGGCCTGGCGCATGGCCAAGGACTCCACCCCCGAGGGAGTGGGCCTGAACAACTTCCGCGTCGCGTCGCCCGGCTACGAGAACCGGCCGGGAGCACTTCGCTACGTCGAGCAGATCGATCACGCCCACGTCGTGCACAACACGTATCTCCAGCTGCTCGCCGAGACGGGCATCGTCGGTCTGAGCCTGTTCCTGGCCGTCGTGGCAGCCTGCCTCGGCGCGGCGCACCGAGCCGCGGCGTGGTTCGAGCGAAGCGGGCGAGGCGCGCTGGCCAACCTGGCCAGAGCCGTGATGCTGGCCGGGTTCGCCGGCTCGGTCGCCCAGGTGTTCCTGTCCAACGGCTACGACCCCCGGTACTGGTTTCTCCTGGCTCTCGGGCCCGCCCTGTGGGGGATCGCCCTTCGTTCGGACCCGGCGCGATCGTGAAGCCGTTGGCGACCGAGCTGCGCGATGCCGACCGGGCGCTCGAGCGCCTGCCCGCGATCCAGGCGAACGTCCCGCGGCTGATCGCTCGACTCCGGACCTACGCCACGATTCCCCCGGGCGCGGACGTCCTCGACGTCGGTGCGGCGCAGGGAGTCCAGGTGGCGGCGTTGCTGGCGGCCGGATTCTCAGCCGTGGGCGTCGAGCCCTCGGCGCCGGCGCGGCACGCTAGCGAGCTGGTCGGCGAGCGGGTCGGCCGCTCGGTCGAGATCGTGGCGGGCAGTGCAGAGCGGCTGCCGTTCGCCGACGAGTCGTTTCACCTCGTGCTCGCCAACTCGGTCATGGAGCACGCGAACGATCCGGCAGCCGCCGCCAGCGAGGCGTACCGCGTGCTCCGCCTGGGCGGAGGGTTCTTCTTCTCCACCACCAGCGCACTGTCTCCGCGGCAGCGGGAGATCCGTGGATTCCCCGCGTTTCCGTGGTACCCCGACGCGGTGAAGCGCGGCATCATGCGGTGGGCGCTGACGAACCGGCCGCAGCTGATCGGCCACACGACCACCCCGGCATACCACTGGTTCACGCCGCGACGGGCGCGAGGACTGGCCGCGATGGCCCATTTCTCCGCCTTCTACGACCGCTGGGACGTGCGGACCGAGGAGGGCTTGGGACCGCTTGGCGTCCGCGCGTTTCGCCTCGCGCGGCGGCGGCCTGTCCTGCGCCGGCTCGGAGACGTGTTCTTCGAAGGGTCGTCCTACCTGTTCGTGAAGTGAGCCAGCTCTCGGTAGAGCGCCAGCCAGTGGCGGCCTTGAGCATCCCACGTGAACCGCGCTGCCTCGCGACGCGCGCCGTCGACGAGCGTCGACGCAAGTCCGGGGTCGGCCAGCAGGCGCAGCGCCTGGGCGGCCATCTGTTCGTGGTCACCAGCCGGTACGAGCATCCCGGTCGCTCCTGGCCGCACGAGCTCGCTGATCCCGCCGGGGTCGGTGGAGATAACCGGCACGCCCGCGGCGAACGCCTCGAGGATCGAGAGCGGGATGTTGTCCCCGGCGGTCGAACCGTTGAGAAAGATCTCCGCGGCGGCGTACAGCTCGGGGCTCCGAGCCGGAGGCACCCAGCCGACGAACTCGACGTTGTGCAGCCCCAGACGACGCGCCAGCGCCTCGAGCTCACGCCGCTGGCTCCCGTCCCCGGCGACCACGAGCCGGGCGTGGCCCAGCTGCGCCTGCACGAGCGCGAAGGCGCGCAGGACACAGGCGACGTCGTACACCGGGAGCAGCCCCCGATTGGAGAGGAATACCGGCTCGCGCGGCCGGGGCTCGCGAAACGGGAAGCGATCGAGGTCGACGAGGTTTCTGATCAACCGGGCCACGAGACGGTGACGCCGGAACTCCGCGACCAGGAACGCTGACGGGACGACGATCGCGTCCGCCAGCCGCATGGTCCGCGGGGCGGTCCGGCGCCACCGGCGCAGGTGGAGATCGGCCTCGCCGCTGTGGTAGTTGAGGATGGTCGGCGTGCCGAAGCAGCGTGCGATCACCAGGGCCGGCGTCGGGGCGAGCACGAACGAGAGGTGCGAAGCCGAGAAGATCTGGACCACGTCCTGCCGGGGGATCCGCGCCAGCAGGCGGGCGACGAACAGCGCCGAGGTCAGCGCAGTCCGGAGGTACTTGATTCGCTGCAGCGCGCGCAGCGGACCGGGAAGTAACGGGTCGATCTCGGCGAAGGACACCTCGACCGACGCCTCGCCGCGCAGGCCCTCGACGAGCTGCGCCGCCTGCACCGCCTGGCCACCGACGATCCGCAGCGACGGCCCGACGATCAGGACTCGGATCGCTCTCGCCCCCACCGGTAGGGTTTGCCGCCGTGATAGGACCCAGCGCGTAATGGACGCGGCGCGTCTACGTGGCATGCCGGTCACCGAGCTCGCCGGGCGGGGTCGTCAGGAGGCGTTCAAGTGGCTGGAGCGCGTGGGTGGCACCGCTCTCCACCGACGATCTCCCCGGCTGGCCCGCCCGACGCCCGAGCGGTTCTTCACCGGCCCGACTGACCCCGGGACACCGGGCCTGGTGCGCGACCGGGCGCCGGAGGCGTGCCGCGCGGTGATCGCGGCTGCGCGAGCGGCCCGCGCGGGCCGGTTCGACCTGCTCGGGTACCGCGAACTGTCGTTCGGCGACCCAATCGACTGGCATCTCGATCCGGTCGCTCAGGTTCGCGCCCCGTTGATTCACTGGAGTCGACTCGACGTTCTCGACCCGACGCAGGTCGGCGACAGCAAGGTCGCGTGGGAGCTGAACCGCCACCAGTGGCTCGTCGGGCTCGGCCAAGCCTACCGGCTGACCGGCGAGGACGGCTTCGGCGAGGCGTTCGTCGCATACGTCACCGAGTGGCTGGCGGCGAACCCCCGGCCGCGCGGGATCAACTGGGCGAGCAGCCTCGAGGTGGCGCTGCGCCTGATCTCCTGGCTGTGGTCGCTATTCCTGTTCGGAGACGCACCGTCGCTGAGCGCCGGATTCCGCGATCGACTGGTGCAATCGATCGAACAGCACGCGTCGCACGTGGCGCGGTACCTCTCGCACTACTTCTCGCCCAACACGCACCTCACCGGCGAGGCGCTCGGGCTGTTCTACGCCGGGCTGCTGCTACCGGATGCCCCACCTGCAGCACGCTGGCGCGATCACGGCCGGCAGATCCTGATCGGGCAATCCGCGCGGCAGATCTCGCCCGACGGGGCGTACTGCGAGCAGTCGACCGGCTACGCGCGGTACACGGCCGAGATCTTCCTCCACGCGCTGATCCTCGGTGCGCGCAATGAGGTCGAGTTCCCGCCCGCCACGGCGAGACGCGTCGAGTCGCTGCTCGACTACCTGCTCAGGGTCCGCAGCCCGAACGGTGCGATGCCCATGATCGGAGATGCGGACGGCGGGTGGCTGCTCCCCCTCAGTGGTCGGGCCCCCGACGATCTCCGTGGTGTGCTCTCCACCGGCGCGGCGTGGTTCGGGCGGCCGGACTACGCCTGGGCGGCGGGCGGAGCGGTCGCGCCGGAGACGATCTGGCTGCTCGGAGTTCCCGGCCTCGAGGCGTTCGCCGCGCTGTCGCCGTCGTGTCCGCCCGACCCGCCGAGCCGCCTGTTCGCCCAGGGGGGGACCGCGGTGATGCGCTCCGGCTGGCGCGAGGACGCCCACCAGCTGATCTTCGACGTCGGCCCGCTCGGCGCCTACGCCCACGGCCACGGCGACCTGCTCGGCGTGCAGGTGGCGGCGTTCGGTGAGCCATGCGTCGTCGATCCCGGTACCTATTGCTACACGGCCGACCTGGAGTGGCGGGATCACTTCCGGGGCACAGCGGCCCACAGCACGGTGACCGTCGACGGCCTGGATCAGGCCATCGCCACGGGCCCCTTCGCATGGCAGGCACGTCCCGCGGCACGCCTGCGGCAGTGGCGAACCACACCGGAATTCGACTACGCCGACGCCGAGCACAGCGCCTACGACCGGCTGACGGACCCGGTCAAGCATCGCCGGCGCGTGTGCTTCGCCAAGCCCCGCTTCTGGCTGGTGGTCGACGATCTCGATGGACGGGCGTCGCACCGCGTCGACGTACGCTTTCAGTTCGCGCCGCTGACGGTGGAGCTCGGCGACGGCGACGGTTGGGTCCGCGCCGGCCGCGGTGACGGGCCGGGGCTCCTGATCCAGTCGTTCAGCGCGGCGCTGCTCCAGACGCGGACGTGCGAAGGTGAGCTCGCCCCGCCCCGCGGCTGGGTGGCGCCGGACTACGGACGGCGGCGGCCGGCCCCAGTGCTGATCAGCACCGTGGTCACCGAGTTGCCGCTGCGGGTCACGACGCTGCTGGTGCCCGTGCCGGACATCTCCGCCCCGACACCTCGCGTGACCTACCACCCCGGCCGAACCGACACGATCGTGTTCGAGGACACCGGGGAGCGCGTGTACATCGACGCCGAGCTCGTCAGCGCCGAGGCTCGCTCACCGGCTTCGCTGACCTGATCGGCATCGGGGCGAGACAATGTGTGGAATCGTCGGCATCGTCAGCCTCGACCCGCGGGTCGGCGTCGAGGCGGAACGCGTGACCCGCATGCGGGATGTCCTGCGACACCGCGGTCCGGACGGCTACGGACTCTGGATGGAGCGCTCCGTCGGTCTCGGACATCGCCGGCTGGCGATCGTCGATCTGCCGGGCGGGGCTCAGCCGATGGCCAACGAGGACGAGAGCGTGTGGCTGACGTTCAACGGCGAGATCTACAACCACGCCGCGCTGCGCGAGGAGCTTCAGTCCCGTGGTCACCGGTACCGCAGCCGCAGCGACACCGAGACGATCCTCCACCTCTACGAGGAGGACGGGGAGCGATGCGTGGAGCGGCTGCAGGGCATGTTCGCGTTCGCGCTGTGGGACCGGCGCCGGCGCCGGCTGCTGCTGGCCCGGGATCGGTTGGGAATCAAGCCTCTCTACTACGCGCAGACCGAGCGCGAGCTGATCTTCGCCTCGGAGATCAAGGCGATCCTGGCCTCGGGGGCGGTCCGCCCGGCCTGCAACACCGAGATGCTGCCGGAGCTCCTGGCCAGCCGCTACCTCGCCGGCGAGGAGACGCTGTTTAGGAACGTGCGCAAGCTGCTGCCGGGCCGGACGCTCAGCTGGTCGCCCGGCGACGGCGTACGGCTCCGTCGCTACTGGCAGCTGCGATCGTCCGCCGAGCGGGAGCCCGCCTCCGCGCAGCAGCTCGCCGAGGGAGTCCGTCGCCGGCTGCGGACGGTGGTCGACAGCCACTTGATGAGCGACGTCCCGCTCGGGCTGTTCCTCTCCGGGGGCCTCGACTCGAGCGCGCTGGCGGGCGTGGTGAGCCGGCTCTCCCCCGCCCCCATTCACACGTTCGCCGTCGGCCTCGACGAACCCGACGCCAACGAGCTCGCCCACGCCCGCCTGGTGGCCGACTCGCTGGGCGCCCGGCACCGGGAGGTGACGGCGAGCCGTGAAGACTTCTGGCGTGCCCTGCCCGGGCTCGTCTGGCACGAGGACGAACCGATCGCGTTTCCCTCCAGCGTGCTGCTGCACTTCGTCTCGAGGTTGGCTCGCGACCACGTCAAGGTTGTGCTGAGCGGCGAAGGCGCGGATGAGCTCTTCCTGGGCTACAACTCCTACCGCGTCGCCGCCGTGAACCAACGGCTCGGCCGGCCGTACTACGGCGCCGTGCCGGCCGGGCTCCGCGCCGCCGTGCGACGCTCGCTCCGGCGGCTGCCCGGCGCCGCCCGGCGCTACGCCGATCGCTCCTTCCTGGCCCTCGACCCCGGCCCGCGATCACTCATCTGCGAGAACTTCGCCATCTTCCCGGAGACCCTCCAGCGGCGGTTGCTCGTCGACGGTCAGACACGCGACCCGTACGCGCACTGGCTGCAGGCCTACGACGACGGGGAGGGCACTACGCTCGAGCGGATGAGTCGCGCCGACCTGCAGACCTACGTGGTGGAGCTGCTGATGAAGCAGGACCAGATGAGCATGGCGGCCTCGATCGAGAGCCGCGTGCCATTCCTCGATCACGAGTTCGTCGAGCAGGTGGCAGGGATCCCGTCGGGCCTCCGGCTGCGGGGCCTGCGGACGAAGGCCGTGCTCCGCGACGCCGTCCGCGACATCGTGCCGCCGGAGATCGTCAAGCGGCGAAAGATGGGATTTCCGGTTCCGATCGGCCGCTGGCTCCAGGGTCCGTCCTGGTCGCTGGTCGAGGAGTACGTGCTCTCGCCGCGCGCCCGGGAGCGAGGCCTGTTCCGGCCAGCCGCACTCGAGCAACTCGCCCACCAGCACCGGACGGGCGCCGGTCGCCACGGCGACCGGTTGTGGCTGCTGCTGAACTTGGAGCTCTGGCACCGGATCTTCATCGATGGCGAGCCACCGAGCGACCTGCCCGCGCCGGTGTCGTGATGCGGATCCTGTGGGTCAAGCTCGGCGGGCTGTGGCCGCTGGACGCGGGCGGCAGGATCCGCAGCTTTCAGATGATCGAGGAGCTCGCCACGCGCCACGAGGTGTCGGTCATCACCACCGAGGCCCCCGGTGAGAGCTCGGTTCCGCTGCACCGTATGCTCCCGCGCTGCCGAGCGGTGACCACTGTGCCCTACACGCCACGCAAGCGGGCCAGCCTCCGCTTCCTGGCGCTCCTGGTCCGATCCTGGTTCTCCCCGCGGCCCGTGGACGTGTGGCGCTGGCGCGTCCCGTCGTTCCGCGCCGCCGTGGCTGACGCGCTGGCCAGCGGCGAGCACGACCTCTGCGTCGCCGACTTCCTGGTCGCGGTGCCGAACCTGCCTGCCCGGATGGCCGTGCCGGTAATTCTGTTCGAGCACAACGTGGAGTACGTGATCTGGCAGCGGCTGGGCCGGACGGTCACCGCGTGGCAGCGTCCCCTCATCGCACTCGAATGGCGCAAGCTGAAACGCTATGAGAGCCAGGCGCTCGCCCGCGCCGCCGTGACGGTCGCCGTCTCAGGCGAGGACCGTGCGGAGCTGGAGCGGATCGCCCCCCGGGCTGAGGTCCGCTCCATCCCGACCGGCGTCGATGCCGGGTACTACGCGCCCGCGACCGATCCCGAGATCCCAGATCGGCTCGTCTTCGTCGGCGCGATGGACTGGTACCCCAACGAGGATGCGGCCGTGTATCTGATCGAGGCGATCCTGCCGCTGATCCGGGCTCGGGTACCGGGGATCAGCCTGACGATCGTGGGGCGCAACCCGTCAGCGCGCCTGTGCGCGGCCGGGGTGGACGCAGCGGTGAGCGTGACCGGGACGGTGCCGGACGTCCGGCCCTATGTGCACGAGGCCGAGGTGGTCGTCGTTCCGCTGCGCATCGGCGGGGGAACCCGACTCAAGATCTTCGAGGCACTGGCGATGGAAAAGGCCGTCGTGTCGACGACCGTCGGAGCTGAGGGGCTTCCGCTGCGGCATGGCGAGCACCTCCTGATCGCCGACGACCCGGCGAGCTTTGCCGACCGCGTCGTCTCGCTGCTCCGAACCCCCGCACTGCGCAGGCAGGTGGGCGCCGCTGGACGTCGCCTGGTAGCCGACGGTCACTCCTGGCGTCAGGTGTGCCGCGACTTCGAGCGCCACTGCCTCGACGTGTTGGAGGCGCGAACCGTCGACGCTCCGGGGCCGGTGGCATGAGCTCGCCGGACGGCCCGTCGCCGACCGCAGCGATGAAGCTCCGCACACTCCAGGCGCTGCGCGGCGTCGCGGTTCTGCTCGTGGTCATCGCCCACATCAGCGCCTCCTACGGCGTCGAGGATCGTTACATCGCGGGGCCGAGGCTCACCCGTTGGATGCACCTCCCAGCGACGCTCGCGGTCGATCTGTTCTTCGTCATCAGCGGCGTCGTCATCACGCTCACGGCACGGCCCACATCGTCGACGTCGGGAGCCTGGCGGCAATTTCTCTACCGACGGGTGACGAGGATCTACCCGTTGTACTGGCTGGTCACGGCGCTGATCCTGATCGTGCTCCTGGTGCGTCCAGACCTGGTGAATGCACACAGCTCCCACCGTCCGCAGGTGGTGCCGTCGTTCCTGATCCTGCCGCAGCCCGGAGACCCGCTCGTCGGCGTCGGCTGGACCCTGGTCTACGAGCTCTACTTCTACGCCATCTTCACGTGCGCGCTCGCGCTGGGACGCCGACGGCTGCCGTGGGTCCTCGGAGCCTGGGCCGCGGCGACCGTGGCCGCCCATCTCCTACTCGCTCCGACCCACCAGCCGTACCTGGTCGTCGCCACCAACCTGATGAACCTGGAGTTCGTGTTCGGCGTCGCCGTTGCCTACCGGCTCACCCGGCGCCCAACGACTCGGCCGTGGTGGCTCATGGGGGGCGCCGGTGCCGCCCTAGTGGGCGTGCTGGGATACCTCACTGCGACGCGGGCCACGAGCTTCTCCTCCCCGTGGTTCCAGGTGTTCGCGCTGGGAGTGATGATCGCGGTGCTGCTCTATGCCGTGACCGCGCTGGACCTGGCGGGCCGGGTCCGGGCGCCGCGCGGTCTGGTGCGGGTCGGCGACGCCTCGTATTCCATCTACCTCTGGCACATCCCGATCCTGACCACCTGCGGCCTGATCCTCGCCACCGTTCCGCTCCGATCGAGGATCGCCCACATTCTGCTCCTACTGCTCGTCTCCGTCGTGCCGGTTGGTGCGGGGATCTGGCTCTACGACCGGCTCGAACGGCCGATGCTGCGGTTCTTTCACACGCGGATGTTCGATACCCCCGTGGCGGCGGATCGCCGGGCGGTCATCCCTGCCTCGACCAGATCTTCGACGCGCGGCGCAGCTGCAGCCCCAGAGCGGCCCACGGCGGCCCATGGCGGACGCAGCTGACGAGGAACCCGGTCCCCCACGCGAAGTGCATGGTCACGAACACCACGGCCACGCCGAGCGCGTCGCGCGGCGGCTCGCCCCGGCCGAGCCGCGCGCTCTCGGCGCACACGACGGCCGCGTACAGCTTCAGCAGCCGCCGGCCGAGCCTGGCCGCCGGACGGGGAGCTCCGACGGCGGCCACCGCCGCCGTCACCAGCAACGGGGGTACGACGTGTGAGCGACGGAACATCTCGGGGTGACGACCGGCGCTCCAGACCCGGTAGTGGGCGTAGCGCCAGTACTGCGCCGCCAACCCGCGAAGCGTGTCGCGCGGCAGGTATCGCCCGGCCATGCTGGGCACACAGACGATGCGTCCCCCGCTCTGCCTGATCCGGGCCGCCAACTCGACGTCCTCGGCCGCGTGGGCTGACTCGTTCCAGCCGCCGCTGGCCCGCAGCACCTCACCCTGCCACAGGCCGCAGTAGCCGCTGTCGACCTCGATCTCATCCTCGCTCAGGTGACGGAACCGTGCCCCGCCTCGCCCGATCCGGGAGCGGAGCGCGAGCGCGATGCGCCGCGACCACGTTCCGCTGCCCACGGCGATCGCCGGCCCGCTCACCGAGGCCACGTCTCCTAATGCCAGGCGGCACGTACCGTCGGCCAGGTAGCTCGGCGGGAACACGGTGTGGGCATCCATCCGGGCGATCAGATCGCCATGGGCCGAACGCAACCCGAGGTTCAGCAGCTCGCCCCGCGTCGCACCCGGTCGCCGGAGCAGGCGCAGGCGCGGGTCACCCTCCAGCAGCGGGGCGAGCTCGGCGAGCGTCGAGTCCGTCGATCCGCCGTCGAGGAGCAGGAACTCGCAGGCGCCGGCCACCCGCTGTGCCTGCATCGACTCGACCGCGATGCGGACATGGCGCTCCTCGTTGAAGATCGGTACCAGCACGCTGATCTCGACGCTCGCCACGCCCTGGCCATCTAATCAGAATGCGCGCCGGCGCCGGCGGCGCCATCACCGGAGGGCCGGACCCGGCAACATGTTCTCGCATGCGCGATCAGCCGTCGATGGCGTCGGCGACCCGAGTGCTGCGGGCCCGCCTCCCCGGGGGCCCGCCGTTGTCCACCGTCGGCGCGTTCTGGGCGTTGCTCCTGGTCGGCGTCGGATTGCGCCTCTGCGCGATCCTCACCTATTCCCCAGCGGTGGTCAGCCCGGCCGTGCACGATGCCGCCAGCTACATCGACGCTGCGCACTACGCGCTGGGCGGGGCATCGCTGGAGCCCGAGGGATATCCGCTGTTCCTGCGCGTGCTCCACGCGGTCAGCCACTCGCTGACGTTCGCCATCGTCGTTCAGCACGCCATCGGCCTCGCCACCGGCGTGCTGCTCTTTCTCGCCGTCCGGCGACTCGGCGGCTCGGCGTGGCTCGGGTTGATCCCCGCGGTGGCCATCTGGCTCAACGGCGATCAGCTGTTCCTGGAGCACGCGCCGCTGTCCGAGACGCTGTTCACCTTCGTCCTCACCGCGATGATCTTCGCGGGGATACGGGCCCTGGAGGGCGGCGTCCGCTGGGCGGCGCTGGCGGGAGCGCTGGGTGGTGCCCTGCTCGTGATCCGGTCTGCCGCGGTGCTGCTGCCGGTGGTAGAGGTCGCCTGGCTGACGCTGGCGCTCGTACGCTTGCGGGTGCCGTGGCGGCGGCCGGCGGCGACGACGCTGGTGGCGGCGCTGCTCGTTACCGGGGCCTACGCGGTGGTCAGGCATCACGACACCGGCAGATGGTCTGCCGTCCTGGTCGACGGATCCGGCTGGAACCTGTATGCCCGGACCGCGTCGTTCGCCGACTGTCACCGCTTCCACCCGCCCGCCGGCACCGCGCGACTGTGCCTGTCGACCCCTGCGAATCGACGCCTCGGACCCAGCTATTACCTGAACCTGGGCGGCCCGGCGATCGCCGCGTTCGGCGGCGTCCCCAGCCACGACGCCCTGTTGGCCAGGTTCGCCCGTGCTGCGATCGCGGGTCAGCCGTTGGATTATCTGCGCGTGGTGGGGACGGACCTGGCGCGTTACGTGAACCCGAGCGTCGGCCCGGCCTGGCCGAACGACTTCGCGGGGGTCGAACCGCTCAACTTCGTCCCCCGCGGACCGGCGGTCGACCCATCGATCCGCCGAGAGGTGAACCGGTACTACGGGACCCTCCGCCCGCCGAGCGCGACGGCCGCCGCGCACCTGCTTGACTACCAGCGCGTGGCGCGCATCACCGGACCGATCCTGCTCGGACTCGTGCTGCTCGGCGCCGCCGCCGTGCCCCTCGGCCGCGGACCTCGTCGCTGGGCGGCCGTGCTCCTCATGGCGGTGGCGGGCGAGGTCGTGGTGACTCCGGTGCTCGTGCTGCACGCGGAGTGGCGGTACGTGATGCCCGCCCTCGGGCCGCTGGCCGCCGCTGCCGCACTCGGCGGTTGGGGACTGGCGAGGTGCGCTCACGCCCGCCTGCCCGGTCGGACCCGGCCGGCGGAGGCTCCTACGGCAGACCCGGTGGCAGCCGGCCGCTGAACGGGCTATAACCGTCATCCGTGCGACGAGTGGGTGCTCTACTAGGACCGAACCGAGGGGCGCGCCCGGGCCGGACCGTTGCCGCGATGTTCCTCGTCGCGCTCGCCGGAACCATCGCCCCGCCGGCGTCGGCCGACGGCCCCCGCCTCCCCCCCGGGGTGCACGTCGACCCCGGGAGCCCGGCGGGCAAGGAGTACGCCGTGCCGCTCGGCTCGGCCCGCGGCATCGGGGGCACGGGCGGCTCAGGCGGCTCTCGGTTCGGAAGCGGCATCACCGGGACGGGCGGCGGCGGGCCGCCGCGCCCCCCCGTGAGCCCATCCGCCGGCCGTGGCACCCGGCGCACCGCTCCGGCTTCCGCGCGTGGGCGCCGGAACGGGTCGATCCCCGCGGGCCACGCAGCGGCTGGCGTCCCACCGCATGGCAGCGGGAGCCGGGGGGCTCAGGACGCGGGGAGCAGTGGCTCGGGACCCGCCTCGGGCGGGAACGGGCTGGAGTGGATGCTCGCCACCGCCTTGACCGTGCTCGTCATCGGGGGGCTGGGCGGGCGGCTGCTCACCCAACGGTCGGGGCGGGGCTCGGCCTGAGACGTTGCGCCCAGGCGCCGCGGAACAGTGAAGGCGGAGAGCCGGCCCGGGGTCCACGGCCTGGTCGTCGTCGCCGTGGCCGGGGTGCTCACGGCCTCGCCTGCCGCCCAGGGCTATTTCAACCTCCGGGTCTGGGAGCCACTCGGCCTCGGCGCGCTGGCCCTCCTGCTCGTCGTGCTCCGGGCGGCGGCGGCGGCGCTCCGTCGCAGCGGACTGATCGCCGCCTCGGCGTTGCTGTGCCTCCTGGCCCTGAGCGCGGCGTCGATGCTGTGGGCCGAATCGAAGGAGAGCGCCTGGACGGAGGTCAACCGGCTCGGGGTCTACGTCGCGCTGTTCACGCTCGCCGTGGTGGGCGTCCGCACGGTACGGGTCGGTCGGTTGGTGATGCTGACGGTGGGTACGGGCGCCCTCGCGGCGGGCGTCTGGCTGTGCGTGACGTTGCTCCTCGGCAGCGCCCAGCACGACTTCCTGGGCCGCCGGCTGAACGCTCCGATCGGCTACATCAACGGGACGGCCGGTCTGCTGTCGCTTGGACTGTGGCCGTGGGTGGCGGGCGCCGAGACGCTGCGCCGGCCGCTCGCGCGCGCGCTCTCGCTGGCCGCCGCCGCGCTGCTCGCGAACCTCCTCGTCCTCACCCAGTCACGGGCCGTGGTGCCCGCCAGCCTGATCGCGACCGCCCTGGTCGTGGTCTCGGTTCGGGGCCGCCGGAGGCGCGCGATCAACCTCGTGATCCTGGCCGCCTCGGTCGCGGCGGCCGCTCCGTGGACGCTCCACGTCTACTCGGCCGGCGGGAGCGCCGCGGACGTGCTGCCCCCCTCCTCGAGCCTGTTGCGGGCGGCCGGTCTGGCCATGGCACTGGCTGCGCTCGGGGCCGGCGCGGCGAAGCTCGCGGTCACCCGCTGGGAGGGCCGGCTCGACCGGGAGGCCAGCGCCGTCTCGCGGCAGAGGGCCAAGCGGGCGGCACTGTTGCTGGCGGTGCCCGTGCTGGTGAGCGCCGCGGTCCTCGCCGGGCCGTGGATCGGCGGCAAGTATCGAGAGTTCACCTCGTTGCGGGTGACGCAGACCTCGACGCGGTTCATCGACGCCGGTGGCTATCGCTACGACCTCTGGCGGGTGGCCTGGCACGAGTTCACGGCCCACCCCCTCGGCGGCCTCGGAGCCGGTAACTACGACACCGAGTACTACCGGCGGCGGGCGAATCCCGACTTCGTCACCCAGCCGCACAGCCTCGAGCTGCAGATGGCCGCCGAGCTGGGAGTCGGTGGGCTCCTGGCCATCCTCGTGTTCGCTGTGTCGATCATCTGGGCGGCCTGCGCCGGCCGCAGGACCCTGGCCGGTGCTGACCCCTACATCAGGATCGCTGCCACCGGGACGTTCGCCGCCTGGCTGAGCGCGACGAGTGTCGACTGGCTCTATGACATCCCGGGCCTCACGGGCATGGCGATGCTGTCGGCCGCGCTGCTCGTCCGCCCGGCCGTCAGCTTGGGCATACCCACCCGGCGGGCGTCTCGCGGGCTGGTCCGGGCCGGGGGCGTCGGCGTGGTGATCGCGGTCGCCGCGCTGGCGGCGAGCATCGGGCGTCAGTTCGTCGCCGACCACTACGCGCAGGCTGGGATCGACGCGATCGCCCGCTCCCCCGCCCGGGCGATCCGGCTGTTCGGACGCGCCCTCATCCTCGATCCGTTCTCCGTCACCGATCGCTACGGACTCGCGGCGGCCTACAGCCGTGAGGATCGCTACGCGCCGGCCCGGGCCGAGCTGCGACTCGCCGCCTGCCGCGAGCCGCATAACTACGTTCCCCCGGCGCTGCTCGGCGACCTCGCACTGCGGCGCGGCGACCTTGCGACGGCCGCCTCCGAGTACGCCAAAGCCATACGGCTGGATCCGCACGATCCGGCGCTCCGCGGTTCCGCCGCCGCCGGCCCGGCCGCCCGCCGCCGTGACCTGGCAGATGGCCGGTTGACGGCTTCAACCGGCGCGCCATACCCAATCGACCGCGTCCCCACAACGGCTTCGCGCCCGAGCAACTGCTCGAAGAAGCCGACATGCTGTTCTGGGCTGTGGCTGCCATAACCGACGTCACTGGCGCGACAAGTGGCGCGTAGCGATCCGGAAGTCGCTCGCCGCGGGGAGATCCGGCAGACCGTGACAGGTCTCGAAAACCGGTATGGGCGTTTCCGTCCATCGGGGGTTCGAATCCCCCCCTCTCCGTTAATTCGCGCGATTTGTAGGGACAAGCGTTTCCGCTGCACCTGCATCTAGACCCGGACCGCTCAGATCCTCGTCGACGGTCCTGGTCTCCGAACACAGCTCGCCCGGCGTCAAAGTATTCGCTGATTGCGAACAGTTCGGCTAACAGCGAGAGTCAAGGCGGACTCGCCACCCAAGACCGTATCGGCGTCCGGGGCGCCTTCCGCGCAAACGGTGGCGCACGGCTCATTGACGCGGAAACCAGCGGCGCTGCGGAAGCAGGTCTCGGCGATGGGTGCCGGTGCGACCGGCGACTCGGGACGCGCACGTCAGTACGGCTCTTGGCCGGGTCCAGTCCGAAGCAGCCATGTTGGACCATGCCGTAGTGGATTCGAGAGTGCCGACTGTTCGTCTGAGGTCTCCCCGGACTGCTGCCTCTAGTCCCACGCGGCAAGCCAGCCGGACTTCTGCGGAGGGATCGGCACGGATAGAACACGAACGGACATGCTGCGTCAGCGGCGGGCGACGATGAGTGGAAGCTTGAGTTCCAGTCGACCGGCGCCGAGGGTGAGCAGCAGCTTCAGTGCCCGGTGGCCCGGCTTGAAGCTGATCCTAACGAGCCGCGATCCACGGCCGATGAACGTTCGGCGAGCGACGACTCCTCCGCGTACGAATAGCGGTGCGAGCACGCTGGACGCGACGCGAATCGTCAGCAGCCGCGCATGAACGCCGAGACGGCGTGGAGCATCGAGGCGCAGAAAGGTCGGGCGCACAGGCAACACGCGGACAGACACGGCGGCGCGTCCGACACGGCCGTTGCGGTCCCGGGCCTCGAGCACCAGTAGATGTGGCGCTCCGGTCGGTTTGGGGGTGAAGTTCATCGTGGGAGCTTGGTCGTGATGCGGGCGCAGCAGAGGTAAACGAGGGCGATGAGGGGGTCGGCGGAGTGGAAGCCGAAGCTTCGGTGGCTGATCAG
>JBPCIY010000104.1:0-4340 GCA_051005855.1 Solirubrobacteraceae bacterium | reverse complement strand
GGGCGTTGAGCAGTCCGTTGTCGGGATCGAATACCCGTCGCCAGAGCACCCCGCTGACCACCGAGGGAAGCGCCCAGGGGAGGATCAGGACGGCCAGGACGATCCCCCGCCCCCGGAACACGCGGTGCAGCACGACAGCGATGCCGACGCCGAAGGTCAGCTCGAGCAACAGCGCCAGCCCGACGTAACGCAGCGTGTGAAAGAACGCGCTGCGTGAACCGGGGTCGCGCAGCACTTCGCCGTAGTTGCGCAGGCCGACGGAGTGGGTGGGCGTTCCGGTGGCCGCGCCGCCGGCCTCGAGACTCGACTTGAAGCCGAGCACGAGTGGGTAGATCACCAGGGCCGCAGTGATCAGAACGGCGGCCACGACCATTACCCGGGCGGCCAGGGCATCCTCGCGGGTCACCCGGCTGGCCGCGTGCCGCCAGCGCCCGCCCGCCGGCGAGACCTGGTTCGCCCCGGCCAGCGTTTCCAGCGGTTTGCTTGCGCCGCTCAACGGCAACGTCCCTGATCGGACGTCATCCGGCTGTCTGGACGGACTATGAGCTGCCTCCCGCGAGCGCGCTCGCCTGCTTGGCCAGATTGCTGAGCGCTGCCGAGACGCTGGTCCCACCCTTGACCGCCGAATTGACGGCACCCTGCGCGTCCGAGCTGAACTGCGAGTACCACTTCGGCGCGCCACTCGGGAACAGTGACACCACGTGGTGGAGCTCGGCCTGGATCACGTCGCCGCTGTCGAGCTGATGGGTCTTGGTCAGCTGATTCAAGGCCGAAGCCTCGCAGGGGAGAAAACCGGCTCCCTTGTACAGCGCCGCCGCCGTATTGGTCTCCCCGAACCACTTGATGAACGCCGCTGCCGCGTCCTTGTGCTGGGCGGTCACCGGGATGCCGAGCCCCTCCGGAAGCGCGAACGACGCCCCCGGACCGTTGATGCCCGGCACCAGCGCCCCCTTGGCGTGCCCGGCGATGCTCGACATCTTCGGATCATTCGCGGTGGGGAGGTTCCCGGGGCTGGAGGCGAACAATGTGGCGGACGCCCCCGCGACGAACTTGTCGTAGTCGGGGGTGTCGTCGAGGGTCACCGAGCCAGGTGATACCCACCCGTTCTTGACCGCGTCGACCTCGAATTGCAGTGCCCGGTTGCCCGCGGAGCCGGGCGTGCCGAACTGCGGCTTGTAGTTGGCGTCGAACAGCTGCCCGCCCATCGCCAGGGTCAGCAGGTACCACGGCGTGACCCCGCCCTCCGTCGCGGCCATCGGAATCGAGAGCGGATACTGGATGCCCGAGGCCTTGAGCTTGGCGACCGTGGCGGCCAACCCTGCGAAGGTCTGCGGGAATTGCTTGATCCCCGCCGCGTCGAACATCTTCTGGTTGTAGATCGGCATGCGGAAGTCGTTGGAGTAGCAGGCCGCGTAGGTGTGTCCGCCGGACTTGAACGGCGCTTCCGTATTGCCGAGGTCGGCTACGAAGCTGGCCGGAAGCACCTTGTCCAGCGGCTCATACCACTTCGCCGTGGCGAACTGGCCGGTGAACGACCAATCGACCTCGGTCACGTCGGCGATGTAGGTCCTGGCAGTGTTGGCCACGATCAGCTTGGAATGCACCGAATCGAAAGCCGCGACACTGAGGTTGACGTTGACGCCGGTCTGGGCGGTGAACTGGGCCAGCAGGGCCTTGGGGATGTTGTATGGCAGCAGCACAGTGATCGTCTGACCCTTGATCGAGGCCTTCCCGGGCGCGGTGAAACCGCTCTTCGACGACGAACTGCCGCACCCGGCCAGTGCCAACACGGCGCCCAGCAGAATGACTCCGGCGAAATGCTTGGACCACGCTTTCCGATGCATCGCTTCTCCTCCGCTTTCGCTGTCAGCTGAGCACTACGGATCGGCTTAGGTGCCGGGGCTGATCGGGATCGAACCCCCGAGCGTGCGCGAGCGCGACCGCGGCCCGCTGCACGAGGACCAGCTCGGCCATCGGGTCGCGCCCGTGGTCGAGCACCGTCGCCCCGGCCTGTGCGGCGGCCTCGAGCACGTCGGCGTCGACCGGCCCGATCGCCCACACCAGCGTCGAGGCGTTGGTCGCGCTCACCGGTCCGTGCCGGAACTCCATCGCCGGGTAGGACTCACTCCACGCCCCGGCGGACTCGCGTAGCTTCAGTCCCGCCTCGTTAGCCACGCCGACCGCCCACCCGGTGGCCAGGAACACGAACCGCTCGTATTCGGTCAGATTCGGGGGCAGAGCCGCGGCTAGGGAGTCTTCCCCGGCTTGGGCAACCGCCTCCACGCCGTCCACGCCACCGGCCAGATGAGCCCTCATCAGCGCAAGCACTGCGGTCGGAAACCGGGTCTGCACGATCGCCTCCTCGTCGGCGAATTCAATCGTCACGCTGTGCCCCACGATCCGATCGATTGGCGTATCGGCTACCGCGCAGATCGCCAGCGTCGCGACGCCGGCCGGCAACTGATCGAGGACACGTAGCACCTCGGTCGTCGTGCCCGACCGCGAGACGGCGAGAACGGCGTCGTAGTTGCGAGCGCTCAGCATCTCCGAGGCCGGGAAAGCGTCCGCCTCCCCGTGACCGGCCTCCTCCCGCAGCCCGGCCAGCGCCTGACCGATGAACAGCGAGGTCCCACATCCGATGATCGCCAGCCGGTCGCCGCGGGCCGGTAGGTCCTCCCTCGCGTCCTGAGCCCGGGCGGCCGCCAGTCGCCATATCTCCGGCTGACTCTCGATCTCGCGCTCGATCGCGTTCACGGGTTGCATCCTAGGTCGCTCTTAGCGAGAACGCAAGCAGAAGAGAGCATAATCTTGCAGGAAATGAACACCTAGCACACGCTCTGCTAGGTTGCCACCGTCGCGGGCCACACCTGCGCCAAGGCCAGCAGTTCCGCCGCGCGCTCGCCATCAAGCCGCCCCGCCCCGGGCTGCTCTGCGTTGGCGGCGCCGGCCGCCATCCCTTCGGCCAGCGCGCGCGGCCACGGCGTGTCGCGGCCGAGTGCGAGCACCAGCCCGGCGAGGAACGCGTCCCCGCTGCCCACCGAGTACGGCCCCCACGCCCCCAGCCGCCCCTCCCACGTCGAGCCGTTCGGGGCCACGGCGAGCACCCCGTCTTTCCCGCGCGTGATCACCGCGCCGTGTGCATCCCCGCCCGCCCTGCGACGCAGCTCCCGCCCGGCGGCCAGGGCCTCGGCCGGCGTCGAGCAGGGGGCGCCGACCAGTTCCGCCACCTCGGCAGCATTGATCTTGACCACGTCGGGACCGGCGGCCAGTGCGCTGGCCAGTACGGCGCCGCGGGCGTCGAGCGCCGAGCGCAGTCCGGCCGCCCGAGCCGATCGGATCACGGTCGCGTAGCCATCCTCGGGAGCCCCCATGGGCAGCGAACCGGAGATCGTCATCCACCTCCCAGCCCAGGGGCTGACCGCCGGGGCGAGCAGCTCGCGCAGCGCGACGGAGAACTGCTCCCAGCCTTCCGCCCCCGTTGCTGGCCCGGCCTCGTAAAACTCGGTCAGCCGACTCGTCTCGCGGTCGAAGACCGACAGGCTGCTTCGGGTCTCTCCGTCCATCCAGGCCAGACGGCGCCCGATCCCCGCCGCGCCGAGGGCGTCGTCGATCCACCGCCCGGCGTACCCGGCCAGCAGGGCCAGGACCGATACCTCTCCGCCCAGTGCCGCCGCCGCCCGAGCTACGTTCAGGCCCTTGCCACCGGGAACCGCCATGAAGGCCAGCGGTCGATGGATCGCGCCGGGCTCGAGCCGTTGCACCTCGAACAGTCGATCGATCGACGGGTTGGCGGCTAGGCAGATGATCACGGACGCATGCAATTAGACGGCTGCCTGCAGGGCCTCGGTCAGCGTCGGCTGGCCGGCCGTGCCACCGGCAAACCGGGTCGAGAGCGCACCGCACGCACAGGCCAGCTTCAGCGCGCGATCCAGCGCCATCCCCGCCAGCTGGCCGGCCAGGAACCCCGCGGCGAAGCAGTCGCCGGCGCCGACGGTGTCGATGACGTCGACGCGCGGGGCCGGCGCTCTCGCCCGCTCGTCCCCTCGGCGCGCGAGGGCACCCTCATCGCCGAGCTTCGCCACCACTCCCCCGCCCCCGGCGGCTAGCTTCCCGGTGGCATCCTCCAGGTTGGACACGCCCGCGATCAGCCGTGCTTCCTGCGCGTTGGGAAAGAACCAGTCGGTCTGCGCGAGTACTGCCGCGAGCTCTCCGTCCCACCGCTCGGTCGGATCCCACCCGGTGTCGAGCGAGCTGCTGGCCCCCGCCGCACGGGCGGCTTGAAAGATCTCGGCCACCCCCGCCTGGAGGCCGGGGAGTAGGAAGTAGCCGCCGACGTGGAC
>JBPCIY010000103.1:0-10389 GCA_051005855.1 Solirubrobacteraceae bacterium | reverse complement strand
TCGCGGTGCAACCGGGCCAGACCGCTGCCGTCGGAGACCTGGCCAAGCTCAACGCCCTGGGGTAACCCGCTGATCAGCGCGATCCTGCTCTGGCCCACCGCCGACAGCCCCGCCTGGCGGGCCACGCGTGACAGCGTGCTGGCCGAGCCAGGGACTGGGCTCGTGCTCGTGCCCGATACCGAGGCCGGACGAGCCCTGCTGTCGACCGCCGAGCTCGGCGAGGTCAGAGGCGCGCGCTGCCTGGCCGAGGCGCAGCACTTCGCTTCCGCGCTCACCGAAGCCTCGCGCACCTGCCCCCCGGGTGACCTCGTTGTCATCGCCGCGCCCAGCCGGCTACCCCCGGGCTGGCTGGCGCGCGTAGCCCTGGCCGCCACCAGCGACGACACGCTAGCCGGCGCGTCACCGCTTGTCCGCGGCTCAGGGGGGGAGATGTTCGCCGGCTTTGCCGGCGTCGAGGAACTGCCCGGCGCGACTCAACCCGCCACCTACGCCGCTCCCCGAATCCACCCCCGGGTCACCGGGCTCTCGCCGTACTGCGCCTACCTGCGTCGCCCCACGCTGGAGCTGCTCGACGGCCCCGACGACGCCCTGAGCTCGCCGCGCGGGGTACTGGACGATCTGACCGAGCGAGCCTTGGCCCGCGGGCTGTCCTGGGCGCTGGCCGACGACGTGTACGTGGTGCCGGCCGCGCCGGCCGATGCCCCGGCCAGTCCCCACGGCCTGACCGGCGCCGAGACCGGCCCGCTGCGCCAGGCTCTGCTCAGCGCTCGAGTGAAGCTGTCCGGGCTCTCGGTGACGATCGATGCCCGCGGGCTGGGCCCCGGTTTCGGGGGCACCCAGACCTATACCGCGGCGCTTGTGCGCGCGCTGGCCCGCTCGGGACAGGTGCACGTCCGGGCGGTGGTCGGGGAGGCCAGCACCGCCCGCCGCCTGGCCGCGACCTGCCGCGTGGACGAGAGCGAGGGCGACGGCGAGGCCGAGATCGAGGTCGAGGTGATCACCTATGACCAGGTGCTGGCCGGCGTCCCCCGCAGCGACGTGGTCCACCGCCCCCAGCAGGTGTTCTCGTTCGATGACCTGGCTCTGCTGCGCTTGCTGGGCGAGCGCCTGGTCATCACCCACCTGGATCTGATCGCCTACCAGAGCCCGGGCTACCACCCCTCGCCGCAGCAGTGGCGCGCCTACCGGCGCAGCACCCGGCTGGCCCTGGGGATGGCCGACCGCGTGGTCTTCCTGTCCGAGCACGGTCGCCGGGAGGCCATCGCCGAGGCGCTGATCACCGCCCCGCGCAGTGCTGTGGCCGGCATCGGCGTGACCCCCAGCGACGAGTCTCCCAGGCGGCCGGCTCACCTGCCCGACGGTGTCCCGCTGCTGGTCATGATCGGCGCCGACTACGAGCACAAGAACCGGCCCTTCGCGCTCCGGCTGCTCGCCGAGCTGGGCCGCCGGGGCTGGCCGGGGACCTTGGTGCTGGCCGGGGCGCACGTCCCCCACGGCTCGTCGGCCGCGCAGGAAGCGCAGGAGCTGCGCGCTGACCCGGCTCTGGCCGTCCACGTCATTGACCTCGGGCCGGTCGCCGAGGCCGAGAAGCAATGGCTGCTGTCGGCGGCTGACGCGCTGCTCTGCCCGAGCACCTACGAGGGCTACGGCCTGACTCCGCTGGAGGCGGTGGCGGGGGGGGTGCCCTGTGTGTACGCGAACCTGACCTCGCTCGGCGAGCTGCTGGGAGCGCCGGCGGCCACGATCGTCCCCTGGGACGCCGCGGCCAGCGCGGAGCGTGTGCTGCCCCTGCTCTCCCCCGGCCCCGAGCGCGAGCGGCATCTGGCGCTGCTGGCCCCGGCGCTGGCCGGCTGCCGCTGGGACCTCATCGTCGAGCGCCTGACTGCGCTCTACGCGGCGGCCGTGGACTCCCCGTTTCGCGCCGCCACCCAATGGGGCTGGGAGGAGCTCGAGCGTGAGCGCGACATCGTCGCGCTGGACGCCAGTCTGCGCGATCTCCAGAGCCGGGTGGCCTACGGACTGCGCTTGGTCGACCGCGATGGCCTGCTCACCCGCCCCCAGCAGCGCGGCCTGATGCGGGTGGCGGGGCGGCCCTGGCTGCGCGCCCCACTGCTGGGACCGCTCGGCCTCCTGGGCCGGCTGCGCGCCGACGATCCCGATTGACCGGCATCCGTCACCATTGAGGCCGTGAGCCCGGCTGAGCCCCCCGATCCCGTCGCCGGGCGACCGCGCGGCCAGCTGGCCAACCTGCGCCGGCGCATCTATCTGACCTACCGCTACCACGGCCTCAGGTCGGTCCTGTGGCGCGTTGTCTCCTTCCCCCTGCGCTTCACGCCCCTTTCCCGCCGGGTCCGCTTCGGGGCCCGGCCGGGCTCGGACATAGCGGCGGCGCTGGCCTGGTATCGCGCCCACGGCCGAGCGGTCAGCATCGTCATCCCCAGCTACCGCGACGCCGAGCGGGTCACCGCGCTGGTGGCCAGCCTCCGCGCCACTACCGACCGCCGGCGGGTGCAGGTCCTGATCTGTGACGACGCCAGCGGCCCCGAGCACGTGGCCCGACTGCGCGCGATCGAGGGCGTGACGGTGATCACCGGGGAAGTCAACGCCGGGTTTGCGGCCAACGTCAACCGGGGCCTGAGCGCCGCCGAGCCCAGCCAGGATGTGGTCATCCTCAACTCAGACACGATCGCGCGGCCGGGCTGGCTGGCCGCGCTGCAGTACGCGACCAGCCGAAGCCCGGGCGTGGGGGTGGTCGGCGCCCGTCTGCTCTACGAAGATCAGCGGATTCAGTTCGCCGGCACGGTGCGCAATCTCGGCGCCCCGGAGTGGTTTGACCATCGCTTTCGCTTCTCGCCCGCGGACTGGGGCCCGGCCAACCTGCCCCAGCCGGTGCTGGCCGTGACCGGGGCCTGCATGTACTTGACGCGCGGGGTGATCGCGGCCGTCGGGCGGCTGGATGAGGCCTACCCGATGGGCTATGAGGACGTCGACTACTGCCTGCGGGCCTGGGAGGCCGGCTACCGGGTCATGTACTGGCCCGACGCGCTGCTCTACCACCTGGAGTCAATCACCCGGGGGACGGAGGTGGCCGAGCGCGAGCGTGCCTCCCAGCGCGTGTTCTGGGCCCGCTGGGGCGACTTCTTCGACGCCCGCCGGGTGCGCGACGACGCCGGGCGCCTGCGCATCGTGTACGTGACCGAGGACACCGGCATCGGCGGCGGTCATCGGGACATCTTCGAGCACCTCAACCGGCTGCATGAGCGGGGACACCACGCCGAGCTGTGGACGTTGGGGGAGGTGCCGGACTGGTTTGCACTGCGCGTGCCCGTGCGCAGCTTCGTCGACTACCCGGCCCTGGTGCAGGCGCTGGCCCCGGTGACCGCGATCAAGGTCGCCACCTGGTGGAACACCGCGGCGGCGGTTTGGGAGGCCAGCGTCACGGCCGGGATTCCCGTCTACCTGGTGCAGGACATCGAGACCAGCTACTACCCCGACGACGAGCGTCGGCGCCACGAGGTCCTCGCCTCCTATCGCCCTGAGTTTCGCTACATGACGATCTCCTCCTGGAACCGGGAGCGCCTGCGGGAACTCGGCCTCGACGCCACGCTGATCCCGCCCGGCATTGATCTCGACACCTTTGCCCCCCGACCCGACGGCTCGCGGCGCCCGGACCTGGTCCTTGCCCTGGGGCGGTCAAATCCGCTCAAGAACCTGGAGCTGACCCTGGCCGCCTGGCGGCGACTGCCCGCGCCGCGCCCCGAGCTCTGCCTGTTCGGCATCGAGCCCGAGCTGGCCCGCGAGCCGGGGGTCAGCTACGTGGTCGCCCCCTCTGACCAGGAGGTAAACCAGCTCTTCAACCAGGCCACCGTGTTCGTGCAGACCTCGATCCACGAGGGGTTCTGCCTGCCGCCGCTGGAGGCGATGGCCACCGGTGGCGCCGTGGTCTGCACCGACGCCCACGGGAACCGCGACTTCTGTGTCGACGGGCGCAACTGCCTGATGCCGGCGGCCAGCCCCGAGGCCGTGTCAGCGGCCATCGCCCAACTGCTCGACGATCGCCCCCAGAGGTTGGCGTTGGGCGCAGCCGGCTTGGCCACGGCCGCCGACTACGCGTGGCCGCGCCGGATCGACGCTCTGGAGAGCTTTTTCAACGAGGTGGCCGCTCCGCGGCGGATCGAGCCCTCCACCGAGGTCGTGCCCGACCGCCGACCGGCGCCCGCCCCCGGCCGGTGAGCCTCAGAGGTTCTCGGCGATGGTCGGCGCCATCCGGTTGAAGACCACCAGCCCGAGCACGAACATGGCCAGCACGATCCCGATCGGCACCGCCAGGGCTAGGTTGCTGCCCAGCACCGTGCCGGCGCCCGGTGTGGCGGGGTTGATGAACGCGTGGCGAAACTGCTGCATGACCGTGGCCAGGGGACTGGCCATGTACACGTGGAGCAGGAACCCGTGCAGCTTCTTGGCCACGGCCTGGACCGGGATGATGACCGGGGAGGCGTAGAACAGAACCTGCGTGACCACTTCCCAGATCGGCTGCATATCCCGGAAGTAGACGAACAGCGAGGAGAGCAGCATCGCCAGGCCGGTGGCGAGAAAGGCGAGCATCGCGACCAGCAGCGGCACCTCAAGCCAGGTGATCATCGGGCGCACCCCCTGGATCAGCGCGAAGATGAGCACGACGACGAGGTTGAGCGACAGGTTGAACAGCGCCAGCAGCACGATCGAGAGGGGAATGACCATCCTCGGGAACTGGATCTTGCGGACCAGGACCTCGTGGTCGACCACGCAGCGCACCGCGCCGCTGGTCGCCTCGGCGAAGAACGTGAAGAGCACGATCGAACCCAGCAGCTGGGAGCCGTAGAACTTGCCCGGGGGGCCGAGGCCGTAACCGACGTGTGAGATCACCGTGAAGAACACGTACAGGACGGCGAACAGGAGCAGGGGTCGCACGAGCTGCCAGAAGTAGCCGAGCACCGAGCCGAAGAAGCGCAGCTTCCACTCGTTGCGAGCGATGTTGAAGGTCAGGTGCCAGAAGCGAGCCCAATCGTCGGTCAGGGCCGAGGGGCCCTGAATCGGGCGCCCGAGCGACTCGTACTCGGCCTCCAGGCTCGCGCCGGTCATGCCGGTTGCTCCTCGGTGAGGGGCGCGGTCGAGCGCTCGATGGACACGTTCACCGGGAGGTCGACCAGGCCCCCGAGCGGTGTCGTGGCCGTCACTACGAACGAGAACGCGCTTTCAAAACGATCGATGACATCGAGTCCCGAGCCTCGATGAGCGACGTTCAGTACGGGGTTGTATCGGCCCGGGGCGAGCACGTTCTCAAACGAGAACGAGAAGACCGCCTCCTGGCCGGCGGCGAACCGTCCGCTGCGCTCGTGGTCGAGCACCGTGCTGGCCACGAGCACGGCCTGGTGCTCCTCGTTGTGCAGGTACACGCTGGCCTGGGGATCCTCGACCTCGACCATGAAGGCCACCCGGGCGCGGAGCGTGATCCGCTCGCCCTGGGGCACAGCGGGCAGCCGGCGACCCTCGGCATCCTCCACCCATACCTCAGCCACCCGGGCATCGCCGTCGCCCCCGCGGTCGTCGCCGGCGGCGCCGGGCACCTGCTGATCGCGTCCGAAGTTGATCTCCAGGTAGCGGTCACCGACCGCTTCAGGGTCGCCCACCATCACCGTCGAGCCGCGCTCGAGCAGCAGCGCGCGGTGGCAGAAACGCTTCAGGGCTCCCATGTCGTGGGTGACGAAGACGATCGTCTTGCCGTCATCGCGCATGCCATTGAAGACGTCAAAGCACTTCTGCTGAAAAGCCGCATCGCCCACGGCCAGGATCTCGTCGATCAGGAGGATGTCGGCATCGACCTGGATGGCGACCGAGAAGGCCAAACGGACGTGCATCCCCGACGAGTAGTTCTTGAGCTTGAGATCCTTGAACTCCTGGAGCTCGGCGAAATCGATCACGCTGTCATAGCGCCGGCGGGCCTCGCGGGGCGAGAGCCCCATCATGATCCCGTTCATGACCACGTTGTCGCGCGCGGCCAGATCGGGATTGAAGCCGATCCCCAGCTCGATGAAGGTGGACAATCGCCCGCGACACCAGATCTTGCCCTCGGCGGCATAGATGCCGGCCAGGCACTTCAGCAGGGTGCTCTTCCCGCTTCCGTTGCGTCCGGCGATACCGAAGAACTCGCCCTGCGCCACGGCGAAGGAGACATCGTGCAGCGCCTTGAAGGTCTGATGGCGCGTGCGGCGCCGGGGGTGCAGGGCGCGCTCCTTGAGGGTGTGGGCCTGTTCCTCGGGAACCCGGAAGGTCTTGCTGACCGACCGGGCCACGACAACAGGTGGCCGGGTGGCGCCCGGGCCTGGAGCTGGCATGGGCAGAGGGTAGCGTGAGCGATTGTCCGGTCTGATCAGCGGCCGCGCCGCTCCAGCGACAGCCGCCGGCACACGCCCGCGGGCAGCGAGTCGGCCTTGTAGCCGAGTCGCGCGCCGATCAGGCGAGCGCTGTGATGCAGTAACGATGATCCCAGCCGGGCGGGCTCTGGGCCCCGCCGGCGCGCGAGCCCGGCCGGGTCCTCGGTCGCTGCTCGCCACCATCGCCGGTCGGCCGCGACCGCCGCCGCCACCGTCATGAGCGCGGCGCGCGGGCTCAGCGGCGGCTCCCACCCGTACACCGCGCGCATCGCCCGCGCCTCGTCAAAGCTCCGCCGAAGCCATTGCCCGTGGGTGTAGGAATGGGAGTGGATCACGGCGGCGGCGGGGACGTAGACCTTGGCGAACCCGGCCCGGAGCATGTCCTGGGCGAGGCGGTGATCCTCGGCGTAGGGCACATCGCGGAAGGGCACCTGCTCCCAGGCCGCGCGTGAGACACAGCCGTTGACGTCGCTGAAGAAGCCCAGATGTCCGAGGAAGTCGCGGGCCGGCGCGCCGCGCTCCTCTGGCTCGACGACGTCAATTCGGGGCCCGCCGCCGGGGGAAAAGGAGTCAAACCACTGGGTCAGTTCGCGCGCGACGCTGGGACACGCGTCGGCTCGAGGTCGGTAGGGGCCGAAGGTCAACCCGACGCTCGGCGCGAGCGTGAAGGCGCCGAGCAGTCCTTGTAACCAGTGATGGTGGGCGGGAACCGCGTCCTGGGTCAAAAACGCCACGTGATCGCCCTCGGACCGGCTGATCAAGAGATTGCGCGTCTGACCATGCGAGAAGCTGTGCCCGGGGATCTCGATCACCGTCGCCCCGTAGCGCTTGGCCGTGGCCACCGTCTCGTCCGCTGAGCCCGAGTCGCAGACCAGCAGCTGGACGGCGCGGTCGAGCTCTTGGCTCCGCACGGCCGCGAGGGTGTGCGCCAACGCGGAGCCGGCATTCAGGGTCGGGATGGCCACCGTGACCGACGCTTTCATGGCTTCATCCTGTCGCATCAGCGGCCCCGGGTCCTCGCACCCTGCCGTGGCCGGATTTCTTCATCGGCGCGCATGCCGCCGCTTCCGGGCTGGCGCTCCTTACTCGTGATCCCGCTCGCGTAACGACGTACGTCCCGGCTGTCGAGCTGATCTGTCGCTGAGGTCGCCTGGACGGGGTTCAGGCGTTGTCGAGCACGGCATGGTCCCCGACGCGCCGCCAGCGGATAGCGGGTTGTCCATCGACCTCCGCCCATTCCCAGGTCGCACGCCCATCCGGGTCGTTCATGCTCCAGGTGAGCTCCCAGATGCCCGGAGCGCTTCGAATGGGCTTGACGCGCATGCCCTTCGGCCACGGCTTGTTCTCACCGGCTGAGGCGCGCTCGGCGGCGTCGTTGAACTTCGGGATCAGCTCGCGGAACTTATCCCGGTGATGCTTTGGTAGGCGCTTGAAGTCGCGGTCGAACGCGGGCGTCGTCTGGTACTTCACTCGCCGCTGACGGCGCCAAGGTGGTCGAGGAAGTCCTCAGCGGACTCGTGGGTCGCGACCTCCCCGGCTTGCACGTGGGTATCGACCTCGCGCTCGCGCTCCTGCCAGCGCCGCTCCCAGAACCACGTCTGATCCGCGGGCACGGAGGCCTTCGGGTGCAGCTCGATGACCCCGTCCTCGCGCTCGACGACCTCCACCTGGGCGCCAGGCTCATCAAGGTGGTGGCGGCGGCGGACATCCGCCGGAAGGGCGAGGGTCCCACGGCCCTGGAGGGTGACGAAAGTCGAGGTCATGCGCTAATCCTACCACAGCTTTGCTGCGTTGCAGCAAAGCTGCTCCGATGCGCGCGGATGAGACCTCGCACGGGTACTAGCCTGGGCCAGATCCCCGACCGCAGCGCTCGGATTTCTGGTCGCAAGTCGTCGGCCCCTGGTAGCCCCACGCCGGCTCGGGGTCGCATGGCCATGCCGAGCCTCGGCTGGGCGGCGCTCGGCGTGCTGGCCTTCTCGATCACCTTTCCGGCCACCGTGCTGGCCGAGCGCGCGTTTGACCCGCTGGTCGTGGGGGCCGGGCGCTCGGTGCTCTCGGCCGTGATCGCCGTGGTCTGCCTTCGGGTCTTTCGCGCGCCCCTGCCCGCGCGCGGCACATGGCCGGGCCTGGTTGCGGTCGCCCTGGGTTGCGGGATCGGCTTTGGCGTCCTGTCCGCGCTCGCCCTGCACCACACGACCTCGAGCCACGGTGCGGTCGTGGTCGGTCTGCTGCCGGCGGCGACGGCGGCCGTGGCGGTGATCAGCGTCGGTGAGCGGCCGCGGCCGCTGTTCTGGGCCGCGAGCTTGCTCGGCACGGCCACGGTCATCGCTTACGCCCTGTCACGCGGGGCGGGCACGCTGCGCGGAGCCGACCTGCTCCTGCTGGCTTCGGTAGTCGTCGCGGCGGTCGGCTACGCGGAGGGCGGGCGCCTGACGCGAACGATGCCCGGCTGGCAGGTCATCGGCTGGGGGCTGGTGATCGCCTTCCCGATCTCGCTGGGCCTGACGATCGTCGGCGCCGCCCACAGTCCGGCGCCCCATCTCACCGCTGCTTCCCTGATCGGCTTTGCCTACGTCGGCTCGATCTCGACCTTCTTCGGTTTCTTCGCCTGGTACCGCGGTCTGGCCGAGGCCGGGGTGGCCAAGGCCAGCCAGGTTCAGCTCGCGCAGCCGATCCTGACCATCGCCTGGTCAGTTCCCCTGCTCGGCGAGCATCTCGATCCGCTTTCGCTCGGGGTGGCGGTCATCGTGGGCGTCTGCGTGCTCGTCACCCAGCGCACCCGCGTCGGCCAGAAGGTCGTCGCGCGCGCGAGTCCTACGGCGTCGGGCGGGCGATGACGCTCAGGAAGTCCCGGAAGTAGGGGGTCAAAAACTGGCCCGGAATCCCGGTCTGCCCCGCCATCATGGGCACGGGGACCGGAACCGGGGCGTGACGGGGATGGGCGTAGACATAACCCGCGACCCAGCGGGGGTTGATGTCGAGCTCCATCGCCCGCACGACACCTTGGGTGGCCAGCGCGGTGGCCAGAGCTCGCACCGACAGGGAATACCCGGCCGCCCAGACCAAGTCGCCCCGGGGCGTGATCCCCAGGCCCGAGCGGGCGACGACCGGCTGTTCGTGCAGCGGGTCCCCCCAGCACACCTTGATGCAGTTGTCGACCGTGGAGGCGATGCGCCCGGCGTTGATCAGCAGGCCGAGGTTCTGGCGCACGGCCGCAACCGGTTTCCCCGGGCGGGGCACGCCCTCGTGCCAGCGCCCGATGTCGGCGGTACCGTCGCGGTAGATGATCAGCGACGCGGCCGCTCGGCGCAGCGGCCAGCCGACGCGTTCGTAGGCGGCAAAGCCGCCGGCGCCATAGTGCTCGCGAAAGGCGCTGTTGAACGCGGCGAAAAGGATCTTCCGCTCCGCGCCTCGGATCGCATCCCCGTAGCGCCAGCCCCGGCCGCCGGGCTCGAGACTACCCGCGTGCAGCGCCAGGGTCACCAGCCCCTGGTTCAGGCGCAGCAGCGTGACCGTGTACCCAGGCTCGTGCCGGGCGTTGACCCGCGAGATCCAGACGGCGGTCTGGCCGCCCACGGCGACCGCGGGCCTCCAGCCGAACACCCCGGGGTGGTGCGCCGCGGGCAGGACCCTGATCGCCCGGTGCGCGCGGGGCCGCCGGCGCGGGGGTGACACGGTCGTGGTCGTGGTGGCCGCCGCGAGCGACGGAGATGAGGCGCGGTGGTGTTGACCGCCGCTATCGCCGCAGCCGGCGATCACGAGCACGGCGGCGAACGCCGTCCAACCCTTCCCATGCCTCGCGGTTCGGCGCCCGGCACCCACCCCCGGGAGTGTGGCAGGCCTCGCCGGGCTAGTGGGTCTTCCAGGATTGTTTGACCGGAAACCGCATCGATTAGGCAGCGATCAGGAGCCGGCGTTCGGCCTTGAGCAGGCGTTGATCGCGGTGGGGGCCGTTGCGGTACTGGATGTGGTCGGC
>JBPCIY010000102.1:0-24756 GCA_051005855.1 Solirubrobacteraceae bacterium | reverse complement strand
CAGCGCTTGCGGCACGGCAGCGATGAGCTGGCCCCGGTTGAGGCGCGCGAAGACTCGCGTAGACAGCCGGCAGGTCGACTACGAACACCTGTCCGCCAGCCGAGTCGAGCGCACGTCGCCTGGTCCGGTGGAAGCGATCGGATCGTTCGCGGCCGTCTCCGGTTCACAACAAAGGGTGGATGATTCCCATCGGCGGCTGACTCGCGATCACGCCGAGGCGGACGAGTGCTCCTCGCGCATAGCGATCGTGCGGAGCGTCGATCCCGAACTGGAGTCGGACGCCGCTCTGCCTATGTGTAAGTACCGAGTAGGTTGGTCCATCCGGCGCCCCTTGGAGGCTGAGAGCTGCCAAGCACCTCAGTCCCACTAAGGAGGACACCGGATGAATTTGCACGCTAACGCGGCGCTCAGTCTGAAACGCCGTCGGCAGGTCTGTCTGGCTGTGACTGGCGCAGGCTGCCTTGACTTGGCATCAATCTGATGCCAAGATGGCACCATGGAACTCGACCGGCATGTCAATGTTCTCCGCGAACAGCTTGCGGTCGCGGCCGACGCGGGGGGCGAGGAGGCTCGGGAACTCGCGCAGCGGCTCGTTGCGCCGCTTGACTCGGCGGTCCGGCTGATGCTCCTGGACGTTCTGACGGTTGCGGCGGCCGAGATCACCCGCGAGCTCGCGCCGGGGTCGGTCGAGCTGCGTCTTCGCGGACCTGACCCCGAGTTCGTGGTCGTCGCTCCGTCGGGCGGGGATGGTGCCGGTGACGCGTCGGGCTCGAGTGAGGCGTCGCGCCCCAGCGGGTCGGTGTCCGCGTCGGGCGGGACCGGTGAGGGGGGAGTCTCTCGGATCAACCTGCGCCTGCCCGATCAGCTCAAGAGCCGGGTTGAGCAGGGGGCAGACCGTGGGGGCGTGTCGATCAACACCTGGCTGGTGCGGGCCGCGGCGGCGGCGGCAGAACGCGGCGAGACCGGCGTGCGACGTGAGCAAAGCACCCCCAGGGGTGGTCAGGGCTACACCGGCTGGGGGCGGTAGCGATGGCCGCCTTCCAGACGCCTGACCCCATTTCCGCGGTGATCGAACTCGTCGTGGGCGACGTTCGCATCGCGGCTGGTGACCGCGCGGACACCGTTGTCGAGTTGCGTCCAAGCGACAGCGCCCGGCCGGCCGATGTGAACGCCGCCGAGCAGACACGCGTGGAGTACTCCGGCGGTCGGCTCCTGGTCAAGGCCACCGGGCGCTGGCGGTCATGGAGTCCGTTCGGCTACGGCGGGTCGGTGGATGTGAGCATCGAGCTGCCGACCGGTTCACGCGTGACCGGCGCGTCGTCGCTGGGGAGCTTTCGTTGCACGGGGGTGCTCGGCGACTGCCACATAAAGACAGCGGGCGAGATCCACGTCGAGCAAGCCAGAACGGTGAAGCTGATGACGGGGCTCGGGGACATCAATGTCGAGCGGGCGAGCGGCGATGCCGAGCTGATCACGGCCTCTGGCGATGTACACGCGGAAGAGATCGACGGTGCCGTGGTGATCAAGAACTCCAATGGCGACACCCGCGTCGGTGAGATCACCGGCGAGCTGAGCGTCAAAGCCGCCAACGGCGAGATCGCGGTGGCGCGCTCCCACTCCTCGATCGTGGCCAAGACCGCCAACGGCGACATCCGCGTTGGCGCGGCCGGACGGGGCTCGGTCGTGGCCGAGACCGGTGTCGGCGGGGTCGAGATCGCGATCCCGGAGGGGACCGCCGCCTGGCTTGACCTGCACACCGGCTACGGCCAGCTTCACAACAACCTGGAGGCCGCGGAAGCACCTCAGTCCGGGGCTGACGCCGTCGAAGTGCGTGCCCGCACCGGCTACGGCGACATCACGATCCGCCGCTACGTTCCGGCGGCCGGCATCGACTCCACCGCATGACAAGCGCGAGACGAATGAGGAGACAGTGATGACACGACGAGCTTCAGCGATCGAAGTGCGGGGGCTTGGCAAACGCTTCGGGGATGTGACCGCGCTCGACGGTCTGGACCTTCAGGTCGAGGCGGGCACCGTGTTCGGGCTGCTGGGGCCCAATGGGGCCGGCAAGACGACGCTGGTGCGGATCGTCGCCACGCTGCTCGCGCCGGACGCGGGGGAGGTGCAGGTGCTCGGTCACGATGTCGTTTCAGAACCGTTGGCGGTGCGCCGCCGGATCGGTCTGGCGGGCCAGTTTGCCGCAGTCGACGGCGAGCTGACCGGACGCGAGAACGTGGAGATGATCGGCCGGCTTTACCGCCTATCGGGCGCTGAGGCACGCCGGCGCGCCGGGGAGGTGCTCGAGCGGTTCGGGCTCGCCGACGCAGCAGGCCGCCGCGTGGGCACCTACTCGGGCGGGATGCGCCGGCGGCTTGACCTGGCGGCGGGGCTAATCGGGCGTCCGCCGGTGGTCCTGCTCGACGAGCCGACCACCGGTCTTGACCCGCGCTCACGCCAGGAGTTATGGAGTGTGGTTGAGGAGCTGCGGGCGGAGGGCACGACGGTGCTGCTCACCACCCAGTATCTCGAGGAGGCCGACCGTCTCGCGCAGCAGATCGCTGTCGTTGACCACGGGCGGATCGCCGCACAGGGAACCGCCGCACAGCTCAAGGCAACGATCGGCCGCAACGTTTTGATCGTCCGTCTCGCTGACCCCGGCGACATCGCTGACGCCTCAGCGGCGCTGGCTGACCTCGGCGCGGGCGAGCAGTCACGGATCGACACAGAGCGCGAGCGGGCCAGCGGCGAGCTCCGTCTCGCGGTGCCAGACCCCGCCGCGTCGGCGGTGGCGTTGCGCCGCTTGGACGCCCGACAGCTGACGATCGCCTCAATTGAGCTGCAACAGCCCAGCCTCGACGACGTCTTTCTCGCCCTGACCGGTCGTTCGGCCGCCCAGGAGCCCGCCGACCAAGCCCTCGCACCGCAGGCCGCATGAGCATCAGGACTGTTCCCGTCCTTGACCGCGGCCGTCTCACGCTCGCTGAGACCCTCGCCGACAGTCGCGTGATGGCGGTCCGCCAGCTGCGCAAGATCATGCGCCGACCGATGTACGTCGGCTACCTGTTCCTGCAACCGGTGATCTTCGTACTGCTGTTTCGGTACGTGTTCGGCTCAGCGATCAACACCGGCCGCGTCAGCTACGTCAACTTCCTGATCCCAGGGATCATCGTGATGACAGCGGTCTTCGGCGCGCTGACCACCGGCCTGGGGCTCACCGAAGATCTCGCCGCGGGCGTCGTTGACCGCTTTCGCTCGCTGCCGATCGCGCGCTCAGCGGTCTTGATCGGTCGCACCGCCGCTGACCTGGCCACCAACGCCGTGACCCTGATCGTGATGGTGCTGATCGGCATTGCCGTCGGCTTCAGACCCAGCCAGCCCCTCTACCAAGTCGTGCTGGCGTTCGTGCTCGTCCTGGCCTTCGCCTATGCCTTCTCGTGGATCAGCGCCTTTGTCGGCGTGTCAGTCCGTAACCCCGAGACCGCCCAATCGATTGGGTTCATCTGGGTCTTCCCGCTCGTGTTCGCCTCCTCCGCGTTTGTCCCCACCACCCACATGACCGCCATCGTGCGCACGTTCGCAGACATCAACCCCGTCACACTGGTCGTCAACGCGGCCCGCGTCCTGACCATCGGACACGGTCAAGCCCTCCCCCCAGCGCTCGGAACCCTCGCCTGGCTCACCGCGCTGCTCCTCATCTTCGTGCCCCTATCTGTCCGCGCGTTCCGGCGCGCGTAAGTCGGTGCCCTTGGCTCCACCGGTCGCTCCGACCGCCGGCAGTCTCAAGTAGCTGGCTCTCCGCGGGCGGGATGATCAGCTCAAATTGACCCGCCGGGTGGCACTGGCGTCCCATGTCTCATCCCCAGTCACGAGCTCACGTCGGCGAGATCCATCGAGCTCGCGATCGTGTGGAACTTGACGTCGGGCGGAGCCACCACCGTGGCCGGGAACGCCCGCATGAACTCGGCGATGTGGGGAGTCGCGAAATGCCGGCGCAGGGCCGCCTCGTCCTCCCATTCTTCGACGAACACGAAATCGTTCTCGGCTTCGGTGTCCTCGTAAAGGCGGTACGCGAGACATCCCGCCTCGGCGCGTGACGCCGCCGCGACCTTGTGACCCACTCGCACAAGCTCTGCCCGCTTGTCGCCATCCGTCCGGACCCGGCCCACGACCACGATCATCTCGTCCCTCTTCTGTCCCGCGGCGCGGTTGCGCCGCCGCGAATAGCGTAGAGGCCGCGACCCGCGCCGGCGTGACTGGCCTTAGGGCCGCCCGGCGGCGTTAGGCTGGCCATGTGCTCGTCGCGCGTGACGTAGAGGTGAGCGTCGCGAACGGCGTGCGGATCCTCGGCCCGGTCTCGCTGGAGGTCGCGCCCGGATCACTGGTCGCGCTGATGGGAGCGAGCGGCTCGGGGAAGTCGACGCTGCTGCGCGTGCTCGCCGGTATTGCCGCGCCGACCGGGGGTTCGGCGACTTGGGCGGAGGCGGCGACCGAATCCGAGGTGAAGGCCCTCGGCTACGTGCCCCAGCGCGAGAGTGTCCACGATCGACTGACCACGCGGGAGGCGCTGCGCTACGCGGCGTCCCTGCGGCTCAACCCTCACGCAGAGATAGAGGAGCGCGTCAAGACGGTGCTCGACGAACTCGGTTTGGTCGGACAGGCCGACACGCGGATTCAGAACCTGTCCGGGGGTGAGCGACGCCGCGCGGCCTGCGGGCTTGAGCTGGTCGGCGATCCCCCGGTGCTGTTGCTCGACGAGCCGACCAGCGGCCTGGACGCCGTCCTCGAGCGCCGACTCATGCATCTGTTTGCGCGCCAGGCGGACCGCGGCCGCGCCGTCCTGGTGGCGACGCACGCGTCCGCGAGCCTGGTTCTCTGCGACGAGGTGATCGTCATCGAGGCGGGCCTGATCGCGTTTCGGGGTAGCCCCCCAGACGCGCAGAGGCACCTGGCGGCGGTCGCCGATGAGCTCGGGCGCGGCCCGGTCACCGGCTCGGTCCTCGCCCCGCCGGCTCCCCCGCCGACTCCCCCGCCGGTGGCCCCCGAGGTCCGAGGCGCCGAACGAGACGAGAACCGACCGTTCGGTCTCGAGCTCCGCGTCCTGACCGGCCGCTACCTGCGCACCCTGACCCGCGATCGGCGCACCCTCGCCCTGCTGCTCGGGCAGGCGCCCGTGCTCGGCCTGTTGATCGCGCTCGTCTTTCGCCCGGGAACCCTGAGCTCGACGAGCGCCTCTCCCGTGAATGCGATCGAGGTCGTGTTCCTGCTCATGACCGGTTCGATCTGGCTCGGCGTGACTTCAGCTTCCCGTGAGGTCGTCAAGGAGCGGGGCCTCGTCGAGCGCGAGTTCGACGTCGGCGTCCGCCTGGACGCGTACGTGATCGCCAAGGCTCTGGTCCTGTTCGCACTCAACTTCGTTCAGGTCCTGTGGCTGACCCTGGTGGTCGTGGGGCTGCAGCCGCTCGGGGTGGGATCCGGGGCGGTAGTCGAAATCTTCGGGCTTGCGGTCCTCACCGCCTGGGCCAGCTCGGCGATGGGGATCGCCGTGTCGTGCGCGGCGCGCAGCACCGACCAGGCCGCGGGCGCCGTGCCGCTGCTGCTGATGCCCCAGCTTCTGCTCGCCGGCGGACTCATCCCGCTGGCGCAGATGCCCCGCGCCATCGCCGGGCTCGCCAACCTCATCTACGCCCGTTGGTCGTTCGCCGGGCTCGCCTCCGCGGCCCACGTCGGCGCACGCTTGGCGGCGGTCGACTCCTCCGGCATCCTGGGCTTCGACACTAGGTTCTTCTCGCTCAGTCCCGGGACCGGGGCGGTGATCCTGATCGGCTTCACGCTCGTGGAGTTGCTGGTGGCGGTCTTCTTGCTGATGAGGAGACCCCCGGTCAAGGCTTGATTGGTCGGTCAGTCGTCGCGCGGCGGCCGCGCGAAGACGACCCGCTTGAACTCGGAGAGCGCCGGGCCCCCGAGCCGCAGAGCGGTTTGGAAGCCCTCGAGGCCGACCTCGCCCGCGTCGAGAGCGCGCCGCAGCTCGTTGAGGGGCTGACGCTCGTCGTCGGCGAGCTGGTCGCGCGGAGAGTCGAGGAGAATCAGGTGGCGGGGGCGCTTGAGGCCGTGGGCCAGGCGGACGTAGCGCTCGCGCTCGGCCGCGTCAAAGCCTTCGATCGGCACGACGACCGACTGGCTGGCTTGCAGACGCTTGGAGACCGCCGCGGTCAGCAGCGGCTGCGCCTGGGCCTCGATCTCGTCCTCGTCGACTTTGCCGGCCAAGAGCTCGCGGACCCGGACGAGGGAGAGAGCCGCACCGCGTTCCTCAACCACCCGATCGGCGAACCGGGCCGGTTGCGAAGCGGTTGCCCCGACCACGAGCAGAAGGCTGCCGGGCGAGTAGCGCATGCGATCGGTAGGGGCCAGAACGCGGCAGCGGCTGGACACGTCGACCGGCCGCGGCGGCGCGCCGTCACGTCGGGGACGCTCCGATGACCATCCGGTCCGCTCGTCGCTGCCGATCTTGACGCTGCGGGGAAAGCTGTCGCTGCTCATCAGACCATCATGGCCTACGCCTGCTCTCGGCGCGTTGCGGCTACGGAGAGCCACGCCTCGAGGCTCCATCTCAGTCTTCGTGATTGAGCCCCGCGCCAACCTGGGTAGGAGAGATCACGACACAGGTTGACCCCGCGCCAACGGGACTCAGGGCGGCGGGCCGGTGTTTCGAGGAGAAAGGAAGACGATGCATCCCTACCAAGAGAAGGGGCGGCCATGAGCACGCCCTCCGTCGCTGCCGCACCTGGAGCAACGCCAAGTCCCGTCCAGCGACTCTGGAACCGGTCGCTGTATCGGTACCCCTCCAACACGACCCGGTACCTGAGCCTCGGGATCGTGATCGCCACGACGATCGTTCTGTATTACGAGCTGTACCTCGCCGGCGGGGTGGCGACCAACATCCTGCGTGGGCTGCACATGTCATTTGCCTACTACGTGAACGTGAGCGTGGTGGGATACCTGCTCGGCGCGGCGGCGTCAGTGGTGGCGGGACTCGCCGACCGGTACGGGCGGGCCAACATCGTCACGGCCGGCCTGGCCGTGGTCGGTCTGCTGTGCCTGTTCGCGCTGCCCAACGTCCACACCAAGCTCGCGTTCGGGATCGTCTACGTGGCGATCGGGTTCGTCGAGGGGATCATCCTCGTCGCCACGCCGGCGCTGGTGCGCGACTTCTCGCCCCAACTCGGCCGGGCCTCGGCGATGGGCTTCTGGACCCTCGGCCCGGTGCTGGGCTCGCTGGTCGTCTCGGCCTTCGTGTCCGGTGCGGCCAACGCCAGCTGGCAGGATCAGTACCGCACGAGCGGCATCATCGGGCTGATCGTGTTCGCCGTGGCTCTGCTCGGCCTGCGCGAGCTCTCGCCCGGATTGCGCGACCAGCTGATGGTGTCGCGCAAGGATCGCGCGTTGATCGAAGCCCGGGCGGCCGGGATCGACATCAAGGCCAGGCTGCAGAAGCCCTTCCGCCAGATGCTCCACCTGGACATCATCGGATCGGCGTTCGCGATCAGCGTCTTTTTGATCATCTACTACCTGGCCGTGGGCTTCTTCCCGGTCTTCTTCGAAAGCGTCTTCGGCTACAGCCAGTCCAAGGCCAACACGCTGGGCAACTGGTTCTGGTCCTTTGACGCCGTCGGGTTGCTGCTGGTCGGGATCATCTCCGACCGCCTTCGGGTGCGAAAGCCGTTCATGGTCGTCGGCGCCGTCTCCTCGATCGTGTTCACGACGATCTTCGCGCTCAAGGCCACCCACCCCGAGACGTCCTACAGCACGTTCGTCATTCTGCTCTCGTGCATCGCCGTGTCGCTCGCGCTGGCCTTCGCGCCCTGGATGGCCAGCTTCACTGAGACCGTCGAGCGGCGCAACCCCGCTCTCACCGCCACCGGCCTCGCCGTGTGGGGACTGATAATCCGGGTCGTGATCGCAGTGAGTGTCTTCTTCGTCCCCAAGGTGGTCACCACGGCCACGACCCTGGTCGAAAAGGGGCCGGTGGTCAAGGCCGTGCTCGCCAACCCATCGCCCGTCGGCAAGACGACCGTGGGTCAGGTCGCGACCGCGGCGGCCGCCAACCCGGCGACGATCGCCGAGCTCCAGGCGGTCTCAGCGCGCGACGCTGCCCTGCTGGCGGCGCTCAAGGCGCACCCGGCGGTTGGCGTCGCCCTCAGCAAGGCGCAGGCCGCCGGGTCGGCTCCGTCCCCGGCCGCCCTGGCCAAGATCAAGGCGGTTATTGGCCCCCCCGCGTTCGCGGAACTGGTCAAGCCCCAGACTGCCAAGGATCTCGCGTTCCTGAGCAAGACCGCTCCGCGGAAGCTCGGCGCGGCCAACTTCGCCGCGCTCAGCAGTCCGACGCCGCAGCTCGCGGCGGCGCTGAAGACGTTGAGCAGCGAAGGGCCGTCGGTACAGAAAGCGGCTAAGGACTCGCCCAAGCAGTGGCGAACTTTCTTCTTCGTCGGCGTGGCCGGCGAGATCGTGTTCATCCCGTTGATCCTGCTGATGGCCGGCTTCTGGGACCCCCGAGCCGCCAAGCGGGCCGAGGCCGAGCACGATGCCTGGCTCGAGACCGAGATGCGCAAGCTCGGGCCCTGAGGTCAGGCGGTCGGCTCAGGCGCAGTTGATCGAGATCTGGTGTACCCGCCAGGCGGCGGCGGAGCCCCCGGTGCGAACCTCCACGGTTCCCGTGCAGTGCTGAGTGCCACTGGTCTGCACAGAGGTCGTCTTGACCGATACGGTGGCGGCGCTGGATGACTGGTGGACGACCCGGGTGCTGTCGAAGGTGATCGAGCGGTCAGCGGCAAACGTGTTCTGAAAGCTCTGATAGCCACCGAGCTGGCTCTGGAGCGTCGGGTCGGCCAGGGCCCAGGCTCTGGCGTACCGGTGGCTGGCGGCCAAGTGGTAGAAGGACTCGACCGCCGCTACCGCCGGGCCGGTCGGGGGCGTGGCCGCCCCCGAGCCGGCGGTGCTGGTGGATCTCGGTGTCGTGGTCGAAGCCGAGCGTGGCTTAGCCGGGGCGCGGGCGGACCGGTGCGGAGACGAGCCCCCGCTGGCCAATACCGCGACCGCCGCGACGGCGGCGACCGCCGCGAGGGCCAAGACCGGGACGACGGCTCGCCCGCGGGCTCGAGCGGCTGGGGACTTGGCCACCGGCGGCGGCCCAAGGACGGGCGGCGCGGGCGGCGGCTTCGGGTGCTCGGCGGTCGGGGCGACAGGCCCACGGTCCGGGTTGACCGGCTCTAGCGCCGCGCGCAACCGCCTCACCAGCTCGCCCGCCGAGCGCGGGCGCTGGGCCGGCTCCTGGGCCATGGCGGCGCTCAGCAGCGCGTTGACCTCGGGCGGCGCCCCGGGCCAGGCGTCGCTCAGAGCCGGCGGAGGCTGAGTGGAGAGGGCGTAGGCGAGGGCGACCACGTTGGACTCCTTGCGCGCCTTCTCGCCCGCCAGCGCCTCCCACGCCACCGCCGCGAGCGCGTAGATGTCGATCGCGGGTGTCGTCGGCGCGTCGCGCAGCTGCTCGGGCGCCATGTAGCTCAGCGAACCGAGTACGGCCCCGGCGGTCGTGAGCCGCGTCTGGTCGGGGACCGACGCGATCCCGAGATCGGCCACCTTGACGCTGCCGTCGCTCCCGAGCAGGAGGTTGGCCGGCTTGACGTCACGATGGACGATCCCCTGGTCGTGGATCGCATCCAGGCCCGCGGCCGCCCCCTCGAGAACTCGAAGGATCTCCTCACTCGAGAGTCCGTCACGGCGGCTCAAGGCCTGCCGCAGCGTTTCGCCCTCGACGTATTCCATCACGATCACCACGTCGCCGTCCTCGGAGTCGACGACGTCGTAGATCGATACCAGGTTGGGATGGCTCACCGAGGCGCCCACCAGCGCCTCACGACGCAGTCGTAGGAGACCATGGTCGCCGCCCATCGCCGACATGCGCTTGAGGGCCACCGGCCGGGCCAGCATCGTGTCCTGGGCCAGCGAGACGATGCCCATCCCCCCGGCGCCGAGAGTCCTGATGTAGCGGTACCGGGCGAGCTTGCTGGTGCCAGCCACGGTGGAAACGCTACCCGGTGCCATCATCCGCCGATGGTCGACTGGGGAGCGGGAAGGTATGAGACGACGGCGGCCCAGCTTGAGCCGGTCGCCCAGGCGGTAGTGGACAGGGCCCGAGTGGGGCCCGGTGACGATGTCTTGGACCTGGCCTGCGGGACCGGCAACGCCGCGCTGATCGCGGCCTCGCGCGGGGGGCTCGTGGTCGGAATAGACGCCGCTCCCCGGCTGCTCGAGGTCGCTCGCGAGCGCGCCCAGGCCCAGGGCGTGGTCCTGGATCTGCGCGCCGGTGATCTGCTAGCCCTGCCCGTCGACGATGTCTCAGCCGACATCGCCCTGTCCGTGTTCGGCGTCATCTTCGCCCCGGATCCCACGCAGGCGCTGCGGGAGATCTCCCGGGTCCTGCGCCCGGGCGGCCGAGCGCTGATCACGGCCTGGATTCCCGCGGGGCCGATCGACGCCATGCTGGGGGCGATGGGCCGCGTGGTCCGGCGAGTCACCGAGACTCCGGCCCGAACGCGCTTCGCGTGGCACGATCCCGACGCCATGGGTCCGCTCGCGGTTGCGGCGGGCCTGGAGCTCCACGCCACGACGCCGAGCAAGCTGGCGATCCGGGGCTCCTCGCCCGAGAGCTACGTCGCCGCCGGACAGGAGCACCCGATGGCCCGGGCGGTCCGCCCCGCCGTCCAGCGCGCCGGCGTGGAGGACGAGATCCGCGAAGCGATGACCGCCGTTCTGCGCGAGGCCAACGAAGACCCCGACGGGTTTCTCATCCACAGCCCCTACGTCGTGCACGAGTTTCGCGGACCCTGAACGGCGTGGGCTCGGCCAGCAGCCCCGCGGTCTGCCCGGGTACCTCAGAATGCTCGTGTGGCCTCCTACTCGGTCAACCCCGCCGGTGTCGCCCGCGCCCGCGAGCTCATCGCCAAGCGCCAGTACGTGCTCGACAGCGAGTGGGGTGAGGTTCAGCCCCGGCCGGCGATAGAGACGGCCTACCGCGAGCGTCACGGCTGGGAGCAGTACAGCGAGTGGTTCCTCGGCTTGACCGAGGGCGCCAACGACGAGACCAAGGCGCGCTACGCCTTTGTCTACGGCGGCTTTCGGCGGATCCACCGGTCGGGCATCATCGCCTGCCACTACCGTGCTGCCGAGTGGCGTCATAAGGCCGTTGAGCTCGCCGCGCACGAATTGCTCCAGTTGCTCGACAAGACGGCGACGCGCTAACTACCGCTCTCACGACGGCGGCATCGAGAAGGTGAACATCCGCTCGGCCTCGATCCGCGCGTACACGGGGCCGGTGTCAAGGAAATCATGCTCCCACTCGGGCCCGTAGCGCGGCACGTAGATTTCCAGCGCCGTCTGTCGAAAGCCCGCGTGCTCACGCGCGCCGAGGTCGATGGGGACCGCGCGACCGTGGACGGTGATCGCTAACTCCTCGCCGGGCAGGTGGCTGGCGCTGACCTGGGGGCGGGCGCGGATGTGCCGGAAGCGCACGGAATCAGGCGATGAGCCGAAATGAAACGAGCCGCGGTAGAAGATCCCGTCCACGGGACCGGCCAGCGGCCGATGGTCGGCGGTGACCGTGGCCAGCGTGAGCAGACACATCCCGGTCAGTGCAGCGCAGACCTGCTCGGCGCTCAGCCGCCGCCGCGGATCGTGGATGCGCAGCAGATGCGCCCCGGCGGCCTCGTAGCTGCGGTCGATAAGAGCCTGGAGCTGGGCGAGATCCTCCGGCGTCTCGTGCACGGGACCAGGCTACCTTTGCGCCATGAGCGGAGGCGGCTTCATCAGAGCGGTGCGACTCAGCGTGCCCGAGAACGAGAGCGTTCGATCCGGCTATCCATGGGGGCTTCCGGCGGTCGCCGCCGTGGCGGCGCGCGATCAGGGCCTGACCCTGCACCCGGCCGTGACCTACCTGATCGGCGAGAACGGGAGCGGCAAGTCGACGCTGCTCGAAGCGATCGCCATCGCCGCCGGGATCAATCCCGCGGAACCTCATTGCACGAGCAGTCCCATGGGGAGTCGTTCCTGGCCGTGATGATCAATCGCTTCGGTCCCGACGGCCTCTACCTGCTCGACGAGCCCGAGGCGGCGCTCTCCACGCAGAACTGCCTGACCTTCCTGCGTCGCGTCCATGAGCTCGTGCGCGGTGGCTCCCAGCCTAGAGTCGGGGTATGCACGATGCTCACGGCTCAGGGCTCATCCTCGGTGGCGGCGGCGTCACCGGCATCGCCTGGGAGCTCGGCCTGCTCATGGGCCTGGCCGACGCGGGCGTGGAGCTGTGGAGCGCGGATGTGGTAGTCGGGACTTCAGCCGGATCGGTGGTCGGAGCACAGATCACGGGCTCGACGTCTCTGACCGAGCTCTATCAGCGCCAGTTGGAGCCCCCGTCCGCCGAGCTTCCAGCGCGCCTGACCGCGCGTGACCAGCTCGCTTACGCCATCGCCTTCGTCGCGTCCCGCGGTGATCTGTCGGCTTTCGGGCGGCGGCTTGGAGCCTGGTCAATCCAGGCAGCGGACGCTGGGGGTCTGCCCACGGTTGGGCAGCGGCTCGCGGTGATCGAGTCACGGCTACCCTCGAGCGACTGGCCGGAGCGGGACCTGCGCGTCACCGTGGTCGACGCTCACACCGGCGAGTTCCGCATCATCACCGGACCGGACGGCGTCGCGCTGGCGGACGCGGTGGCCGCGAGCTGCGCCGTGCCCGGGGTGTTCCCGCCGATCCCGATCGAAGGCCGGTTGTACGTCGACGGCGGCGTTCGCAGCAGTGCCAACGCCGATGTTGCGCGGGGATGCTCAAAGGTCGTCGTCCTGGCGCCGCTGGTCCGGGGATTCGGTGCCGCTCGCAGCCCGCAGCGCCAAGTTGACCGGCTCGGCGTCCCCTCGGTCGTGATCGCCCCCGACCGAGGCTCGCGGGCTGCGATCGGCAAGAACGTCCTCGATCCTGCCGGGCGTCGGGGCGCCGCTGAGGCCGGTCTCGCGCAGGCGACCCGCGCGGTTGCGCAGGTCCGCCGGGTTTGGGGGTAGACCGGGACTATGAACCAGTCCCCGCGCTGCCTGCCCTCAGCGCGGGGCGGGTGACCGGCGGACAGGAGCGCTGACCCTGACCACGACCCGGGCCGGGCGCGTCGGTGAGGCCAACGAGAGGAAGTCACGCACCGGGCCGCTGTGTTCACAGAACGGACACGTGAGCCAGTCGGTCAGCGAGCGGGACCGGCCGCCGATCGCGACCGGTGCGTCGCAACGCGCGCAGGCCAGCGTCCCGGTACACAGCCGGTCAGACCGGGTAGCGCGAAGCTCCTCGATCTCGGCGCTGCCGACTCCCGCGTCAAGACCTCGGTCGCCGCCGAACGCTTGCCCGCCGCCACGCAGAAAACTCATCCCCTCAGAGGATAGGACCGAGCTTGCTTCAGGTCAGGTTGGCCAGCAGCCGACGGGTCGCGGCCCGGTTCGCCGTCAGCGATTTGTCGGCGATGCCGATCTCCTCGATCACGCCATGCTTGACCTTCAGCACGCCACGGCTCGGGCCGGCGGGAAGGACGTACCAGGTGTTTCGCCCGATCCGGATCCCGCGCCCCGCGCGCAGACGCTTGGCCACCGGAGCCAGCCGCGCGCCGGGGTGGACCCCTCGCAGCGCGAAGTGCGGGTTGGAGGTCAGGGCGAGTACGGCCCGTCCGCGGATTCGTCCCTGGGCCCGGTGTGACAATGACCTCAAGACGGCGCGCGACGGATAGCCGACGCGGATGCCAATCGGGGTCAGGCAGAAGAAGTCCATGTGCTGCCGTCCCCGTCGGGTGCTCTTCGTGAACGCCTTGCGCACCCGCGCGCGGGTCATGCCCAGCCGCACCGGTCCCAGTGATCGGCGGGCCAGGCTCCCGGTCGCGGTCGGGCACCCCGGCCGCGGCGGAGGACTGGAGGAGCGCGTTGTCGGCCACAGGCCATTGTCGAGCCGCAGGACGTAGAAACCGGTGCCGCCGTCCGTGTACCAGATCTCGTGGCGGGCGGTATCGAAGGCCGGCTGGGACATCGCGTAGTCGCTGTTCGTGTAGCCGGTCTCGGTGTTGGGCTTGGTCGGCGCCACGAAGTAGCCGATCTCTCTCGGATGCAAGAGGTCTGAGATGTTGAACACCCGTAGGCCCGAGGCGATGAACGAGCAGGCAACGATCTGAGGGTCGACGCGCGTGGGGATGTTGCAGTAGTGCGCTGCGTAGCCCTGGGCGGGGCTGAACGTGCCGGGATCGTTGCCGGCCGCCGCGTGGGCGGCGGGCTGGTTGACCTGCAGGCGAAGGTTGGCGACGACGAACGGCTTGGCTTCGTTGGCGATGTCGATGATCCGCGCCGCCCCGACCGTGTCGCGGCTGCCGTGGGGGTTCAGCGTGCCCGCGGTGTACTCGTCGAACTCGAGCACGTAAGGGTGACCCTGCTCGGTGAAGGGGATCGCGTTCTGGGGAATCGAGGCTGATTTCCAGGTCAGCCGGCTGACCTCGCGGGCCTGCGGATGGGGCTGCCGAGCCTGGATCTGGCTGGTGTCGAGGATCAGCATTTGGCCACCAGTGGGATCAGCGACGTAGGCCCGCTTGCCGTCATCGCTGAGCGTCATCCCGTGGGCGGTGATGTTGCCCTGCCAGATCGCGTGCGGGTTCTTCGGGTCAGTGACATCGATGGCGGTGATCGCGGGCAGCCCCGTCGCGGTGGCGTAGAAGGTCCGGCCGTCAGGTGAGAAACCGCTCTCGTGCCCGAAGCGCGCGACCAGCGTGGTCGAATCGAGTACGGGGTGCCGGCAGTCGGTGTGCACGTCGTAGATCGAGACCAGGCCCGGCTCGGTGCTCGGGTTGCCGTTGACCGCGGCCAGCAGCCCGCGCGTGGTGTTGAGGTTCAGCGACTCGTGCGGCGTCATCATCGGCGTCTGGGTCAGCGTGTCGGTCTGGACTGGATGGGCCGGGTCGGACATGTCAAGCACGGCGACGCCGAGCGAGGCGCCGGCGGCGTTGATGGCGTTGGTCGGGAACAGCAGCGCCGTGTCGTAGAAGGCGCACACGTGCCCCCGGGTGTCCACGTAGCGGAACGTCTTGAAGCCGCCCGACGTCCCCTGATGGGAGATCTGGGTCATGTTGCACCGCAGTCCGTTATCGCCCGAGCCGGCCGGGACCCGGCCCTGGATGCCCGGCTCCGGTTTGGAGCCCGGTCCGCAGACGGCCCGCGGGGTGGCGAGGAGCGCCGGCTCGGCGTTGCTCTGGGTCGGCGCCAGCGCCGGCGTCTGGCCCGTACCCTGGCCGATCGCCGCGAGGTCGTTGAGGCCGTTGTCGGTCGAGCCGATGATCGGCAGCGTCACGGCGCCCGCCCCGGACATGACCCCGAGGACGAGCGCGAACAGTGCGACCACGCTCACTGCCACCCGCCGATGACGTCTACGCGTCGAGCCCATCATCTCGCCTCTCCTGACCGGAATCCGGTAAGCAACGTACCACGCGGGCGCCCCCAGATCGCAACCGGCTCCGCGGGACTTCCGGCGCAGGGAGAATTCTTTTTCTGGGGGTGTCGATCTGCACCCGGCGCGTTCGTCTCCTCGGTGACCATCCCCAAAGGAGGAAGACATGAAGTACATGCTGCTGATCTATCAGGGTTCCACCCCGATGCCGGGCACCGCCGCCTGGGAAAACCTCTCGCCCGACGAGCAGGGCGGCGTGTACGCCGCCTACCAGGCCCTCAACCAGCACCCGGGGGTCACGCCCGGCGCGCGGATGGAGGGCCCCGAAACGGCGACCACCGTCCGGGTCCAGGACGGCCGCACGCTGACCACCGACGGGCCCTTCGCGGAGCTCAAGGAGGCGGTCGGCGGCTACTGCTTCTTGCAGGCCGACGATCTCGACGCCGCGATCGAGGTGGCCGCCGGGATCCCGGCGTCGAGCATGGGCGGTGCGATCGAAGTGCGCCCGCTCGCGGGGTGATGACGAGCCTCGACCGCACCTTCCGGGAGGAATGGAGCCGGGTCCTGGCGGCCCTGATCGGCTTCCTCGGCGACTTTGATCTCGCCGAGGAAGCCGCGCAGGAGGCGTTCGCGATCGCCGCCGCCCGGTGGCCGCGCGACGGCACTCCGGACCACCCCCGCGCGTGGCTGTTGACCACCGCGCGCAACCGGGCCATCGACCGCATCCGCCGGGATCGCACGTTGGCTGAGAAGACGCGCCGGCTCAAGGTGCCCGAGGCGACCGAGGAAGCCGTGGACGAGATGACCATTCCCGACGAGCGCCTGGAGCTGATCTTCACCTGCTGCCATCCCGCCCTGGCCACCGACGCCCAAGCGGCGCTCACCCTGCGCACCCTCGGCGGCCTGTCGACCGACGAGATCGCCCGGGCGTTCCTGATCTCGGAAGCGACCATGGCCCAGCGCCTGGTCCGCGCCAAGCGCAAGATCAAGGCGGCCGGGATTCCCTTCCGGGTGCCTCCCGACCACCTGCTGCCTGACCGCCTCACCGCGGTGCTGGCCGTCGTCTACCTGATCTTCAACGAAGGCTACGGTGGCCGGGGAGAGCTGGCCGCCGAAGCCCTCCGACTCGGTCGGGCGCTGGCCGAGCTGATGCCCGACGAGCCCGACGTCCACGGGCTGGAGGCGATGATGCTGCTCCACGAGGCGCGCCGGGCGGCCCGCTTCCGCGACCAGGAGCTCGTGCTGCTCGCTGACCAGGACAGTTCGCTGTGGGATACGGCTCGGATTGCCGCCGGACGCCAGGCCCTCGACCGCGCCCTGGCCCTCCGGGGACGTGGCCCCTACGTGCTCCAGGCGGCGATCGCCTCCCTGCACGCCGAGGAGCCCCGCGACTGGCCCCAGATCGCCGCCCTCTACGGCGAGCTCGCGCGGCTCACCGCCTCCCCGGTGGTCGAGCTCAGCCGCGCGGTCGCGGTCGCGGAAGCGCAGGGACCCGAGGCGGGCCTGGCCATCGTCGAGGTGCTGGCCCTCGAGGAGTACCGCTATGTCCACGCGACCCGGGGTGAGTTGTTGCGGCGCCTGGGTCGAGCCGATGAGGCGGCCGCCGCCTTCCGGCGTGCGCTCGCGCTCGTCCCGGGGGACGCCGAGCGCCGGCTGCTCGAGCGCCGCCTCGCCGAGCTGACGGCCGGCGGCTGACCCTGACCCCGCTTAGGGCCCTCGCCCTGGCTGACCCGACCCGGGGCCGCCGCCCCTAACGCGGCTCGAGGATCACGAGCGGGATCTCGCGCTCCGTGCGCTCCTGATACCCGCGGTAGCCGCTGTAGGTGGCCACCGCCATCGGCCACAGTCGCTCGCGTTCGGCGGCTGTGGCCACCCGGGCGCGGACCGCGCGGCGGCCCCGTCCCACCTGCACGGTCGTGTCGGGGTGCGCGCGGAGGTTGTGGTACCAGGCCGGGTGCTGGGGAAAGCCACCCTTGGAGGCGACGATCACCACGTCGCGGCCGTCATCCACGTAGACGAGCGGCGACGTGCGCCGGAGCCCGCTCTTGGCGCCCGTGTGGTCGAGCAGCAGCATCGGCGGGGCACCGGGGAAGCGATGGCCGACGACACCGCCGGTCAGCCTGTACACGCGGGCGTGAGCGCCCATCAGGCGCCGCAGCACCGGCCACGAGCGATCGGCCATCGAGAGCACGTTCACAGTGAGCGGATCCTAGCCGCGCACACCGCCGCCCGTTGTGGGCTAGGCCCCCCGGCTCTCGAGCGTCTCGGTCAGTTTGGCGATGGCAAAGCCCCACGCCTGGCCCGGTTTGACCTTGGGCGGGAGGGAGACCTCCTCGGGGTTGGTGACCACGTCGAGGAGCACCGGACCGGGATGGGCGAAGAGCGTCCGCACGGACTCGTGGAGGGCGTCGGGGTCGGTGACCCGGATCGCGCGCAGCCCGGCCGCGGTGGCGATCGCCGCCAGGTCCACATCCTGAAGCTTGGTTCCGAACTCGGGCAGCCCAGCCTGCTCCTGCTCGAGCTTGACCATCCCCAGGCGCCCGTTGTTGAACACGACCAAGCGCACGGGTAGGTCGTGATGCACGGCGGTGAGCAGGTCCCCCAGGAGCATCGTCAGGCCGCCGTCGCCGCAGAAGGCCACCACCTCGCGGGAGCGGTCAAGCGCGCAGGCGCCGAGTGCCTGGGGCATCGCATTGGCCATCGAGCCGAGGTTGTAAGAGCCGAGCAGCCGCCGGGTGCCGCGCATGGTCACAAAGCGCGACAGCCACACCGTGGACATGCCCGTGTCGGAGGTGAAGATCGCGTCCTCGGCGGCGTAGTTGTCGATCGCCATCGCCACCGCCTCGGGACGGATTCGCTCGTCGGGATTGTCAAACACCGAACGCACCTTCTCGACGATGCCCCGGCTGTCGTAGTCGGGGTCGGCAAGCTGGCGCTGGTGCTGGTGCCAGTGGGTGTACTTCTCGGTTGAGCTCTCGAGGTGCCCCCGGTCGCTCTTGGGCGTGACCAGGCCGAGCAGGCCGGCGGCCGCCAGTCGCGCGTCGGCGACCACCCCAAGCGCGACCGAGGTCCGGCGGCCAATGTGCGCGCCGCGCTCGTCGACCTGGATCACGTGCTTGCCCTTGGGATACCAGTCGCTGTAGGGAAAGTCGGTGCCGAGCATGAGCAGCAGGTCGCAATGCGCAAACGCGTGCTGGGCCGCCGGGTTACCGATCAGCCCGCTCTGTCCGACCGCGAACTGGTTCTCGCGCTCCAGCCCCTCCTTGGCCTTGAGCGTGAGGACCATCGGGGCAGCGAGGCGATCGGCCAGGGCCAGGATCTCGTCGCGCGCATGGCGAGCACCGTGCCCGACCAGCAGCGTCACCGCGCCGGCGGCGTCGATCTGCGTCGCGGCTTGGCGCAGCGCGTCGGGGTCGGGCACAACCGGGCGGCGCTCGGTGACGAAATGGGGGGTGGCGCCCTCGAAATCGGCGGCGCCCACGTCACCGGGAAGGGTGAGCACAGCCACGCCAGGTGCGTCCAAGGCCCGTTGCACGGCCTGCTCGAGCAGACCGGGCAGTTGTCCGGGACTGCTCAGGGTGCGGCAGAAGACCGCGACGTCGCTGAACACGGCGTCGTTGTCGACCTCCTGGAAGAAGTCGGAGCCGACCTCGGCCAGCGGCACCTGGCCACACAGGGCGAGCACCGGCGCGTGGGACTTCTTGGCGTCATAGAGCCCGTTGAGCAGGTGCAATGAGCCCGGGCCCACCGTGCCCATGCAGACCCCGAGGGTCCCGGTGAGCTGGGCCTGAGCGCCGGCCGCGAAAGCCGCGACCTCCTCGTGGCGGACGCCGATCCACTCCAGCCGGTCCTCGCGCCGGATCGCGTCGGTGACCGGGTTCAGGGCGTCACCCACCACTCCCCAGATCTGCTTGACCCCGAGCTCGGCCAGGGCGGTGACGATCGTGTCGGCGACATTGGCCATGCGGTGGTCTCCTGGCTCTCGAGCGCTCTCTACGGCTCTCTGTGGATCCGCGGCGCGAAGGAATCGGGGTCGGCACGCTCCCAGTCGGCCGCCCAGCTCTCCGGCGGCGCCGTCAACAGCTCACCCGGCTTCAGCCACTCAAACAGCTCGGCGTAGGTGCGCGAGTTCACCTGGTCAACCCGGCGGACCAGGTGGTTGGGCGTCACCTCCGTGGGAGACTGCAGACCCATCGACGCGATCAGGCGCGTCGCCTCGGTGACAGCAGCGTGCTGGTAGCGGTACACGCGCTCGGTCTTGTCGGGCACGTTCAGGGCTCGGGACCGTTTGGGGTCCTGGGTGGCCACGCCGACCGGGCACTGATTGGTGTTGCAGCGCTGGGTCTGGAGGCAGCCGACGGCCATCATCATCGCCCGGGCCGCGTTGCAGTAATCAGCGCCCTGGGCCAGGCGTTTGACGATGTCCGAGCCGGTGGCCACCTTGCCACTGCAACCGATTCGGATCCGGTCACGCAGGCCGGTCCCCACCAGGGCGTTGTTGAGCATCATCAGCCCGTCGGTTAGGGGCGTGCCGACGTGATCCTCGTATTCGGCGGGGGCAGCGCCGGTGCCGCCCTCTGACCCATCGACGATGATGAAGTCGGGTCCCGTGCCCTCCTCCACCATCGCCTTGCAGATGGCCAGCAGCTCGTGGCGCAGCCCGACGCAGAGCTTGAAGCCGGCCGGCTTGCCGGCCGCCAGCTCGCGCATCTCGGCGATGAAGCGGATCAGCTCCCGGGGGGTCGAGAACGCCTTGTGGCTGGGCGGGCTGACGCACGTCTGGCCCTGGGGGACGCTGCGAGCCTCGGCGATCTCCTGGGTGACCTTGGGGCCCGGCAGTACGCCGCCGATGCCCGGCTTGGCCCCCTGGCTGAGTTTGAGTGACACCATCTTGACCGACTCGTGGGCGGCCTTCTCGCGGAACTGGTCGCGATCGAAGCCGCCGTCCTTGGTGCGGGCGCCGAAGTAGCCGGTGCCGATCTCCCAAACCACGTCCCCGCCGTTGAGGTGATACTTGCTCAGGCCGCCCTCGCCGGTGTCGTGGGCAAACCCGCCCTTGGCGGCACCCTGGTTGAGCGCGGTCAGGGCCGCGCCCGAAAGGGCGCCGAAGCTCATCGCCGACACGTTGAGCAGCGCCATCTCGTACGGCCGGGCGCAGTCGGGACCGCCGATCCGGACCCGGGGGAGCTCCTTGGGCGGATCGAAGGAGTGGATCGACTGCAGCAGCCATTCGTAGCCGGGCTCGAACACGTCGCGCTCGGTCCCGTAGGCCTGCTCGTCGGCGATGCCTTTGGCCCGCTCGTAGATCGAGGTCCGCGTGTCGCGATCGAAGGGGCGCCCGTCGTAGTTGCGCTCGATGAAGTACTGCTGCATCTCGGGCCGGATTGCCTCGAGCATGAACCGGGCATGGCCGAGGATCGGGTAGTTGCGCAGGATTGAGTGGCGCCGCTGAATCAGGTCGTGGACACCGACCGCGGCCAGCAGACCGGCGAGCACGGCGACGACGATCCAGCCGATCCCCCCCCAGACCACAGCCGCCACGACGGTCAGCACGAATGCGACGCCGGCGGCTATGAGTCCGAGGAATCGCATCCGAGGCGGCTTACCCTATCCGGCTCACGGCGAACCACGGGCCATGGGGTCTGCATGCGGACCAATCCACGGTGAGCATCCGGTTGGCGGCGATAAGCGGCAACTATTGCCGGTTTCCGCTACCAACCGGCTGAGCCGGGGGGCCGCGCAGTGTCCGCCGCCACCGTGCCGAGCTTCTGGGGTGATGACCAGCTCGCCCCGGCCGCTGGGGCGGCGACCAGCGGCGCCTAGGCCGCAGCGCGTCCAGCCCCGGCGGGCTGCGCGAACATGCCAGCGTGCCTCCCGCGCTCGCTCCGGCCTCAAACGGCTTTCGGCGACTTCTGCGCCGTCCCCGCTACCCCGGCTTCGTCCTCACCGTGTCGCTCTCGCGCACCAGCTCGGCGATGTTCAACACCGCGGGAGTGCTCCTCGTCCTGGCCCGGACCCGAAGCGCGTCGCTGGCCGGCCTGACCGCCGCGGCCACGGTCGTGCCCGGAGCGCTGACCGGCCCGGTGCTCGGCGCCTGGCTCGATGTGGTCAACCGGCGGCGGCTGCTGGTCGTCCTGGATCAGCTCCTCAGCGCGGTGGCGCTCGTCGCCATCCTCCTCCTCGCCGGGCATGCCCCCGCCTGGACGGTCCCCGCGGTCGCCGTCTTGTACAGCGTCACGCGGCCGCTCAGCTCGGGGAGCTTCTTCAGCGCCCTGGCCGACATCGCCGGCGCCGAGCTGCTCGATCAGGCCAGCGCGGTCGAGGCCACGAGCCTGAACCTGGCCGTGATCATCGGTCCCGCCCTGGCCGGGGCGCTCGCGGGCGCGGTCGGCGCCGCCCGCACGGTGCAGCTGCAGATCGTGCTCACGCTCGTCGTCGCCGGGCTGGTCGCCATCAACCCCGCCTTCGAAGCTCGCCCCGAGCAGCGCGCCGAGAGCCTCGCACACGCCCTGCGCGATGGCCTGCGGGCGCTGGCGCGAATCCGGATCCTGCGGGCCACCTCGGTCTCGGCGAGCCTGGCCGCCTTCGGCTGGGGCTTGATGCTGGTCGGCTTTCCGCTCTACGCGGTCCAGTCCTTGCACGCGCCCGCGCACGCCAGCGGCTACCTGTGGGCGGCGGTGGCCGGAGGCTCGATCCTCGGCACCTTCGGCCTGCGCGGCGAGCCATCGCTACGCCGGGTCGGGCTTTCGTACGGCGTCCTCGGCCTCTCGGCGCTGCTCTGGCCGCTGGCCGCCACTCTGCTGATCGGCTTCCTGCTCATCCTCTTCACGGGCTTTCTCGAGGGGCCGGCCTACTCGGGCACGATCGCTTTGCGCCAGCGCAGCGCGCCGCCCGCCGTGCGCGCCCAGGTGATGGTGACCGTCAGCGGCTTTGGTGGGGTGGCGCTGGCGGCGGGGGCCGCGCTCGGGGGCCTGGTCGCGGATCCGCTGGCGCTGATCTACATCCTGGTCGCGATCAACCTGCTCGCCGCGGTCACCGCCGGAGCCTGGCCCGGCCGCGGTGGCGAGAACAGGCCACCGATCTCACGGCGAGCTGCCGCCGGGCGTTTCACACGACGATGAGCCCGCCGGTACCGCGACCCAACCTCGCCATCATGCTCGCGGCCGCGCTCACGGTGGTGCTGTGGTCCTCGGCCTTCGTGGGGATTCGCGACGCCGGACGCCATTTCCACGCCGGCCCGCTCGCGCTCGGCCGGCTCGTGGTCGGCAGCGTCGCCCTGGGCCTGCTGGTCCTGGTCCGCCGCGAACCGCTGCCGCCGCGGCGGGCGCTGGGCGGAATCTTCGTCTGCGGGATCCTATGGTTCGCGCTCTACAACGTGGCGCTGAACGCCGCCGAGCGTTCCCTGGACGCCGGCATCGCCGTGCTGTTGGTCAATGTGCATCGTCGCGGCGCTCGGTTACGCGGGGGGCGTGGTCGCCCAGAAGCCTGCCCTGCGCCACAGCTCGCCGCTGGCCGTGACCTGGCTGGCTTGCACCGTGGGCGCGATCGGCTGTCTGCCCTACGCCCCTACCCTGGTCGATCAGCTTCAGCATGCCTCGGCAGCGGCAATGGGATGGATGGGCTACCTCGGGCTGGTTCCGACGGCGATCGGCTTTCTCACATGGGCGTACGCGCTCTCCCACACCGACGCCGGGCGCATGGGCTCAACCACCTACCTGGTGCCGCCGGTGGCGCTGCTGCTCGGCTGGGCGATCCTCGGAGAAGTGCCGCCGGTGTTGGCCCTGCCGGGCGGGATCCTGTGCCTAGCCGGGGTCGCGCTCGCGCGCTGGCGAGGCGGCCGCCCGGGGCGGGCGCAGACGGCCGCTAGTCTGGCCGCCGATGCCCCCAACCCGTGATCACGGCCAGCCGTGCTGAGGGCCGCCATCGTCGGCGCCGGGCCCTCGGGCTTCTACGCCACTGAGCAGCTCTTGAAGGCTGGCTTCGCGGTTGACCTCTATGACGCGTTGCCGACCCCCTTCGGTCTCGTCCGCGCCGGCGTCGCCCCCGACCATCCGAAGATCAAGTCCGTGACGCGGGTCTACGCCAAGACCGCGCAGCACAGCGACTTTCGCTTCTTCGGAGGTGTCCAGCTCGGCGCTGACATCTCGCGCGAGGATCTCGTCAGCCGCTATCACGCTGTCGTCTATGCGATCGGGACCGCGACCGACAACCGGCTCGGCATTCCCGGGGAAGATCGCCCCGGCTCGCATCCGGCCACCACCTTCGTCGCCTGGTACAACGGCCACCCGCACTTCGCCGACGAGATGTTCGACCTCAACGGCGGCCGGGCGGTGGTGATCGGGAACGGGAACGTCGCCATCGACGTCGCCCGGATGCTGGTCCTGGACCCAGGCGAACTGGCCCCGACCGACACGGCCGATCACGCGCTGAGCGCCTTCGGCATGGCCGGCGTGCGCGAGGTCGTCCTGCTCGGCCGGCGCGGGCCGGCTCAGGCCGCCTTCACCAACCCCGAGTTGCGCGAGCTCGGCGAGCTCGAGCGCGCCGATGTGATCGTCGATCCCGCTCAGCTGGAAGGCATCGCTGATCCGCCGGAAACCACCAAGCGGCGCAACCTCGAACTGCTGCGCGAGTACGCAGCGCGGACGCCGCAGGGTAAGTCACACCGCCTCGAGCTGCGCTTCCTACGCTCGCCGGTGGAGATCCTGGGCGACGGCGAGCACGGTCCCGTGACCGGGGTCCGGGTGGCGGTGAACCGTCTCGTCACCGGTGCGGACGGTCGCGTCAGCGCCGAGCCGACCGGTGCCGAGGAGGTAATCGAGTGTGGCCTCGTGCTGCGCTCGATCGGCTATCGCGGCGTGCCGGTCGCGGGCGTGCCGTTCGACGACCGCCCGGGTCTGATCCCCAACCAGGGCGGCCGGGTGGTCGGTGAGGACGGCGTCTGCCTCGGTGAGTACGTGGTGGGCTGGATCAAGCGCGGTCCTTCGGGGGTGATCGGGACCAACAAGAAGGACGCCGCCGAGACGGTGACGCGAATCGTCGAGGACGCCGAGGCGGGAACGCTGGGGCAGGCGCAAGCCGAGGCCGACGCCGCGGAGGCCATTCCGGCGTGGCTGGACGAGCGGGTCCCCAATCACGTCACCTGGGCAGGATGGGAGGCGATCGACGCCTACGAGTCCTCGCTCGGCGAGACCATCGGCCGCCCGCGCGTCAAGCTCGTGCGCGTCGATGACCTGTTCCGGGCCAGCCGCCCGCGCTAAGGAA
>JBPCIY010000101.1:0-15482 GCA_051005855.1 Solirubrobacteraceae bacterium | reverse complement strand
ACGCCGGCCACGACCAGGCGCTCGCCACGCCCGAGTTCGCGAGCGGACTGCGCGCGCTCTGCGACCGCCTCGGCGCTGCCCTGATTCTCGACGAGGTGCGCGGCGGCTTCCGGCTCAATTTCGGCGGAAGCTGGGACGAGCTCGGCGTCGACGCCGACCTCAGCGCGTGGGGCAAGGCGATCGCCAACGGCTACCCGTTATCCGTCGTCCTCGGCGCGGACGCGCTCCGGGAGGCCGCGTCGAGCATCTTCGTGACCGGTTCCTACTGGTACTCGAGCGTCCCGATGGCCGCTGCCTTGGCGACTCTGAACGTCCTCCGTGAGCAAGACGGGGTGAGGCTAATGCGAGCCGCCGGCCAGCGTCTGCGGGAAGGCCTCCAGGCCCACGCGGCCGCCCACGGGCTCGAGATCCTCCAGACCGGACCACCGCAACTGCCCTACATGACCTTCGCCGGCGACCCAGCCAAGGAGCGGCTGCGGCGGTTTACCCAGGAGGCGCTGCGCAACGGTCTGTGGCTGCACCCGGGTCACAACTGGTTTTTGTCGGTGGCGCACGGCGAGCGCGAGATCGAGGGCGCGCTGGCGGCGGCAGGAAAGGCGTTTGCTTCCGTGGCCGAGGGAAGCGGAGGCACCCGAGCCGTCAGCCCGCTGGGCGACGGATCAGAGCAGCGGGTTTAGGTTGGTAAGCGTCTGCCGGTCGACGAACCTGACCGCCGTCATCCTGACAGCCCAGGTACCATCGCCCCATGGCTGGAAAGTGTTGAGAAAAGCGCTTCTGTGGGCTGGGTCCCCAGGCGCTCGCAGGCAATCCGGTAGCTAGCCGGATGGGGTGTCGTCAAGCCTTCTTCGTGGGAATAGATGGCGGCTCACCCTAAAAGGACAGAAACGCATCGGTCCAAAGCAGTACCTGATCCTGGTCCAAATCGGTATCCGACCACGGTCGAAAGCGGTAAGTGGGGTCGGTGAATGACCGCCGCAGCCGCAGCCTGACAATTCTCGCCTCACCGCCCTCGGTCGCGGCCCGGAGCTCGTCCTGCACGTGCGGGCCGCCCGCCGGAATGGTCTGAGCGCCGAGGAGTTCGGCGAGGTTCTCCTCCACACGGCCATCTACGCGGGCGTCCCGGCCGCCAATGCCGCCTTCGCCGTCGCTCAGCGGGTCGTGGAGTCAGAGGCGCCAAAGCCGCCAGCGGCCTCAGTGATCCGTTGAAGGTGGTACCCCGTAGTCATGGGCGTGCGCGTCCGATCGTTGATCCTTCCCGGCATCGCCGCAGTCGTCATTCTGATCCTGGCGCTTGCGTTCCGACAAGGTCGTCCGGCCGTGTCCACCGCGGGAACCAGTGCCGTAGTGAGCGGCAAGACGGCGGATCTCAAGATCGCCAACTACGCCTATCAGCCGGCGGTGCTGACGGTCAGGGCCGGTACGAAGGTCACGGTCACCAACTCCGATCAGACGGCTCATACCGTGACCGCGCGCTCGGGAGCGTTTGACAGCGGCACCGTCAACGCCGGGAAGTCGCAGAGGTTCACGGCCACCAAGCCAGGCGTGTATCAGTACTACTGCCAGTTTCACGCGTTCATGAGCGGGACGATCAAGGTGATCAAGTGAGCCGGCAGACCTCCTCGAGCTCACGGATCGGCCTCGTCGCTGCTGTCCTGGTCGCGGTAATTGCCGCCGTGCATCTACAGCAGTACATCGACTTCATCAGCGAGATCCCGACGATCGGCGTTCTGTTCGTCCTCAACGCCGCGGGCGGCGCTGGGCTCGCGGTCGCGCTTGTCAGCAGTGACCGCACGCTGCGGCTGCTGGCGGCTGTGGGTTCGATTGGCCTAGCCACAGGGTCGCTGATCTCGATCTTCATCGCGCTGAGCGCAAGTCTGTTCGGGTATAGCGAGCCGACCCTGCGCCTCCCGATCGCGATCGCAATCCTGGCCGAGGTTGCGGCTATCCCGGTGCTCGTCGCGGTCGTGAGCGGCGAGCTGCGAGGCCGATCCGCCGTGTAGACGCGGCCGCCATCACTCACTGGACCGGTCGAACGGCAGCGCCGCGTCGGCTCCGGTGGCCCGGAGGACCAGCATCGCGGCCTCATGGCGGGACGGGATCAGCCTGAGCTGCCACGTGTCCTGTTCGGAGCGATGGCTGAGCGCGATCAGGAGCGCCAGGCCCGACGAGTCCATGAAGGTCAGCTCGCTGAGATCCAGGGTCAGCGATGTCGTCGCCGCCTGGACGTACTGGCCCACTTGCCGGGTCAGCGTGTCGACGGTATTCAGATCGAGCTCGCCGGTGATCGACAGGACCAGGCTCGTCCCGTTCGTCTGGTGCTCGATCTCGAATTTCGTCGGCCGGACCATGTCCTCGCCGCCTACGGCAAGCTTGTGACTTCATTCGCTGGGGACATGGCAGCCTGTTCTCCCGGGGAGATGGGGGCGCGCGAAGGGTATCGGTGAAAGACCAGCGCAGCCATGTCATCGGCCGGACTCCCGGTCTGAAATTCGCGCAGCGTTTGGGTCAACCCGGCGACCATGCCGTGGGCCGAGTGCCCGTGGCCAGCGGCGACGGTTTCGCGTAATCGTGCGAAGCCGAAGCGCGCTCCATCCTCCCCACGGGCGTCGGTGACGCCGTCGGTGTAAGAGACGAAGGTGCTTCCCGGCTCGAGAGTGAGAGTGAGGTCATGCCACCCGACGCCGTCGAAGCCGCCCAGAAGGGGTCCGTGCTCGCCGACGGATTCGACACCGCTCGCGGAGGCATACAGCGGCAACGGATGGCCCCCGGCGGCGAGCGTGAGCTGATCGCCGCTCAAACGAAGGCACAGTGCGGTGCAGATCGACAGGGACGGCTGCATCTTGAGCGCACGATCGACGCCGGCCAGAAGCTCTGCCGGGCTGGATTTGAACTCCGAGGCGGCCCGCAGGGTGTGGCGCACCAGCGCGGTCAGGACAGCCGCTTGCACGCCCTTACCCGTGACGTCGCCGATCACCATCATCCAGCTGTCATCGACCCCCCAGACGTCGTAGAAGTCGCCGCCGACTTCGCTGCTCTCGACGGCCGGCAGATAGACACTCGCCAGCTCGTATCCCGGCACGGTCGGGAGCTGGTCGGGGAGCAGGCTCTGCTGGAGCGTGTGGGCGATCACGGAACGTTCGCTGTAGAGCCGGCAGTTTTCGATCGCGACGGCAGCGCGGGCGGCGACCTGCTCGGCCAGCCGGAGCGCGAATTGATCGAGCGCCCGGCCGGAATCGGCAGTCACCAGGGTCATCGCACCCAGAATCCGCTTACCGATGCGCATCGGAACGATCAGCGCCGAGCGCAGGCCAACGGCGCGGAGCAGCTCGAGGTGGCGTGCATCGAGGGCGGCCTGCACCAGCAGTTCGTCGGCGATCTCCGCATACAGGATCGACTCTCCGGTACGAAGCACCCGCCCCAGGCCTTGGTCGGGATCGAGCTTCTCCGGTTCGTAGGCTCGCAGCCGCTCAGCCAGCTTCAAACGTTCGGGATCGACGTGCGCCACGGCGACCGGCTTTCGATCACCGTTCTCGTCAAAGAGATCCACCGCGCACCAATCGACCAGCCCGGGGACGGCGAGCTCGGCCACATTCTTGAGCGTCTCCTCATAGTCCAGCGAGGAAGCCAACACCTCACTCACCTGAGCGAGGAACCGGGCCTGGCGCGCGGCGCGCTGCTGCTCGGTCACCTCCTCGATGATCATGATCGTCGCCTCGACCTGACCCTCCGCATCCAATAGCGGAGCGGCCTTCAGCAGGTTCCACCGCTCGGCCCCAGTGTCGCGGTTGATCGTCCGAATCAACAGCGGCTCAGCCGCCTCGCCGCGGAGAATCCGGACCGAGGGAATATCCTCCATCGCAACCGGTCGGCCATCCTCCCCCCAGACGAGATAGTCGGCCATGATCGTGGCCGGCGCGGTCTCGCGCAACGCCTCCCAAGAGTCAAAGCCAAGATGCGCCACGGCCGCCGGGTTGGCATAGAGAAACCGATGCTCCCGATCACGAATCGTCACCGGATCGCTCAGTGAACCGACGATCGCGTCAAAGCGTCGCTCACTTCCGTGCAACGCGGTGCGCAACTCCGCCACCAGCCGTTCGTTGTCCTGCTGGCGGGCCTTGCGCTCGGAAATGTCCTGCACGAAGGCGTAGAAAATCCAGCGTGAACCGGCCTGGAGAGCGGAGATCGTCATCTCAGCCGGGAACTCGGAGCCATCCGCCCGCAGCGCCGACATCTCGATTCGCCGATCCAAGACGGGTCCGTCACCCACCGCCAAGAAGCGCTCGAGCCCAGCCCGATGCGCAGACCGAAGGTGGTCAGGAACGATCAGCTCACCCACCGGTCGGCCGATAGCCTCCGCGCGCGAGATCCCAAACGTCTTTTCCGCGCTCGGATTCCAATACGTCACGGCTCCGCGCTCGTCCATCGCGACCACGGCGCTATGAGCTCGGTCCAGGATCAACTCGGTCATCGCCGCGGGCATCGACCCATGATCAGCCCGGTCGTCACCTGGGGGTGGCCCGAATCCTGGTTCAACGGTCCCGGTCATCACCGGGGATTATGCGCCTCGGTCCGAAGCGCGAGATCGCCCCGCTCGTATTGCCGGCCCGCCCCTACCCGCGGTCGTAGCGTTCTTGCTCCTCGACCGTGCGCTCAGCGGTCGGCCGCGCCTCGAGGCGGCCGTCGGGGATCGGCTCACCACTCTCGACCGAGAGGCCGTAGGTGCCCTCGCACAGTCGGGCCTCGGCGCGGTCCACTGCGGTCAGCTCCTTGCGCAGATCCTCGACCCGTCCGGCGTCGAACTGGTCTTGGTAGAGGTTCTCGGAATCGTCGTCGCCGGGCTCACGTCGGTCATCGGCCTCCAGCGCGCCGTCGTTCTCCAGCGCTGACAGGGCTTCGTCGAGGCGAGCCCGCTCGGCGGCGAGCAGTTCGCGGGCGCGATCAGGTTTCATCCGAGCCACCCTACTCGACTCGCAGGGCGAAAACTGTCCGCTTGCGTTCTAGCCGTCGCTGGGCCTACGCGCGCTGGGCGGGGCGCGCGCTGGTCAGCGGCGTGAGCAGCCGTTCGAGCTGCGGGCGCAGATGCTCGTGCTGGCTGGGCAGCCGCAGCTCCTCGCCGAGCCGGTCGGCGTCCTCGTCGACGGCGAAGCCCGGCGAGGTGGTGGCAATCTCGAACAGGATGCCCTGGGGCGGCCGGAAGTAGATCGAGTGAAAGTAGTCGCGGTCGATCACCGGCGTGACCTGCAGGCCGGCGTCGCCGACGCGGGCGCGCCAGGCCTCGTGGTCCTCGTCGCGCGAGTGCCAGGCGATGTGGTGCACGGTCCCCGCCCCCGGCCGGCCGCGCTCAGCGGACTCGTCATAGCCCCACCGGAAATGACGCTGATCGCCGACGAGGCGGTACTCACCGCCCGTGGTGTCGGCAAAGCCGAGCGTGTCGGTCAGCAATCCCCGATCGATGTCCAGGCCACGACCGATGTATGCCCGTGCTCCCTCAACGCCGCCGATCGCGTGCTCGGCGGGGACCTCGGGATGCACTGCTCGAAGCGGCGGGTTGAGGCGGTCGGCGACCACGAGCTCAAAGCGCAGGCCGTCGTAGTCGGCAAAGTCCAGCGAGCCCTCGCCCCGCTCACTGGCGTAACCTCGGGCTAGGAGGCGCTCAGACCAGAAATCCAGCGCGGCCTCGGAAGCGACGCCGAGGGCAATCGTGTGGATCATGCCGGCACCGGCCTGGCCCTTCTGGGCCCCGGCGAACTCAAACCAGGTCAGGATCGAGCCGGGCGAGCCGTGCTCGTCGCCGAAGTACAGGTGGTAGGCCGCCGGCGCATCGAAGTTGACCGTCTTCTTGACCAGGCGGAGACCGAGCACGTCGGCGTAGAAACCGACGTTCTTCTGGGCGTCACCGGTGATCATCGTGATGTGATGCATGCCCTGCAGCTTCATCGTCTCTCCTTCGGGACGAGTCGTAGCGGCCCCACGACCGGCAGCGGCACGACCGGTAGGGGCACCACGGGCCGCGCCAGCACCCGCCGGCGCCGGGTCGGCAGCCACGCGATCAGTCCTCCCAGGCCCGGGACCCAGATCGCGATCGCGTGGTACACGAGCACGGCGCCGACGGAGGCCGCCGGCGAGAGCCCGTAGAGGACCAGCGACGCCGCGAGGCCCGAGTCGAGCACGCCGAGCCCGGCCGGCATCGGGATCGACGTGGCCAGGTAGCCGATGCAATAGGCGATGACCACCGCGGAAAGGCCGAGTGGGTGGCCGGTGGCGGCGCAGGCCGCCCACAGAGCGCCCATGTCGAGACAGAGAAAGCCCGCCGCGCCGAACAGGCGCCAGTGCGGGGTGCCCGCGGCCTGCCAGGCCCCCTCGAGCCCAGCCGCCACTCCACGCACCGGGCGCGGCGCCCGAGCGCCCAGACGACGGGCGAGCGCCACGACCAGCGCCGCGGCGGAGAGCACGCCGACAGAGACCAGAACCGGGATCCCGGCGTGGCTGAGGTCATGAGGGCCACCGGGCACACCGACGAGCAGGAGCACGCCGGCGGCGCCGTTGACAAAGAAGCCGAAGGCAGTGAGGAGGCACAGGAGCGCCGCCGCCCGCTCGATCAGCCGCAGGGTTTCGACCCCGTGCCGACGCAGCAGCCAGCTGGTCGCGGCCGCCGAGGAGATGTTCCCACCGGGGAGCACCGCCCCCGCGCCCATCGCGATCCAGGCCACCTGGCGGCTGACCGCGCGAGGCGGCTCGGGGAAGAAGCGCCGGAAGACGACCACGTAGCTCAGGCACGAGCCGAGCTCGAGCGCCACCGCCACCAGCACCCAGACGGGATTCATGTCACTGATCTGCCCGATCACCTCGGCCGGCGGCGCCACCCACAGCAGCAGCCCCACCGACAAGGCACCGATGACAGAGGTGGCCAGCGCGCGGCCGCTCAAGGGTCTCCACTTCCGCGCCGAAGCGGCGTGTCGACTCAGATGATGTCGGCCTCCCATCACCAACATGGTCCCGCATCGCGATGGTCGACCCTCACGTGGGCGTCATGGTCCCTGGCGCGGCCGCCGAGTCAGCGCCGGCCAGTCGGGTCAATTGGTCTGACGCGGACCCGAGGGGGGCGCTCCGGACAGGGGCTCGAGCACGAACACCGAGATCCGGCGGTGTGCGGCTCGCCGCTCGTACTGAGCAAAGCCCGGATACATGCGCAGGCCCGCCTGCCAGATTCGCGCCCGCCGCTCTCCCTCGGCCGGGACCGCCCGCACACGGCGGTGGGCTCCATCGAGCACGACGTCGGCCTCGGGCTGGGCACGCAGGTTGTGGTACCAGCCCGGGTGTCGGTCCTGGCCGAAGTTGGACGCGATGATGGCCAAGCCGTCGGCGGCCGGGATGCCGAGCACCGGCACCGTCCGCGGCCGGCCACTCTTGGCGCCCGTGGTGGTGAGCATCACCACCGGGATACCCGCGACCAGACTGGCGAATGTGTGACGCCCGCGTGTGAGTCGGTGCACGGGCCGATCGATGTGGTGCAGCAGGCGGGCAAACAGCCAGGAGCCCGGACCGCTGGCGGCAAACCGCCGCAGATACCGCTGAAAGGCGTTGGCTCGGTCAAAGGTCACGAGGCACCGTGTTCCCGTCGGCCGGAATCGGGTGCTGGGCGAGCAGCCGGGCCATGTGCACGACGTTGTGTGCCATCCAGCCCGCGGTCTTGAGCGTGTAGGGGTGCTCAGCGCCGCCGGCCTCGATGAACGACGGCCCGGGACCGGCGGTTCCGACCCAGTAGGTATCGGCGTTGGGCGGGATCGTGAAGCCGAGGTGGGAAAGGTTGAACAGGGTGGTCTCAGCCGCGGCGTGGGCGCCGTCCTCGTTGCCGGTCACGACCACGCCCGCGACCTTGTTGTACATCGGGTACTGGCCGACATCGTTGGTGGTTGTGTAGGTCCCGTCGAGGCGCTCGATCACCATCTGGCAAACGCTGTTGCGAACCCCGAACCAGATCGAGGTACCGATGATGACGATCTGCGCAGCGAGCAGACGCTCAAGGATCGACGGCCACTGATCGCCGTCCCCGAGGTCGGACTCGACTCCGAAGGGCACGTTGTAGTCGACCACTCGGATCGTCTCGCAGTCGATGTCAAGCGCCACCAGATGATCGGTGACGATGTCCATCAACGCCTGGGTGTTAGAGACCGCCGGGCTCTTCTTGAGGGTGCAGTTCAGCAGCACGGCCTTCAGCTTCATCGATCAGCTCCTCGCGACTTGGTCGGTGGTGATGCCAGGTTTGGGTCGTCGCATAGTCACGCGCGCGTGACGTTACACCCGCGCCAGCCCGCGCGGCCTACATCCGCGCGGCCCCTCCGGCCGGGGTTACACCCCGGGGTCTTCAGACCGCGATCGGAACTTCGCGGGCCCGCCGCGAGGCCCCAACCGAGGCGACCACGACGAGCGCGATCCCGACCAGCTCGCGTCCGCTCAGGCTCTGACCCAGGATGAGAAAGCCGGCCAGGGCGGCTACCGCCGGCTCGAGGCTCATCAGCACGCCAAAGACGCTGGTCGCGATCCGCCGCAGCGCCTCCATCTCCAGCGAGTACGGGATCGCAGACGAGAGCATGCCCACCGCCGCCCCGACCGCCAGGGAGTGCGGCGTCACGAGCTGGGCGCCGCCCTCGATGACGCCGGCGGGAAGCGCCGCCACCGAGGCCACGCACATGGCCAGGGACAGACCGGCGCCGTCGGCGAAGGCTTGGCCGACCCGGGCGTTGAGGAGAATGTAGGCGGCCCACATACCACCGGCGATCAGCGCCAGCCCGGCTCCGAGCGGATCGACTTCGTGGGCGCCGCCGCGCATCAGCGCCAGAATGCCGAGGGCAGCCAGGGCGACCCAGAGGAAGTCGACGCGCTTGCGCGTGCCCGCCACCGCGACCATGAGCGGACCGATGAACTCGATCGTCACGCCGATGCCGAGCGGGACGCGCCGGATGGCCTCGTAGAACGACAGGTTCATCGCCGCCAGCACGATCCCGAAGCTGGCCGCGAGGATCAGCTCCCGTCGCGTCCTCGTCCTGACCCGAGGGCGCGAGATGATCAGGAGGACAACGCTGGCCGACACCAGGCGCAGCAGCACGGCGCCGCCGGGACCGATGCGGGCAAACAGGGTCGAGGCGACCGCGGAGCCGAACTGCACCGAGGCGATCGCGCCGAGCACAAGGACCGGCGACGGTGCACGCGCGAGCGGACCGCCGAGCGCGGGTGCGTCAATCGAAGCCACGTGGCCTCGATCCTAGTAACGCCGACGTCCCCCGGGGCGCCCAGCCGGTCCGACCGGGCGCCCAGTCAGAGGCTCAGTGACACGGCGGGTACAGGCAGGGGGTGGTCGATGTGGTGCTCGAGCTGGTTGAGCTCGTGCTGGTCGGCGTGCCCGAGGAGGGGGACGTCGACTTTCGGGGCAGTACGTGCCAGATACCGCCGAAGCTCGTAATTGCCTCGCCGGTCGCGGCGCGGGCGTGCAGGTCGCGGAAGAAGGTGTACAGCGGGTGGCCATTGAGGGTGACCTGGATGAACCCGTTGCGGCGCCAGGTCCCGAGCTGGCCCGAGATCCCCGGTGCCTGGTGAAGGCGCTTGACCGTGGGGACGGTGACCGGCGGCCAGATGTCAAAACACCCGAGCGGCTTGGTGCACTCGGGATGGCGCGCCGAATCGCCGCTCAGCTCATACACGGCACGCCCTCGGCCATTGACGACGATGCCCTCCACGGTCGTCTTGCGCGCCTGGTCGGTGACCGAGGCGTGCGGTGCGACCTGCAGCGTGGGCTTTTGCACCACGTGGGCGCTCACGATCCCCGCGACCGCAAAGCCGGCGGTGACCGCGATCACGAGCATCAGGCTGAGCTTGGAATATCTCTTGAGACCGGGCACACGACCTCCTCGGCCAACATGGGCGTTATCGGTCCTGGAGACGCCGCTGCTGCTGGTTCCTTCCCGCCCGAGCCCGAGGGGCCCGGTGAAAAAGAGCCGGAGCGGCCCTCACCAGCCCCTCCAGCGGGACCCGCTCGGACAAGCTCCGACTGAGAGCCTTGGACAGCGGGCTAAAGTCGAAGGGGTCAGATGGCGACATGATGGTCAAAATCGCCAACTCTCCTGTGAGAGGAGGAAGCGCAATGAGCCCGGAACGAAGCCACGCCTATAAACGCGTCATGGACACGCTGGATGAGCTCGGGCCGAGCAAGCTCCTGCTCGACGAACAAGACCGGATCCGCTACGCGGCCGACATCCTGATCTTCAGTGACGATCCGGCCGGCGAAGAGGCCTCGGCCGCACTCGCCGACGCACTCATGCTCTGTCAGGCGCTGGTGCAGAGCGGCCGCTGGGAGCCGGTTACGGCGACGCGGCTGGCCGACGACATCAGCGGCTGCGGCCCGGTGCTCGAGCCCATCGGACACGCCGCCTAGCCCCGCCAGCCTCCCGGTGAGATACGACGGGGAGGACCGAGTTCTCCCTCCGGGCTGGTCAGATTTGAGCGCTACGGCGGCGTGGACGTGCTGCAGGTAGCTCGTGCCGTGAGCCCGCTTAGGGGGCGCGGAGGCTGCGCAGGAACTGACGCGCGGCCCTGAGGTTGCGGGTCATGCCCTGGCTGGCGATTCCGACCTCCTGAATGACCCCGTGGCGGACCTTGAGCACGCCGTGGCTGGTTCCGTTGGGGGTCACGTACCAGTCGTTGAGGCCGATCCGGATCCGGCGGCTGACGTGCAGGCGCCGAGCGACCCGGTTCAGTCGTGTGCCCGGGCGCACCCCGTGCAGAGCGTAGTGATGGTTGGCGCTGAGGATCAAGACGATCCGACCCTGCTGATGCCGGCGGGCCGAGCGGGACAAGTGGCGCAGCATCCCGGGAGTCGGGTAGCCGACCCGGATGCCGATCGGGGTGACGCAGTAGAAGTCCGTGTAGCGCCGCCCGCGCGTGGACCAGCGCGGATAGAGATGGCGGGCCCGGGTTCGGGTCATGCCAAGCGAGACACGGCCGAGGCCATGGCCGGAGAGGCGGCCGGTCGCCTTGGCGCAGCGGCCGTTGCCGTTATGGCTGCCCCCGCCGGCGCCGGCGCCGCCTCCGCCCGGGCCGACGGGGGGACCGAGCGTGCCCGCCGCCCCGATCACGAGCTCAAACGGGGTCGTGGCGTCAGTGAGGTTGAACAGAGTGGCAGCCGATTGCGGTGACGTCGAGGTGGCGGTGAAGCCGGTCGCGCTGTAGAGGCGGACCCCGTTTGCCGGGTTGCCGACGTCGGCAAGCGGAATGTTGAGCGTGATCACCCCGGTGTTCTTGTCGTAGGACGCCTGCGATGAGGACAGCACGTGGGTCTGCGGATAGGCGAAGTATTTGGTGTGCTCGGCCGGGTTGTTGGCAGGGATCCCGGTCGTGTCGCCGGCGAAGAAGGTCGGCGAACCGGCGCCGCCCGCTCCCTGGTTGTTGTCCATCCCGGCGTAGTAGATGTGGCCGTTGCCGGTCGAACCCGGGGTGATGACCGTCCAGCGGATCAGCCAGCTGGCGTCAGGACCCCCGACCGAACCGGGGGCGGCGAGGCTGGACAGGCTCTTGACGTTGATCTTGGCCACCAGCGTGCGGTTCTTGCCGTTGGCCAGCGAAGCGCCGACCAGGTCGAGGTTGGAGCCGGTGGGCGTACGGATGCCGTTGGCTGAGTAGTTGGCGTCGCCCGCGGGATCGCTCACCGAGCCCATGGCCTGACCCGGGCCGCCGTTCTGGCTCACGTTGCCGGCCGAAGCAAACAGGCTCGGGCCGCTGAGCTGCCGGCTGATGACCTCAGGACCTGCGTCCTCGCCTGATGAGGTGTCGTTGGAGGTATCGAACACGTAGGAGACCACGGCCGCGCCCTGGCGATCGGGGGCGACCTGGAGGAAGTCACCGAGGCTGCGGTCGCCCCCAGTGGCGCAGCCCAGTCCAGCGGTGCAGATCTGGCCGTGCTTGACCGGGCCCTCGCTGACGTTGGCGGTGGCGTAGCTCGCGCTGGGGCTGTGGGCGTCCAGACTCTGACCCATCTGCACGGTCCACTCCGCGTTCTGTAAGTTGCTGGCCCCGTAGAGGGTGCAGGTGCCCGAGCCACTGGCGCAGGTCCCCCGCTCGCTGGTTTCGTTGGTGTGGTAATAGGCGACGTCGACCCGGCCGTCGCTGCCGGCCGTGATCCACGGGAACGTGTTGGTCCCGGCGCTGGCGCCACTGCCGGTGATCGCCCGGGGGGCAGACCAGGTCAGCTTGGAGGGGTCTGGCCCGGCCGGCTGGAGCGAATGCACCACGTAGATCTGCTCGGGCGCAGTCAGGGCGCCGAAGTTGGCGTCAGAGCTCGAGGCGTGGTCGAGCGGACCGGCGGTGAAGGTGACGTACAGGTAACCGGCCGTGTCCCGGGCGATGCTGGCGAAGTTCTCCCCCGCCAGCTCCTGCGGATTGCCCTTTGAGTCGAGGCAGCTCTTGCTGCCGTCGGGGGTGGGGGTGCTGCCCGGGCAGAGCGACGCGTCGAGGTTGGGGCTCTCGTGCCAGACCGCGGTGGTCGGCGTCCCGAGCGTGATCTTGCCTTCAGAGACGCGGACGCCGACCTGGCCCCCCGACCCCTCGGTCGAGGTGTGGGCGATGAACGCGTTCCCGGTCTTGGGATCGACGACTTGATTGCCCGTGATCCCGTCGTTGTTAGTCACGCAGTCCTGCACGGCCACGCCGGCGCAGTCGCCGGTCAGCGCCGACAGGTTGGAGTTGACCACGGGCAGGAAGTGGGTGCCGTCGGTGGAGACCGTCTCGACGAGCTGGTTGCCGCCGCTGGCCGACGTGCTGGTGGCGTCGTAGTTCTGGTAGAGGACGAGGTTGCCGGCGGCCGAGCTGCCCGTGCCCGCGAACCACATGCGGTCATCCGGCGTGTTGGGGGCGCCGGCGCAGTTGGTCGACCAGGTGGCGCCGCCGTCGGTGCTCATGCTGTTGGAAATGTTGGTGAGGCCCTGGAGATCGGAGAAGTAGAGCGCGTTGGCCGAGTCCAGGAAAAGGTCGGTGTCGCCACCCCCGACGCACGTGGACGGCTTGCCGGGGCCGAGGTTGCCGGGCGTGAGCTGGTAGGAGTTGGCCTGGTCACGCGAGGACCAGACGAAGCTCTGGGTGGTGGAGAAGCCGAAGGGAACGCTCGTGTAGACGTTGCCCTTGCCGTCGACCTTGACGTCGGGCTCAAAGCCGGTGCGCTGCGGGTCGACGACCACGGCATGCGAGAAGCCCACGGCCGGCGCGTCGGCCTTGCGCGCGCGGACCTTACGCGCCTGCGGCGAGGCGGCTGAGCTCGAAACGGTGGCGCCGGCGACAGCCAGGATCAGCGCGCCCACGAGCGCGCCGATGAGGGTCTGGGGCCTGCGCCCCGATGGCCGGAACCCTGCGCTCAGATTTCTCATAGCCGCCTCCTCCCCTTGGTCAAAAAAGTGGAGCGTACTACGCGACGCGCTGGTGAGCGACGGTGGAGACTCGAGCTCGGCGCGCGGCGTTAATCGGCCAGCTGGGCGACCGCGTCGGGCACCCCGAGCTCCGCGCTCGGGAAGCGTGGCGCCCAGCCGAGCTGCGCCTTGATCCGCTGGTTGGAGCTACGCGCGGAGCGGATCACTGCCGCCACCGGGTCTCGCCCGGTGATCAGCGCAGCCAGCCAAACCGGCACGCTGCGGGGCGCATTGACCCCGAGGGCACTCGCCGTCAAGCCCGCGAACTCCCGGTAGCGGATTGGGCGGTCATCGGCTACGTGGTAAAGCGCGCCCGCCGGGGCCTGCTCGGCGGCCAGCACGCAGGCGCTGGCCACGTCCTCGACGCGAACGACATCCCACCAGTTCTCGCCGTGGCCGACCACGACGAGCCGACCGGGCTGGCGCAGGCGCTTGACGATCTGCTCCGCGTACCAGCCACCGGCACCGTAGACATGACTCGGCCGGAGGATCACGGCGTCCAGTCCCGAGCCACCGACCAGCCGCTCGCCGTCCTGCTTGGAACGGCCGTAGGCGGTCTGGACCGGGAGCCTCGTGTCCTCGTCGAGCACGGCGCCGCCGGCATCGCCGGTCACGACAGTGGAGAAGAACACGAAGCGAACGCCGGGCCGCCCCCGGCAGGCCGCCAGCAGCCGGCGGGTGCCCTCGACGTTGACTTCTCGGAGCTTGGCCTCGTCGCGCTGAGTGGCGATCTCGGCCGCCAGGTGGATCACCCAGTCGGGCTCGGTGCGCGTCACGATCTCAGCCAGGGCCTGCTCATCGCCGAGATTCCCGGCCACCGGCTCGGTCCCGGCGGGCTCAGAGCCCGGGCGGCGCACGAGCGCCACCGCGGAATGTCCGTTCGCGATTAGCTCAGCGCAGACGGCGTGTCCGACAAAGCCGCTGGCGCCGGTCACTAGAGCCTTCACGGTCGGAATCCTACCCCGCTCGGTCATAAGCTCTGACCGGTGAAGCGCTCAGCTGGGGGCATCATCACGGTGGCGGGCGAGGCGCTCGTGGACGTGCTCGTCGCCCGCTCCGGCGCCGTGACCGCACACCCGGGCGGCGCGCCGTTCAACGTCAGCCGGATGATCGCCCACCTAGGGAGCCGTTGCCAGTTCCTGGGTCGGGTCGGCGACGACGCGTTCGGACGCCGCCTCCAGGCGGCACTCGAGGAGAGTCACGTCAGCCTCGCCTTGGCACCGGCCTCCGCGCCGACCACGCTCGCGATCGCCGAGCTCGACGACGTGGGCGGGGCGGACTACCGCTTCTACCTCGAGGGCACGGCGGCAGGACAGATGACCCCCGCCGACCTCCCACCGGGAGTATTGGACAACACCCGGGCGATCGCCTTCGGGGGGCTGGGCCTCCTGATCGAGCCGATGGCCTCAACGCTGATCGACCTGGTGGCGGCGGCGCCGGACGCGACCACGGTGCTCCTGGATCCCAACTGCCGCCCACGGGCGATCCGCGACCGGACCGCCTACCGAGCAGTGGTCGACGCGTTCGTGCAACACAGTGATCTGCTCAAGGTGAGCATCGACGATCTCGCCGTGCTGGCTCCGGATATAGACCCACGGGCCGCGGCTCGCCGGTTTCTCGATCAGCACCCGGTCGCGGTCCTGGTCACAGACGGGGCGGGGCCGGTGACGATTCACACCGCTGCCACGCAGCGCTCGGTGCCGGTCCCCGAAGTGCACGTAGTCGACACCGTCGGGGCGGGTGACGCGTTCGTCGCCGGCCTCTTGACATGGTGGCTCGAACACGGCTGCGAGCGCGAGCAGGCGGGCGACCTTGACACCCTGCTCGAGGCCGCGGCGGCCGGCGTGGCGGTGGCCGCGGCGGCCTGCATGACCGCCGGAGCCAACCTGCCCGACGGGTTCGCGTGGCCGGCAGCCGGGGCGCGTTAGCGCGCCTGCGATCATCGGGGCATGACTCGGACCGCGCTCATCCTCTTGGCCGCCGGTGCCACGGCCGCCGGTGGCTGCGGCGCGGGCGGCGCGGGCGGCGCGACCG
>JBPCIY010000100.1:0-47433 GCA_051005855.1 Solirubrobacteraceae bacterium | reverse complement strand
GCAGCGGCACCAGCCAGGATTGGTCGTCCAGCGCGAGCACGACGAACGGCGAGAGCGCCGGCAACGAGCCGGTGCTCAGCAGCTGGAAGCCGAAGTCCTCGCGGACCTCGCGCCACAAGGTGGAGTTGGAGAGAAGATCCAGAGCCTGACCGACGACGATGTCGTTGACAAGGAAATAGGCGACGGCGGCGGCGACGATCACCCATACGTCTGCGACGGTGCTGATGTGCGCCGCGTCGTCCGGACTGCCGCTTGCCCCTGCCAGGGAGAGCACGGCGCCGGCGGCGGCCCAGCTCACGGCGTACTGAGCAGCGTTGAAGGTCATCCGCCACCAGACCCGTCGCTGGGCGCGGTCGCCGACCATCGTGGCGACGGCCTGCAGCAGGATCGCGATCGGCAGTCCCCAGTGGAACAGCATGGCGAAGACGAAGCAGGTGGTGATCGTCACGCCGTTGCTGTCCGGCGAGCCGGCCACCAGCAGCGGCCGGAGCTCTGCCAGCAGCGCGAAGGTCGCCATCAGCGCGAACCCGGGGCCCATGGCGGAGAAGTCGGACGGGGCGAGCTGGCTCAGCGACCAGCCGATCAGGCACCAGCCGGCGACCGTGACCAGCGCGATATAGCTGAAGAAGACGTGTGCTCCCCGCCGTGGCCCCCGGTTGCGGGCGTGCGAGTCCTCGAGCACGGGCTTCCTCACGTCGATGTTCGTGCGCCTTGGCCGAGGCGCACGCTCATTGTCGGGTACGGGACCCGCCGAGTTGACGCTTCAGGCAAGAATCATGCTCCGGCGAGCCGCCCCGGCGCCAGCCCCGGCGCCCCCAGACCGGGGTCAGGCGCTCAGCCGCTGGAACGTGCGCGTGCCCCACCAGGCCAGCAGGCCGGCCAGTGCGACGGTGACCCCGGTGCCCCACGCGACCGTCCCGTTGAGCTGGCCGTGGAAAAGCTGGCGGCTGGCGTCGACGACATGGCTGAGCGGGTTGACCTGAGACACCCGGTGCAGCCAGCTGGGTGCCAGCGACATCGGCAGCAGTACCTCGGAGAGCAGCAGCAGCGGCAGCGAGACGCCCTGGATGAACGGAGCGAACGCGTCCTCGTCCTTGAGGATCAGCCCCATCGCGTAGGAGGCGGCGGAGATACCGATCGCTAGCACGCAAATCAGCACGACCGAGGCGGCGACCCCGTCCCAGGAGGGCCGCAGCCCGAACGGCACGGCGACGGCGATCAGCACCACCGCTTGGACGCCGATCGTGACCATGTTCTGCAGCGTGCGTCCGAGGATCAATGCGAGGCGGCTGGCGGGGGTGACGCGCTGGCGGTCGATGACTCCCTCGCGCAGCTCCTGGATAATCCCGAACCCGGCAAACCCGGCGCCGAAGATCGCCAGCTGCAGCAGCAGGCCCGGGACGAAGATCCGCCAGGAGTTGTTGCCCCCCAGCCCGCCGCCGCTGACACGCTTGAGCAGCGGTCCGAACAGCACGAGGTAGATGATCGGCTGGGTGAGCCCGAAGATCACCCACACCGGGTTTCGCAGCAGGATGCGCATCTGACGCTGAAAGACGATCAGCGTTTCGGTGATCACGGAAGGCTTCCTTTCAGGCGTAGGTGGGCTCGGGTACGGCCGGCGGGGCGGTGGTCTCCTCGCGCAGCGAGCGGCCGGTGAGGGTCAGGAACACGTCATCGAGTGAGGGACGGCTGACGGTGACCGAACTGGGCTGCAGCCCCGCGGCATCCAGTGCACGCAGCAGCGGCGCCACCGCTACCGCGCCCTCCTCTACAGTGATTTGCAGCGCCCGCTCGGTCACCTTAATCGCGCGCGGCTCCAGCGTCTGGCGCGTGACCTGCACAGCGCGCTCGACCCCCCGCTCAAACCCCAGGGCGATCACGTCGCCGGCGACCCGGGCCTTCAGCGCGGCGGGGGTGTCATCGGCGATCAGCCGCCCGTCGTCCATCACCAGGATCCGGTCGGCGAGCGCATCGGCCTCCTCGAGGTAATGCGTAGTCAGCAGGATCGTCACCCCCGTCTCGTCGCGCAGCGAGCGGAGGTGATCCCACAGGTTCGCCCGGCTCTGCGGATCAAGGCCGGTCGTCGGCTCATCGAGGAACACGAGCCGCGGCGCGTGCATCAGGCCTAGCGCGATGTCAAAGCGCCGTCGCTGCCCGCCTGAGAGCTGCATCAGCGAACGCCCCTCGAGCCCCGCGAGGTCAAGGCGCGGCGCGACCTCCGCCAGCCGTCGCCCGGCCTCGGGCTTTGAAAGCCCCTGCAGACGGGCCTGGGTGATCAGTTCCTCGCCCAGCAGCGTTCCGGCGGCCGGCGCCGAGCCTACCTGTGCGACGTAGCCGATCCCCCGGCGCACGGCGCGCGGGTCGCGGGAGAGGTCGTGGCCAACCACGCGCGCCGAACCGGAGCTCGGCTCGAGCAGCGTAGTCAGCATCCGCAGCGTGGTCGTCTTGCCGGCGCCGTTGGGGCCAAGCAGCCCGACGATCTCACCGGCGGCGACGTCGAAGTTCAACGGACGGACCGCCTCGACCCTCCCCTTGCGGGTCTTGAAGCTGCGGGCCAGCCCGCGAGCGGAGATCAAATCTGAGGTGAACATGCTCGGGACCATCTCACATCTCCTGGCCATAGTCAAGCTTGATTAGGCGCGAGGCCAGCCTCGCCCAGGGCCGAGGTCCGGGACTCTCGGATCTCCCGTGAAACGATATGCGCCGTCACGAAGCCGCCGCTGAAAACCACGCGCCCACTCCAGCTCAGCCCGCGAACGAGCGGCGATGAAGTCGGCGATCTCGCGCACGTGACCCGGGATCGAATCATCCGCTGTAGTGGCGTCCGGATGAATCGCATCACGCCGGAAGGCGAGCTCGTCGATGTCGGCCTCGAGCTTTGCCATCCTGGCACTCAGCGCGCGGATCAGCTCCTCCCGCGGCAAGCCCCACATCAGCGAGAGCGCCGGAACCAGCGGCTCAGATGGCCGCGACACCGTCCACCACGCCGCTCGTAGCATGACCTGATACTCCTTCTCACCCTCCCCCGTCAGCACATAGCTCGTCTTCTCCGGCCGCCCATCGCCTCCTGCCCGCTCGTGGACGGCGATGCACCCGTCCTTCTCGAGCGTGCGGATCGCGCCGTAGATCGACCCCGGCTTAACGTTCGTGTTCTCCTCGATGCGCCAGCTAAGCAGCTCGCGCCGCACGTCATAGCCGTGCACGGGCTGCATGAACCGAATCACCCCCAGCACGAGCAGTCGCGTCGCCGACATGCGAAAAGCATAGTCAAGCATGAGCAGCGATAGTGCACCACAAAGAGAACCCCTGCGCGATTGTTATCGCGCCCCCGGCTGGAAGCATCAAGCCACCATGCCAAGCTCCTCCCGTGCGCTTGTTGTACGGCGCGCAGGAGTCCACCTCTGCGGCCGGCGTGACGTCGACCCCGCCGGGGACCACCGGGCTCTAGTCGTCCTCCACCGAGACCCCCGCCAGCTCGCTCGCGGACGGATGACGCGGTGCGGGCCTGAGTACTGTTCGGCGGGAGGTCAAGCAGTTCGCTGAGGACCACGAGATCCCGATCCTGCATCTCGCCAAGCCGGATCGCTCGCGCTGGGATGATCGCAAGCTCGATCACGTCCGCCCGTACCTGCAGGCCGCTGAGCGCGAGGGCCGCTTCGGGGTCGTCGCGATCGTCGCTTGTCAGGAGTTTCAGCGGGTCTTCTCGGCTCGCAACCGGTCCGGTCCGGGGAAGGTCGTCAGCTTTGAATACTTCCCAGAGAAGCGCCGGATCGGGATCTACCGCTTCTCCAGTCTGGATCCCGGGTTCGGGCCGGGGTTCATCAAAGATCGGGACCTACGCGCCGTACTCGGCGAAGGTCTGGCTCAACGGGCACGAGTGGGCCAAACGTCAAGCCACCCGGGCCGGGATTGCGTTCACGGCCCTGTCGAACGGGTTCGCCAACTGTGATCAGTCAGGCCCGATGCAGGCGATCTGCAACACCTTCGGCCCCGAGCACGTTCAGGCGTTCTTTGACCGCTGGATCACGACGCTCCCAACCCGCTGACTGTCGAGGAGGTGCGGCCGGCTACTGGTGGGAGCTCTCGATGCGCCAGGTCGAGGTGTCGCGCACGCTCGTGCTCGACACCCCCGCGCCCGCAGCTTCTTTGAAGCGCTCGTGGCCGACAACATCGGGATCGGCCGCTCCGAGGAGGTCTCGCTGGTGTTCGCCGCCATCTACGCGGCCCGACCCGGCATCGATACCAGACCCGGATCTTCACCACTGGCACTGAGGTCCGGATCGACTTTCGCTACAAGCACTCCCGCGTCAAGCAATACCTCAAAGACGGCCGGGCGCTGCGCGTCGAGACGGTCATCAACAAGCTTGCCGACCTCGACGTCCCCGCCCGCCTGCACAACCTGCCCGCGCTGATCGACAAAGCCCGCCAGGTCAACCAGCGGCTGCTTATGATCGAACGTGCCGGTCAGAGCTGTGCCATCGGCTCTGCGCTGTTTGAGCGCATCCACCAGCCCCACCACGAGAGCCAACGAAACCGGAGCGCTGCGCTCGGAGATTAACGCGCAATGGCTCTTGCAAAGGACTCTGACCGGCACGCTCTGCCACCACGTCCCGCCCGTCACCGGCTTCACCAACAAAAGTCTTCGCTGGGCTCATTGCCGGACACTTCGGCCAGGACTACAGCCCCAGCAAGATGAGCTACGACCTCCGGCGTCTGCGCCTGCACGGACTCCTCGGCGCCTGCGCCTGCACGGGCTCCTCCGCCGCCTGCCAAAGACCAACACCTACGGCTCACCAGCGACGGCATCTACGTCGCGGTGTTCTACACAACTGTAGAACCGGCTCCTCAGGCCGCTGCTCGACGCCGACAAGCTGCCCCCCCCACAGGCGGAAACCCGCCAAGCACTCGAAGCCCTCCAGAACACAGTCAACCACTACATTCGAACCGCACGCCTCACCCGGGCAACATAGAACTCGTCACAACGTCACGACTTCCAACCACCGAGTCGAACTAGCTCTCCCCATGCCCGCCGTCGGCCGCTCTCAACGACCCTGAGGAGGCCTGGAACCCCGCATCCAACCCCTGCGACCCGCCGGACGGTATCCGCCCGGCCGTCCACGTCCCGACCGCTCGATGCGACCATGAGCGTTGCCGCAGGCGCCGAAGCTCGCGCGAACTCGCAGATTGGTGTGCTCCGCTCCCTCCGGCAAACAGTGCGACTTGCGGCGAAAAGGTGCGACCGCATGCGAACCCGTAAGCGCCCCCGGCAGGACTCGAACCTGCGACCCGCGGCTTAGAAGATCGTGCCTCGTCATCCCCCCCTGCAGACGACCCCGCGTCAGCAGGTGCGAGCCCGATCTGACAGCGCGCTCGTCGCACCTTCGTTGACGAGCGGTGGCAAGTGTGTCCACATTCGTTTCCACGTCGCCGTCCCATGCCGCAAATCGCCCGTCTTACGGCCCTGTAACGTGCGGCGACACGCGGAATCATAATCCGGCGTCGCGAGCTTCGAGCCTTATGCCAGGGCCGGTACAGAGATATCGGCCGCGGATGAGCAAACGTGCAGGGCGGTGCGACTGGCTATTTCTGTCGCTGCACAGCGCGGATGACCGGCCCGGTCTCCGCGGTCCCGTCGGGCAACTGAACCGGCGCCGCGTCGGGCTTGCCGCCCATTTCGGTATGCAGCGCGGCGAGTTCGTCGAGCATCGCCTCAAGCTCCTCGGGAGTGTGCGGCGCTGGGTGCAGAGCCAGCGCCTCGTGATGGGCCTTGGGCGAGGTCTTCCGCACCGCCGCATCGATCCGCTCTGCGATCTCAACGGTCCACTTAACGCCGTGCAGCCTGCGGACCTGGACGTGGGCGTGAAAGCGGCGCACGACATCGTTAAGAACCGTGTCCTGGATGATCTGGTCATAGGCCTTGCGCAGGTCGATGACCCACCGGTCGGCCTCCTGCTCATAGGCGGGATCCTGGTGCGTGTGCTTAGGACGCAGCTCGAAGCGCAGGCGACGGCGGAGCTGCTTGAGCTGCTTGTTGGTGCCGAGCAGCTTCAGCGGCAGCTCCTCCGCGACCATGCCAACGCGGTGAAATGCGCGCTGTAGTGTCTGCCCGTGCAGATCGACCCCTAGGTCGGTGGCGGCTGCCTGGAGCATGTGAACGAACACCATGTCGTGGGTGAACACCACCACCTGTCGGCGTCGTGACTCCTCGGCGAGGCGCTGAGCGAGGTAGATGCGCCGGTCGTGATCCAGCGAGGACACGGGATCATCGAGCACGATCGCGCTGCGCTCGTCGCTGACCGCGATCTCGGCCAGGAAGAATGCGAGCGCCAGCGAGCGCTGCTCGCCATCGCTGAGGACGTGGGCGATCTTGGCTTTGCCGGTGGCCTTCAGCGTCAGGTGGATGAGCGTCTCCCCCTTGCTGGCCTGTCCGCTGATCTCGACCTTGCTGCCCATCGGATGAAGCTCTGACACCTCGTCCTCGATGGCCTTACGCAGCCGCTCGGTGATCGCTACCTGTTGTAGCTCGCGCAGCTTGTGGCTAATCCGCTGCGTGTTGAGCTGGGCGATCGCCGCCTGGATCCGCGAGATCCGGCGCAGGCCGTCGACGTGCTGCCCGACGGCCTCCGCGCCGGCGGCCACGGCGGCGCGGGCCCGCAGCTCCTCACGCTGGCGCAACATGACCTGCTGGCGCTGCTCGTCGCGCAGGCTCGCGTGCTGCTCAGCGATCGCGTCCTGGGCGCGTGCGTGGGCGGTGAGCGGCTCGACCTCGACAGCATGCTGCGGTGCGCCTGTCGGCTCGCCGCCGGCGGCCTTGTGCGCGGCAACGAGACGTGCCTCGAGCACGGTCAGGGCCTGCTCGGCGACGGTCATGATCGGATCGGCCAAGCCGCGCAGTTCGGCTTCGACGGTGACGCGCAGGTGGCCAAGGTCAGGGAGCCCGTCGAGGATCGCGGCGATCTGCGCGTCGAGCTGGGTCGCCTGTTGGCGCAGGTCGCTGGCGACGAACTCCTCAAAGCGCTGGATCCGCTGGGTGGCGGCGGCGTCGAGATCCTGTTGACAGAGCGGGCAGGGCGCATCGCCGGCGGGATCGGGGAACGGCGTGCCGGCCGCCTCGGCGTAACGCTGGGCCGCGAACCACATCTCCCGCCACGGGCCTTGCCCGGTCCCCTCAAGCCGCTGATCGCCGAAGGCGCGATCGGCCAGGGTCCGCTCGGCGGCGGCGATATTGGCCCGCCGCCCCTGCAACTCGGCCAGGCGGTCGGGCAAGGATGCCGGGAGCTGACTGTCGGCGTCGCGGAGCTTCTCGGTGGCCGAGCGGGCGGCGGCTGCCTGCCCCAGGGCCGCCGCTTCGAGCGGCCGGGTCTGATCGGTGGCGAGCGCCGCGGCCACAGCGTCCAGCTGCTCGAGCGCGGCGGTCTCCTCGTCGGTCAGTGCCACCTTCGCGATCAGCGCGGCCGCGTCAGTGTCCGCGCTCAGCTGAGCCAACGCTACGCCCGCTTCGGTCTCGGCGCTGATGTCAGGCAGCGCGGGCAGGGCGCTGCGGATCTGGGCGCTGCCTGCGCGCAGCTTCTCGGCCAGCTCGTCCTGGGTACGCGAGAGCAGGCTGAGCAGGTGCAGGGGTCGCGGAACGTGCTCGATCATGTTGGGCTTGGCCAGGCACAACCGCGCCCGCGAGGCGTCGAAGGCGGAGATCGCCGACAGAACGCGCGCCGGCTCGGTCGCCAGATCAACAGCGATCGTGCGCTCGGCGTCGTCTACGGCGATGTCGAACTGCGCCGTTTGAGACCCGGACGCTGGACCGGGGTCAAACACGTCGCGCAGGACTTCCTCGGCATCACCCGAGCGCGACACCCGGCGGGTCAGTCGCCCGTAGCCGCTCTTGCCTGAGCCGTTGTCGCCGAAGACGACGTTGAGCCCCGGCTTCAGCGCCAGCGCCTGCCCGGGGGCCAGGCAGTTGATGTTGCAAAGCTCGCGGATCGCGCGCAGCTCGACGCAGCCGTGCTCGCCCTCGTCACCGGGCAGATCGGCCAGCTCGAGCACGACCGGCGACGGAGCGTCCGGCGCACCGGCGAGGATATGCATGACCTCGCCTCGCCCGGCGTCCTCGAGCGGCCCGCCGGTCAGCCGGCGCAAGAGATCACGCTGCCAGGGCGGCAGGTCCTTTGACCAATCGAGGATGCGCTTTTGAAGCAGCATGGCGGGACCCGTCATTGTCGCATCCGGCCCGGCGGTCTCGCCGCTCTCTTCGAGCGCGGACTCCGGGCGCATCGAGGCGGACCTACCCGGCGCTGCCGGTCGCTGATAATGCCGCGGTCAGCCGGGCGTCGGCATTATGAGCGCTCGATGCTCGACGATTTGTGATGCGGGCCGCACCAGCGCAGGACGCGAAGATCGTTTTAAGGCGCTCAGGTCGGCTCATACGACCAAGTGCGACCACGAATGTTGTCCGGCGTGCCAAAGTTCGCACGACCTCGCATGTTCCACGACGTCGGGGCTCGGCAGAACCGTACGATTTGCGGCGAGAATATGCGATCTATGCGAGCTTGTGAGTACCCCCGGCAGGACTCGAACCTGCGCTCCACGGCTCAGCAGATCGCAGCTCTTCATCGTACGCGGAACGCAGAGAGACCGCCGGTCTGCCTGGCTCGCAGGGAGCAGCTTGTGCCGGTGCTGGCCGGGCTCCGAAAAGAAAATTGGACCCCAATTGGACCCCGCAGCCTCATTCTCCTACGCGAGTCGCGAACCCTAAAAGCCTTGGCTACCAGGATCTTTTGCTGTATCGGGGAGACAGGATTTGAACCTGCGACCGCCCGGCCCCCAGCCGGGTGCGCTACCAGACTGCGCCACTCCCCGTGGTTGTGATCGATTCTACGTCGCAACGTCGTGGCGGGTCGACCGGCTTGGGCCGGGCGGCGCGAGAAGAGCGGGCGACGGGAATCGAACCCGCCCTAAAAGCTTGGAAGGCTTTTGTGCAACCACAACACTTCGCCCGCGGGGTCGTCATCGTACCGCGAGGTTGGCGGCCGTCTCGTCCGCCTGGAGCCTTACTCGCCCAGGACCTTGATCACCAGGCGCTTGGGCCGTCCACCGTCGAACTCGCAATAGAAGACCTGCTGCCAGGGGCCGAGGTCAAGCTCCCCATCAGTCACCGGAACGATCACCTGATGGTGGACCAGGAGATTCTTCAGATGGGCATCGCCGTTATCCTCACCGCCGCGGTGATGGCGATAGTCCCCCGGGTCCGGCGCAAGCTCGCGGGCCACGTCGTTGGCGGGCTCGCGCCAGCTCGGCGGCGCGATCTTGTCCAGCCACTCGAGCGTGTCGGCCTGCAGGCCGGCCTCGTCGTCATTGATCCACACGCCCGCTGTGATGTGCATAGCGCAGACGATCGCCATCCCGTCGGCGATCTCCGCCTCTCGGACCACGTCCGCCACGTCCTCCGTGATGCGGATGAACTCGCGGCGTTTCTCGGTGTTGAACGTCTTGTAGACAGTGTGGGCGTTCACTGAGCAGGGGAGCCGGGATTCGAACCCGGATTCGCGGTTTTGGAGACCGCGCGCATAGCCCTTAACTCACTCCCCTGGGCCGACGAGCCATGGTACTTATCGCCGCTGATCTTGCCCCCGTGGCCCGGCTCCAAGCCGTCGAGGCTGGCCGCCTCGCGTAGCGCTGATGGGCCGGTTTCGGAGCCATTGGTCGCCATCAAGGACGACGCCGATCACCGATGCGGGCGGAGGGACTCGAACCCCCAAGGGCTTGCGCCCACCGGCACCTAAAGCCGGCGCGTAGACCAGTTCCGCCACGCCCGCGCGCGAGGAGCGGGCACGATTGTAGGCTGGCCCGGCTTGGCCCATCGACCGGGAAACTGCTGCACGCACCCGAGCCAAGAGGTATCGTGCCCATTTCGTGGCCCAGGTACGGAACATCAGGCCCGGCTATACGGTCATCCATCCCAACCGGGACAAGGCCTCGTGCAAGCTGACGCGGCTGCTCGTGGTATTGTTCCTGCTCGCCTCGGTGGCGCTGATGCTGGTGCTGACGATCGGCGGCTGGAGCAAGCTGCAGGGCCTGAAGCCGATCAACTTCCTCTGGTGCCTGATCTACATCGCGATCGCCGTCTTCATCTGGCGCTGGGCGCGCGGGCTATTGCCGATCGCAGCGGCCTTCGCGATCCTGCTGTTGATCATCGCCGTGATCGCCGGGACCGGTCTGGCCGGCACCAGCTGGTCTGACCGCAACCATCAGGGCTACGTCAACGCGCAATCCCTGCTCGGGGGCGCCGGCCTGGGCACAAGCACCCTCTCCGCGCTCACACTGCTCCTGATCCCGCTCGAGGCCCTGCTGATAATCGTGGCCATGGTCGGCTTCGTACAGGGTTGGAACGTCGAGCTGGAAGTGCCCGAGGACGAAGCCCGCAAGCGCGGCAGCAAGTCGGTGGCCAGCGGCCCTCAGGCCCAGACCGCCTGACCGATTCAGGGACGACCGCTCCGCTTGGGGTCCGCGGCCGAGCTCAGCCGGGCGAGCCTCGGCGGGCCGCTGGAGCATGCAAAGAGTGAAGACTTGAGCGCCGGCGCCCAATTTGCGCAAAGTGACAGTCAGGTCTGCGCGAGCGGAAAATCTCGCGCCCGAGTTTTTCGCGTTTGCAGGCCGACTCGGATACGGCGGGTGGGATTCGAACCCACACGTCCCGAAGGACAATGGCTTTTGAGGCCATCGTGTCTACCGTTCCACCACCGCCGCGCGGGAGGGAAGTCTAAGCCTCGGGTCAGCCGGAGCCGAGGACGAGTCCGAGCAGCTCGCCGGCCAGCGCCGACGGCGCGGCCAGCAGACCCTCGGGATCCTCATCCTCAGCCGGCAGGGAATGCAGCTCGAGCCCGGCGCGGGCGCAGATCAGACCGCCGGCCGCGTGGTCCCAGGGCTTCAAGCCCCGCTCGTAGTAGGCGTCGTAGCGCCCGCAGGCCGTCCAGCACAGATCAAGCGCCGCCGCGCCAAAGCGCCGGATGTCACGCACCCGGGGCAGCACCCGGGTGAGCACCCGGGCCTGGCGGGCCCGGACAAGGCTCTCGTAGCCGAATCCCGTAGCCACCAGCGCCGTGGCCAGATCGCCACGCCGCGGAGGCGTCAGCACCGCGCCGTCGAGCATGGCGGGTCCGGACCGCGTGGCCGCAAAGCATTCGTCGCGGACGGGATCAAGCACGACCCCGGCCAGAACACCGTCGGCGTCCTCGCAGGCCACGCTGACCGCAAACTGGGGCACGCCGAACAGATAATTGGTGGTGCCGTCGAGGGGATCTATCACCCAGCGCAGGTCACCGCTGCCGGTCGCGCCCCCCTCTTCGCCGAGGATCGCGTCCGCGGGCCGACGCTCATAAAGCACGCGGCGGATCGCCTCCTCGGCGGTCACATCGGCCTCGGAGACAAGGTCCGTGGGGCTGCTCTTGGCCTGGATGTCGTGCTTGACCTGGCCGAAGCGAGGCATCAGCTCCGCGGCCGACGCACGGGCGGCCTCGCGGGCGACGGCCAGCAGTTCGCACTCAAACGCCGGATCGCTCATCGCCCTGCGTTCTACACGATGACCCCGCCCAGCGGCTCATGCCCAACCGCGGCCTGGGATCATGGCCAGGCCATGGGTGCCGCCGACACAGTCGCCGCCCTCACCGAGTCTGAGGGGCGCGGCGCGGGAACCGACGCGGAGCGGCGGGCCGCGGCGTGGCTCACGCGCGAGCTCCAGGCCGGGCGTCGCGAGGCGATCCTGGAGACGTTCTGGTCGCGGCCCAACTGGGCCTTGGCCCACGCCTGGCATGCCGCGCTGGCCCTGGCCGGCACCCTGGTCTCGGTGGCATCGCCGAAAGTGGGCGGCGCGCTGATCCTGGTCGCGGTGCTCTCGTTAGCCGTCGACGCGCTGACCGGCGTCTCGCTCGGGCGCCGCCTGACCTTTGAGCGCGCCAGCCAGAACGTGGTCAGTCCGGCGCCGGACGCCGGCCGTCCCGTGCGGCTGATCGTGACCGCCAACTATGACGCCGGCCGGACCGGTCTCGTTCACCGCCCCGCTCTGCGCATCCCCGCCGCCCGCCTGCGTGTCGCCTTGGGACCCGCCGCGCTCGGCTGGGAGGCCTGGCTGGCGATCGGCTTCGCGTGGCTGCTGGTCACGGCGATCGCGCGCGACGGCGGCGCCAGCAGCCGGGCGCTGGCCATCGCCCAGCTGATTCCCACCGCGGTGCTCGTCCTGGCCCTGGCCCTGCTGCTCGAACTGGCCAGCTCCGCCTTCGGCCCGAGCGCCGGGGACAACGCCAGCGGAGTCGCCGTCGCGGTCGCGGTCACGCGCGCGCTGGGCTTCTCCCCACCCCGCCACCTCGAGGTCGAGCTCGTGCTCCAGGGGGCCAGCGACGGCTCGATGACGGGCCTGGCGCGATATCTGCGCTCTCGGCGCCGGGAGCGCGGGGCAGCCAACACGATCGTGATCGGCATCGCGGCCTGCGGCGCGGGTAGCCCGTGCTGGTGGACGAGCGACGGGACCGTGCTGCCGCTGCGCTTTGCGTCCCGCCTGGCCGGCGTCGTCGCCGCCGCCGCGGGGCCTCAGACCGCGCTCGCCGCGCGCCCTCACCGAGGCCGTGGGATCTCGCCGGCCTTCCCAGCGCGCCGAGCCGGGCTGCCCGCCATCACGGTCGGCAGCCTTGACCAGCGCGGCCTCAGCCCCCGCTCACACCTCCCGTCCGACCTTCCCGGGGCGCTCCACGGAGACCAAGCGATCGACCGGATGCTCGAGCTGGTCCTGACCGTAGTGGACGCGATCGACGCCGACCTGGAAGGCGCGCCTAGCGTGACCAGCGGTAGATCAGCCTCATCCCCAACAGCTGCGTGATCGTCACGAAGTGATAGCCACGGGCCTTCAGGCTCGTGATCTCCCGTGGCAACGCGGACAGCGTCTGCGCGCGGTTGCCGCCTCCGTCGTGCTGAAGAATGATCGCTCCGGGGTGGGCGTTGGCCATCACGTTGGCGTAGATCGCACCGACGCCGGGCGTGGCCCAGTCGCGTGGGTCGATGTCCCACTGGATGGTCTTGAACCCCAGTGACGTCGCGGTCCTCAGGAGCCCAGCGCCCACCGCGCCGAAGGGCGCCCGGAACAGACAGGGCGTAAACCCGTGCGTGGCCTGCTTGATCGCGACCGCCGTCTGGCTGATCTCCCGGACCGCGAACCGACCGCCGGCCGACACGTTGGCGTGGTTCCAGGTGTGGTCGCCGATCATGTCGCCGTCGGCGAGCATCCGACGTTCGATCGCGCCGCGGCGCCCGAAGGTGGCCAGGTGCTCGCCGACCTCGAAGAAGGTGGCCGGCACCCGGTAGCGCTCCAACACCGTGAGGAACTGAGCCGTCTGAGACCACGGACCGTCATCGAAGGTGAGCGCGATCCTGCGCCCGGTGACCGGTCCGTGGTTGACGAATCGGCGGCCGCTGTCCACACAACCGACCAGCCGCGGCGTATGGAGCGAAGGGGAGCCAGGACGCGCGGGCAGGAACGGAGCGGTCATGGTCACCCTCCACAGCGCCGGCTGGCCGTCCTGGGTAAGAAGGGCCGACGGCACGGCGAGCGGCCGGGATCCGGTGCCGGCGGCCACGTCCAGCGACACTGCCCCGCATAGCGCCATGACGATCAGAGACAGGATGAAACGAGCGCGCACCCCGGCCCGGACTATAGGGCGCAGCGGCGACATAGACTGCAGGCTCGATGCCCAGCCCGCTCGGCATAGTCGGCGGCACCGGCGCGCTTGGTTTCGGCCTCGCGGTCCGCTTCGGCCGCGCCGGGGTGCCGATCGTGATCGGCTCCCGAGATGGCCGACGGGCTGAGGAGGCGGCCGCCAAGGCGGCCGGGCTCGTCCCCGAGGGCTCCTTCCAAGGCCTCGAGAACGCGGCCGCGGTCGCCGAGGTCGAGCTCGTGATTCTCAGCGTCCCGTTCCGTTCCCAGTCCGAGACCCTGACCAACCTCAAACCGGCGCTCAAGCCGGGGCAGCTTGTGATCGACGCGACCGTGCCGTTGGCCGCGGCGGTGAGTGGCAAGGCGACCCGGACCCTCGGGGTATGGCAAGGCTCGGCCGCCCAGCAGGCCCAGGAGATGGTGCCCGAGGGGGTGACCGTGCTCTCGGCTTTTCACACCGTCAGCGCCGCGCTGCTCACCGACCTTGAGCACGACCTCGACGAGGACGTGTTGGTCTGTGGTGACCGGCGGGCGGACAAGGACAAGCTGGCCGAGCTCGTGGACCGGATCGACGGTCTGCGCGCCGTCAACTGCGGGCCGCTGGAGATGGCCCGCATCGTCGAGCAGCTGACCCCGCTGCTGATCTCGATCAACGTGCGCAACAAGGTGCGCGCCGGGATCCGCGTCACCGGCCTGTGAGCGCCGGTGCGGTGGTGGTGCTCGCCGGCGGCTCCGGCGGCGCCAAGCTGGCCCGGGGCATGCTCGACGTGGTCGGTCCCGGCGAGCTGACCGTGATCGCCAATACCGGTGACGACATCGAGATCTACGGTGCCTACGTCTCACCCGACCCGGACCTCATCTCCTTCTGGCTCGCCGACCGGATCGACGCCCGCGGCTGGGGACTGCAAAACGACACGTTTCACGTCATGGACGGTTTGCGCGAGCTCGGGGTCGACGTGTGGTTCAACCTCGGAGACCGTGATCTGGCCATCGGCCTGGAGCGCCGCCGGCGGCTCGACGCCGGCGCCCGCCTCACTGACGCCCAGGCTGTCGTGACCGCCGCGCTCAAGGTCGACGCCACCGTCCTGCCGATGACCGACCGCCCGGTCCGGACCCGCGTCCTGGCCGATGGGCGGTGGTGGCCCCTGCAGGAGTTCCTGATCAGAGACCGGGGGCAGGGCGAGGTGCGCGATGTCGACTTCCGCGGCGTTCGGGCGGCGCCGCCGACCCCGGAAACGCTGGCGGCACTCGCCGGCGCCCGGGCGATCGTGATCGGCCCGTCCAATCCGGTGATCTCGATTGGTCCGATCCTTGCCGTCCCGGGGATCAAACGGGCCCTTCAACACAGCCCGGCGCCAGTCGTCGCGGTCAGCCCCGTGGTGCGCAACGAAGTTCTCAAGGGCCCGACGGCCGCCTTCATGCGCGCCGCCGGGTGGCCGCTGTCCAGCGACGGGATCGCCGCCGCCTACCACGGGCTGCTCGACGGCCTGGTCGCCGATCAGCGCACCGAGGCGCTGCCCGTGCTCGAGACCAGTGTGCTGATGGACACCCCGCAGGCTCGGCGCCAGGTGGCCGAGCAGACCCTCACCTTCGCCCGCACACTCGCCTGAGCCGACCCACGTGTCAAAGCCCGTCGCCATCCTCCCGATCAAGAGCTTTGACCAGGCCAAGCAGCGGCTTCGCGACGCGCTGGGTCCGTCCCCCCGGGCCGCCCTGGTCCAGGCGATGTTCTCCGACGTCCTCATTGCCCTGCGCCGGACCACACAGATCGACCGCGTGCTGGTCGTCTCCAGCGACCACGGGGCTCAGCGGATCGCCGAGGGCTACGGCGCCATCGTGGTCGACGACGATCAGCGCGGGCACAACCAGGCGGCCTCCCGGGGCATCGCCCACGCGCTGGAGCTGGGCGCGACCCGCGTCCTGCTCGTCCCCGGCGACTGCCCGTTGCTGGATCCGGCCGAGCTCGACAAACTGATCACCCAGCACACCGAGTCTCGCTCGGTGGTGATCGTGCCCGACCGCCACGGAACCGGAACCAACGCCCTCCTCCTCTCCCCACCCAACGCGCTGGGCCCCGCCTTCGGCCCGCTCAGCCGCACCCGGCACGAGCAGAAGGCGCGGGCGGCGGGACTGACACCGGCCACCGTCACCGTCTCGACGCTGGCCCTCGATCTCGACACCCCCGAGGACCTGGTCGCGATTGAGGCGGCGCTGCGCAGCGGTCACGGTGGCGCGGCGCACACGCGCGGGATGCTCTCGCAGCTGGCGCGCGCATCCGGGAGCCCTAGCAGGTGATCTGCGCCCGAGCGCTGGCCGGCATCCCCGAGATCGAGGCGGGCGACGATCTCGCCGCTCGGCTGGCCACGGCCATGCCACCGGGTTCCCCCGAGGCCACCGACGTTCTCGTCCTCGCCCACAAGGTCGTGTCCAAGGCCGAGGGGCGCACCCGGGTCCTGGCCAGCGTGCAGCCCGGCCGGGAGGCTCAGCGCCTGGCCGGCGAGCTCGACAAGGACCCGCGTCAGGTCCAGATCATCCTCGACGAGTCCAGCGAGATCCGCCGCGCCGAGCGCGGAGTGCTGATCGCCGTCACCCGCCACGGGTTCGTGTGCGCCAACGCCGGCGTCGATGCCTCCAACGCCCCCGACGTCGGGACGGTGATCCTCCTCCCCACCGATCCCGATGCCTCGGCCCGCCGGCTCCGCGTTCGCCTCGCCGACCTGTGCGATGTCGCCCCCGCCGTGTTGATCACCGACTCCTTCGGCCGGGCGTGGCGCCACGGCCAGACCGACGTGGCGATCGGCTGCGCCGGACTGGAGCCCTTGGAGGACTGGCGCGGGCGCCGCGACGCCGCCGGGCGCGAGCTGCGCGCGACCTGGATCGCCGTCGCCGACGAGCTCGCCGCCACCGCCGACCTGACCCGGACCAAGGACGCGAGGCAGCCCGCCGTGCTGGTCAGCGGCGCCGGGCGCCACGTGACCGAGCAGGACGGTCCCGGCGCCCGCGCGCTGCTGCGCGCCGCCACCGAGGACCTGTTCCGCTAACCGCCGTCCGACGGCTCGAGCAATCCGGCCGCGGGCCCGCCCGAAGGAGCCCCGACGGCGTGAAAGCCCCCGTCGACGTGGACGATCTCGCCGCTGATCCCCTGCGCGTACTCCGACAGCAGCCAGCAGATCGCCCGTGCCACGGGCGTCGGATCCTCGACATCCCAGCCGAGCGGGGCCTGGGCGCGCCACAGCTCGGCCAGCTGCTCGAACCCGGGGATGCCACGAGCCGCCACCGTTCCCAGGGGGCCGGCGGCGACCAGGTTGACCCGGATGCCGGCCGGCCCGAGGTCCCGGGCCAGGTAGCGCGAAACCGACTCGAGCGCTGCCTTGGCCACCCCCATCCAGTCGTAGATCGGCCAGGCGACGCTGGCGTCGAAGTCCAGGCCGACGATCCCCGAGCCCGCGGGCATCAGCGGGGCGAGCGCGCCGGCCAGCGCCTTGAGCGAGAAGGCGCTGGTCTGAAAGGCGGCCATCGCGCTCTCGGCGGGCGCGGTCATGAAAGCGCCCCCCAAGGCGTCCTGGGGTGCGAAGGCGATCGCGTGCAGGACGCCGTCCACGCGACCCCACCGCTTACCAAGCAACGCGGTCAGCGCCGCGAGGTCCTCCTCGCGGTTGACGTCGAGCTCGAGGACGTCGACCGGGGTCGGGAGGCGTTGGGCGGCCCGCTCGGTCATCCGGCGTACCCGGCCGAAGCTGGTCAGGAGCACCTCGGCGCCCTCCTTCTGGGCCTGCTCGGCGGCGTGGAAGGCGATTGAATCCTTGGTGATCACGCCGGTGATCAGCAGGCGTTTGCCGGCCAGGATCACCGCACGCTACCCGAGCCAGCCGGGTCACCCGAGTCACCCGAGTCACCCGCCGGACCGCAGAACGCGTCCAGGGCGGCACGGAGCCGGTCACGGGTCTGGGCGGGCTCGATGATCTCGTCCACGAAGCCCTCAGCCGCTGCGGTCTGCGCCCGCAGGTGCTCGCGGGCGTAGGCGTCGGCGAGGCGGTCGCGGGCCACCTCGGGATCGCCGGCGACCTGCAGCTCGCGGCGGTTGACGATCCCCACCGCGGCCCGCGCGCTCATGATGCCGAGCTCAGCCTCGGGCCAGGCCAGGACGAGGTCGGCGCCCAGGTCGCGTGAGTTCATCGTGATGTAGGCCCCGCCATACGATTTCCTCAAAACCACGGTCAGCTTGGGCACCGTCGCGGCGGCGAAGGCCCGAACGAGCCCGGCGCCGTACCGGATGACCCCGGCCTGCTCCTGGCGCGAGCCGGGCATGAACCCGGGGGTGTCGACGATCGCGATCAGCGGCAGCCCGAACGAGCTACAGAAGTTGACAAACCGGGCCGCCTTCTCCGAACCCTCGGCGTCGAGGACTCCGCCGAGATGGCGGGGCTGGTTGGCAATGATGGCCACCGGGCGGCCGTCGATCCGGGCCAGCGCGGTGACCAGGTTGCGCGCCCACCGGGGACACAGCTCCTGGAGCGAGCCGGCGTCGATGATCGCGCCCAGGGCGTCGCGGATGTCGTAAACGCGGCGCGCGGCGGCGGGCACAAACGCTCCTGGATCCGGTTGCGAGGGCGCCCGGGAAGCCGCGCGCGGGGGGGCCTGACCGCTCCGCGACGGCAGGTAGGCGAGCAGATCGCGCACGCGGGCAGCGGCGCTGGCCTCGTCCCGCTCAACGAGATGGCAGACGCCGTTACGCTCGTGGACGGACGGGCCGCCGAGCCCGGCGGCGTCGATCTCCTCCCCCAGGGCCTCGCGCACGACCCCGGGGCCGGTGAGGAACATGGCGGCGTCCTGGGTCATCACGATCAGGTCGGTCAGCGCCGGCGAATACGCCCCGCCGCCGGCCGACGCCCCGGACACGACCGAGATCTGCGGCACCCGCCCGGTCAGCGCGACGGTCGCGCGGAAGATGCGCCCGTACCCGGCCAGGGCCGCCGTACCCTCCTGCATCCGGGCACCGCCGGACTCGACGAAGGACACGACCGGCATCCCGGCCCGATCGGCCATTCCGAGCAGGCGCACGATCGTGTCGGCGTGGCGCTCACCGAGCGAACCGCCGAAGAACGCTCCGTCCTGGGCGTAGCAGGCGATCGGGCGCCCGGCCACGGTGCCGGTCGCGCCAACCACCCCGTCGCCGGCCACGGACCGGTCACCGAGCCGGGTCGAGTGGACCCCCGAACGGATAACCCGGACGCTGCCCGGGTCACACAGCGCATCCAGACGGCCGCGCGGATCCAGGTGCTGGCCCGATCGGGCGAGCGCGGTCGCGCTCACTTCGGCGCTCCCCGGAAGGCCAGGGCGACATTGTGACCGCCGAACGCGAACGAGTTGGAGACCGCCAGCGGCGGGTGCCCGTTGCCGGTGATCAACGGCCGAGACTCCCCCGGGACGTAGTCGAGGTCGAGCTCGGGATCGGGGACCTCGTAGCCGAGGGTCGGGGCGATCACCCCGGTGATCAGCGTCCGCAGGGTGGCCACCGCCTCCACGGCGCCGGCGGCTCCGAGCAGATGGCCGATCGCCGACTTGGTCGAGGAGATCGGCACCCGGCGGGCGTCCTCGCCGAGCGCGTGCTTGAGCGCTGCCGTCTCGGCGGCATCGTTGAGCTGGGTCGAGGTCCCGTGCGCGTTGACGTAGTCGACCTCGGCGGGTGTGGCCCCGGCGTCGAGCAGGGCGAGCTCGATCGCCCGCGATGAGGTTGCCCCGGTGGGCTCGGGCGCGGTCAGGTGAAAGGCGTCCGAGGTCGAGCCGTAGCCCGCCACCTCACCGAGCACGGTGGCCCCCCGGGCGGCCGCCGCTTGCGCCTCTTCGAGTACGACCATGCCCGCCCCCTCACCCATCACGAACCCATCCCGGCGCAGATCAAACGGCCGCGAGATGCCGGTGGGCGAGAGCGCCTGCATCGAGTTAAAGCAGGCAAATCCGAACTCGGTCAGTGTCGCCTCGGCGCCGCCGCAGACGACGGCATCGGCATCGCCATATTGGATCATGCGCAGGCCGGACCCCAGGGCATGACCGCCGCTCGCGCAGGCCGAGACCACGCCGTAGCTCTGACCGCGCAGCGCGTGCTTCATCGAGACGGCGGCCGCGGCCGCGTTGGGCATGTACTGGGGGATCCCCAGCGGGGAGACCATCTTGGCCCCGCGGTCGCGCATCACGTCGTGCTGGGTCTCGACCGTGTCGATCCCCCCGATTCCGGTGGCGATCACGCAGCCGATGCGCAGCGGATCATACGGCGCCTCGCCGTCCCAGCCCGCTTGGGCCACCGCCTCGCCGGACGCGATGACCGCGAACTGGGCGAAGCGGTCCAGCCGCCGGGCCTCCTTGATCGAGAGGAAGTCCTTGGCCTCGTATTCACGGCAGGCCCCGGCGCCGTCGGCGATCCCGCAAACCCCCTGCGCCCAGCGGTCGTGCAGGGTGCTGGCGCCGATCCCGAGCGGCGTCACCGCGCCCAGGCCGGTGACGACGACCTTGCGTCTGTCCCGCACGCCGGTCATTACGCGGCTCGCTCGACGATCAGGTCGACGGCGTCGCCCACGGTCTTGAGCTCCTTCATGTCCTCACCCTTGAGGACCACGCCGTACTCGTCCTCGACGACCTGGGCCAGCTCGACCAGGTCCAGCGAGTCGATGTCGAGCTCTTCGAAGGTCGCGGTCCGGGTGATCTGGTCGGCCTCGGGGCCAAAGCTGGCGAGGGTCTCGACCACACGCCCTTCGACCTGCTCGGTTGTCACTGACATTGACTGCTCCTATCCGTTGGGTTGTTCATGCCGCCAAGCCACCGTCGACGCTCAGCACGGCTCCGGTCACATAGCTCGCGGCATCGGAGATGAGAAAGCGTACGCACGCTGCCACCTCCTCCGGCGTCCCCATCCGGCGCGCCGGCACGTGGGCCAGCAGATCAGTGGTCAACTCGGAGGTCATGTCGGTCTCGATCAGCCCCGGCGCCACGGCGTTGATCGTGATCCCGCGGCGGGCCACCTCGACCGCGGCCGTCTTGGTCAGCGCGATCAGGCCGGCCTTGGCAGCGGCGTAATTGGCCTGGCCGGGATTGGCCCGCAGGCCACTGATCGAGGCGATGTTGACGATCCGCCCGGTGCGGGCGCGCAGCATCGGCTTCAACGCCCGCCGGATGAGCCGAAAGGCGGCGCTGAGATCGGTGTCGATGACCTGCTGCCATTGGTCGTCGCCCAGGGACGGGGTGAGATCGTCGGCGGTGATGCCGGCGTTGTTGACCAGCACCAGGACCGGCGTCCCGAAGTGCTCCTCGAGCGTCCCGAAGAGCTGATCGGCGACCGCCAGTTCGGCGATGTCCCCGGCCACGGCCAGCGCGCGCCCACCGGCCGACTCGATCTGGGCCACGACGGCGTCGGCGGCCGCCTGGTCGGAGCGATAGCCGACCCCGACCGGCCACCCCTCGGCGGCCACAGCGCGCGCGATCGCGGCCCCGATCCCGCGCGAGGCCCCGGTGACCAGCGCGCAACCGTGTTCGCGCCCCTCAGCCACGCCCGCCCCATTCGATCACGCCGCCCCCCCAGGTAAATCCGGCGCCGAAGGCACTGAGCAGCACGCGGGCGCCGGGACGCAGGCGTCCGTCGTCCTGCGCCGCGGCGAGCGCCACCGGCAGCGTCGCCGCCGACGCATTGCCGAGGGCCTCGATGCAGTCGACCACCCGCTCGGCGGGGAGACCCAGCCGCTCGCCAAGCGCGCGGGTGATGCGGGCGTTGGCCTGGTGATAGACGAACAGGTCGATGTCGTCCAGCGCGAGCCCAGCCGAGGCGACGGCGTCGACGGTCACCTGGCTCATGCGGGCCACGGCGTGCCGGAAGACCTCCGGTCCGTCCATGCGCAGCGTGCGCTCGCTGACCGTGGCGTGGATCGTCTGGGCGTGGGAGCCGTCGGCGCCGAGCACGATCGGTCCCACCCGGCCGCGCTCCCCGCCGCCCGGACCGAGGACCACGGCTCCGGCCGCGTCAGCGAACAGCGGGGCCGTGCGGCGATCGTCATAGTCGGTGATCCGGGTGATGAAGTCGGCGCCGATCAACAGCACGTGCTCGGCGCGGCCGCACTCGATCTGCGCGGTGCCCTGGGACAGCCCGACCAGAAACGCGCTGCAGGCCGCGCCGACGTCGAAGGCGCCGGCGCACCGGGCGCCGATCGCGTGGGCGACGATCGGCGCGGTGTTGGGGGTCAGCTCATCCTGGGTCATGGTGGCCACGATTACGAGGTCAAGCTCGGCGGCCGACACTCCGGCCCGGAGCAGTGCGGCCGCGCCGACCCGGGCGGCGTAATCGCTGATCCGCTCGTCGGGCTCGGCCCGGCGCCGCTCGCGGATCCCGGTCCGCGACAGGATCCACTCCTCGGTGATGCCCAGACGCGCGGCGAGCTCGGCGTTGGTAAGTCGGCCGCCGGGCAGCTCGGTGGCCAGGCCGAGGATGGCCGCCGGCCGCACATCGGCGCGAACCGGGGCAAGATCCGAAAAGGCTTCAGCGGCTCGGGTCTCAAGCATGGACGAGCTCCACGTCAGGCAACGTGCGCTTGACCAGCCCGGTGAGCACCCGGCCGGGACCGACCTCGACAAAGCGTCCGGCGCCGAGCTCGGCCGCGGCGAGCATCGTCTCGCGCCAGCGGACCGGCATCGTGAGGGCGTCGGCAAGCTCGCGCGCTGGGTCCGCGAAGGCCTGCGCGGTCACCGCCGACAGCACGACCGCCGACGGGTCCGAGAACTCGGTCTGCGCGAGCGCGGCCGCGAACTCGGGCACGGCCGAGGCCATCATCGGCGAGTGAAAGGCGCCGGTCACGTCGAGCTCCATCGCGCGCAGGCCAAGCTCCTGGGCGTGCTGCACCGCGGCGGACAGCTCAGAGCGGGCGCCGGACAGGACCACCTGTTGGGGAGAGTTGTCATTGGCGATCACCAGCCGGTGAGCCAGGGCGACCTCGGGGGCCCGCTCGGCGGCACCGCCCCCCAGCATCGCCACCATGCCGCCGTCGCCGGCCCGCCGGCCGGCCTCGTCCATCAGCCGACCCCGCAGCGCGACCAGCCGCACCCCATCGTGTTCGGTGAGCGCGCCGGCTGCGACCAGCGCGGCCACCTCGCCCAGGGAGTGGCCGGCCATGAACTCGCCGGCCGGACGGCCGAGGCCATGCCAGCCGGCGAGGCTGGCACAGAAGATCGCCGGTTGGGCGAACCGGGTGCCGTCGCCGGCCCGGGCAAACGGGTCGTCGCCGACGGCAGCGATGACCTGCTCGAGGAGATCCGGCCGCTCGCGCGCGACAACATCGCGCATGTCGGCCGTCTGACTCCCCTGCCCGGGAAACAGGATCGCGGTGGCGGTGCTCATCGGTAATCAGAACCTACGCCGCGCGTCGGGCGGAGATACAGCGCGGTGACAGAGTTCCCCCCGTTCGGGGGGAGGCCGGTAGGCTGCGCGCTCGTGAGCCTTCCCGCCCCCACCGCGTCCGGCGCGGCCCTGGTCACCGGCGCTTCGGCCGGAATTGGCGCCGCGATCGCCGGCGAGCTGGCCGCGCGTCGCCACAACCTCATCCTCGTCGCCCGGCGCAAGGACCGCCTGGACGAGATCGCCCAGAAGCTGGCCGGCGCCCATGGCGTGCGCGCCGAGACGCTCGGCTGTGACCTGGCCAAGTCGGCCTCGCGCCAGCGTCTCCCCGGTCGGGTCGCCGCGCTCGGACTCAACGTGGAGGTTCTGGTCAACAACGCCGGCTTTGCCACCGGCGGCGCCTTCGCCGAGTCCGACCCCGAGCGCGAGCTCGAGCAGGTGCGGGTCCTGGTCGAGGCCGTGGTCGCCCTGACCTCGGCCTTCCTGCCGGAGATGGTCCGCCGCCGGCGCGGCGCGATCCTCAACGTCGCCTCGACCGCCGGCATGCAGCCGCTGCCCTATTCGGCCGGCTATTCAGCGGCCAAGGCCTACGTGCTCAACTTCTCCGAGGCCCTGCACCAGGAGGTTCGCGGCGCGGGGGTTACGGTGACCGCACTCGCCCCGGGCCCGGTTTCGACCGAGTTCTGGGACGGAGCCGGCTGGGAAGCCGGCGGCCAGACGTTTGAGAAAGCCGTGCCCGGGCCGGCCTGGGTCACCGCCGAACAGACCGCGTCGGCCGGGGTCAGAGGACTGCAGGACGGCCGCCGGGTCGTGGTTCCCGGACTCCAAATCCGCACGGCCATGCTCGCCTCTCGCTATCTCCCCCACGCGCTCAAGCTGCCGGTGATCGAGCGCGTGATGCGCCGCCGCTGACGCAGTCCGGGCGCAAGCCGCGCCGTGGCTAACCCAGCAGCCCGACCCGCTGGGCGCGCTGCACCGCTTCGGCGCGGTTGCGGGCGCCGAGCTTTCGATACAGGGCGCTGGTGTGCTCCTTGACTGTATGGGGGGACAGGAACAGGCGCCCCGCGATCTCGCGGTTGGTCGAGCCGGCCGCGATCAGGTCGAGCACTTCGCGCTCGCGCTCGGACAGCAGCGGCGCCGGCTGTTCAGAGGTGGGGGCGAACATCGTCATCCCGAGGCCGACCGTCCGCACTGCGCGGGCCACCTCTCTGGCCTCCCAGTCCTTGGAGACAAAGCCCGAGGCCCCGGCCGCCCGGGCCGCCGCCGGGGACATCCGCCCCGCGCCCGAGATCAGCAGCACGCGCGTGCGGGGGGAATCCCGGCGAATCGAGGCACAGACGTCGGCCCCTGACTCACCGACCAGGAACAGGTCGACCAGGGCCACATCGGCGGAGAATGTCCGCAGCAGCTCGAGGGCCTCAGCCCCGGTTCGCGCCGCCAGGCAGCGTTCCACCCACGGCTGCTCGCCGAGCAGGACCCGAAAGCCCCAGTGCACGACATCGTGGTCGTCGACCACCAGCACGCGCAGCTTGCGCCGTGCGGCGCCGGCCCGACCCACGCTCGCGGTCACGTGCGGCCGTCCGCCCGCGGCACGACCAGCCGGACCCGCCACGAGCCCGCCTCCGGAGTTCCGAAGTCGACCACGCCGCCGTGCTGGAGAGCTTCGAAGGCGGCCAGGCGCAAGCCCATGCCCGACCCCCGCGCGCCTGACCCGACGCCATCGTTGCGGACCTCGAGCGTGAAGGTGTCGGTGTCGCCGGCCACCCGAACCGAGACGCAGGACGGCGCGGCGTGCTTGGCGACGTTGCGCAACGCCTCGGCCAGTACGGACTGGGCCAGCGGCTCCAGATCGGCGGGGACGGTCACGCCCGGATCCCAATGCACCTCGATCTGCGGCCCCGGCCCGGGCCCTGGCGCCGCCGCCACCACGCGTTCGAGCTCGGCGGCCAGCGTGGTGCCGGTCTCCTGGGGCAGCGCCGCCAGCGGGCGCTCCAGCGCGCGACGCAGATCGCTCAGGGCCTCCTGCATCTCGACCCGGCAGCGCTCGCGCTCCGCGTCATCGAAGGACCGTTCGGCGCTGAGCGCCAGCGAGACGCCAAATAGGCGCTGCATCACGCGTTCGTGGATCTCGCGGGCCAGCTCGAGCCGCTCGCCGAGCCGATGGTTGCGCTCCTGCTGGCGGGTCGCGTTGCGGGCCGTGGCCACCAGGGCCGCCGTCTTGCCCAGCGTCCAGAGCAGGTGGCGCTCGCCGTCGGAGAGCTCGAAGCGGCCGCCGCCCCGGTCAGCGCAGATGACGCCGTAGGCGCGGCCGGCGGCGCTCAGGGGCGTGCAGACGAGCGTCGTGATTCCGAGCAGCCGGGCGTACTCGGGCGGGACCTCGTCCTCGATCCCCTCCGAAACGACCACCACCTCGTCCTGGAGCAGGGCGCGCTGGGCGATCGGGGTCGAGACGAGCGTCGGCGTCGGCTCGAGCGTGGCCAGCTGCTCGAAGGAGGTTCCGTGGGAGCCGACCGCGCGGACCCGGCGCCGCCCGGCGTCGGCCATGAAGATCGCCGCCCGGCGCATCGTGGTCAGCCGGCAGATCGCCTCACAGATCCGGTCATAGAACTCGGTCGAGCTCGTGTCGGTGTCGAGCTCGGCCAGCAGCTCGACGAACACCTCGAGCGGCTCGACGCCCGCAAACAGAGAGGGCGGCCGCTCAGACCCTCCCACCCGGGTCACACCGGCACCGGCACCTCGAAGTGACGGCTCAGCTCGTAGCCCGTGGTCCGCTGCGCCGCGGGCCGGCCGGCCCGATGCGCGGCGGCGATCAGCTCCTCGGGCTCCAGGCGCACCCCGTGGTAACTGCCGGCCATACGCGAGATCGACTCCTCCATCAGGGTGCCGCCGAGGTCGTTGACGCCCCAGCGCAGCGCTTCGGTGGCCGCGTCGAGGCCCATCTTGACCCAGCTGGCCTGGAGGTTGACCACCGTGTCGCCCAGCGCCAGGCGGAAGGCGGCGGTGTGCTTGAGGTTCTCCGCGCGGGAGATCTCCTCCACGCCGTGGGTGCGGCCCAGGAGGGTGTGGAAGGGGATGAAGGACAGCGGCACGAACTCGGTGAAGCCGCCGGTCCGCTCCTGCAGCTCGCGTACCACGCGCATGTGCTCGGCCAGCTCCCACGGCTCCTCGATATGGCCGAACATGACTGTGGCCGTGGAGCGGATCCCCTCGGCATGCGACGCCTCGATGATCTCTACCCAGCGGGCCACCGGGAGCTTGTTGGGGGATATGCGCTCGCGCACGCCGTCGTGCAGAACCTCGGCTGCCGTGCCCGGGGTCGAGCCCAGACCAGCCTCCCGCAACTGCGCGAACACCTCCCGCGGAGCGAGGCCACTTACCTCGCACATGTGCGAGACCTCCATCGGCGAATAGGCGTGGAGATGGAGCTGGGGGGCGAGCGACTTGGCGAAGCGCAGCCAGCCCAGATAGTCCTCCAACCCCCAGTCGGGGTGGATGCCCGACTGGATGCAGAGCTCGGTCGCCCCCGCCGCGATCGCCTCCTGCACCCGCTGGGCGAACTCGGCCTCGGAGTGCTCGTAGGCATCGGGCGAGCGCCGGGACTGGCCAAACCCGCAGAACGCACAGCCCACCACGCACACATTGGAGACGTTGATATTCCGGTTCACGACGAAGGTCACGGTGTCACCGGCCAAGTGGCGGCGCAGCTCATCGGCAGCCATCCGCATGTCCTCGATGACCTCGGGACGCTGCTCGGCGAACAGCGCGGTCAGCTCCGCGGCGCTCAGCGTCTGCCCGTCGCGGGCGCGCTCCACGGCGCGCGGAGCCGCGCCGTCGTCCACGGTCAGCTCCCGGCGGCGCCCGCTCCCGCGCCGCGGGATAAACGACCAGTAGCGGGCCTTGATCACGTCCAGGACAGGCCCCGAAAGCCACTCGGCGTCGATGTACTCCGGGTACACGCACAGCCGCTCGGAGACCGCGAAGCCATCCTCGCCCAGGCGCTGACGGACCTGGGTCGGAGACGGGAAGGGATGCTCGGGGGAGATGTGGTCGCCGTTGGCGCTCAGCCCGCCCAGGTCGGTCGCGCCGGCTCGGACCAGCTCCGGCCACCAGTCGGCCAGATTAGGCGGGACCTGGATGCCGATCTCGGGCATCAGCCGGCGGGTCTCGGCGATCAGCCGCTTCATGTCCTCCACACTGACCGGGCAGGCCCACATCGGCGCCACCAAATGCTTCGCATTCGGTGGCGGCTCGGGTCCGTGACCGACCCCGGTGCGCCAATACTCATCGGCTGCCGCCCCCGCGATCTCGGCCGGCTCGCGGCCGTAGTAGCTCTGGTGGGGCACGAAGTTCTGGAGGATCACCTCCTGGAGATGGCCAAAGCGCGCGTGGACCTCGGCCAGGGCGGCCAGCGAGGCCATCCGCTCCTCCTCGGTCTCGCCGATGCCGACCAGGATCCCGCTCGTGAACGGGATCCGCAGCTCACCGGCGGCGGCGATCGTCTCCAGCCGCGGCACCGGGTGCTTGGTCGGCGAGCCGGCGTGGACGGTCTCCATCAGCCGCTCGGAGACCGATTCGAGCACCAGCCCCTGGGAGGCGGTGACCTGGCGCAGCGCGGCGAGCTGCCCGCGCTCGATCACACCCAGATTTGTGTGCGGCAGCATCCCCCGTTCCAAGGCCTGCTCGCACACCCAGACGACGTAGGCGGTGAAGTTCGCAAAGCCGTACTCGGCTAGGCGCTGGGCGACCTGCGAGTTGTCGTCGGGGGCCTCGCCGGTCAGGACCAGCAGCTCCTTGGCGCGGTGACGCCCGGCGGCTCGGTCGAGCATCTCCCGCACCGCATCAGGCGCGTGCAGATGCGGTTGGTGGGTCGCGAACGCGCAGTACTTGCAATAGCAGCGGCAGGTCCGCGACAGCGAAAGCGCATAGTTTCGGCTGAACGTCACGCGGCGGCGCATCCTCGGCGATTGTATGAGGCTCAGCCGAGCCCGAGGTCTTTATGCTGGCGCGCCGGATGCGTCGTCTCATTCTCGCCGCCCTCTCGGTTGCGGTCTGTCTCGCCGGATGCGGCAGCTCGACCTCGGCGCCGCCCAGCCTTCCCGGGGCCACCCTCGTCCTCGACTTCACCCCTAATCCGGTTCACGCGGGCATCTACGAGGCCCTCGCCCGCGGCGACGACGTCCACGCCGGGGCACGCCTGCGGGTGGTCGCGCCGTCGGCCTCCACCGACTCGATCCGCCTGCTCGAGACGGGCCGAGTCGACTTCGCGATCCTCGATATCCACGATCTCGCCCTGGCTCGAGCCCGCGGTCAGGACATCGTCGGGATCATGGCCATCGTGCAGCGGCCGCTGGCCGCCGTGATCGCCGCGCCTCAGATCTCCAGTCCGCGTCAGCTCGCCGGCCGGACGGTCGGGGTCACGGGCGCGCCCAGTGACACGGCGGTCCTGCACTCGATCGTGGCCGGGTCGGGCGCCGATCCGGCGCGCGTGAATACGATCACGATCGGTTTCAACGCGGTCGCCGATCTACTCGCCGGACGCGTCGCGGCCGCGACCGCGTTCTGGAACGACGAGGGCGTGACGATCCGCCGCCAGCGCCCGGGCTTTCACGTCTTCCGCGTGGACCAGTATGGCGCGCCCGCCTACCCCGAGCTCGTCCTGGCCGCCACGCGCGCCAGCCTCCGCACCCATCCGGAGCTTGCCCGCTCGGTCGTCAGCGCCCTGACCACCGGCTATCGCCAGGTCCTGGCCGACCCCGATTCCGGAGCGCAGGCCCTGCGCTCGCTGGTCCCGGGCCTCGATCCCCCCCTCCTCAGTGCCGAGCTGCAGGCGCTGCTGCCCGCTTTCGGGGGCCCGGGTGGCCGCGTCGGCGTCCTCGATCTGAGCCGGCTGCAGGCCTGGGCGCGCTGGGAGAAGCGCTTCGGGATCGTCCCCCGTGTCCCCCGGGTGAAGTCGATGTTCTCGCGTCGCTTTGCGCCCTCGGCGCGGTAGTCGTATGCCCCGCCGCTAGTGGGCCCATTAGCCGGCCAGCTCAGTGACCAGCGCGGCGGCGGTCCGCGCCATCCGCGAGCGCGGCACCACGAGGTCAAAACCGGCCTGCTCCGCGGCCTCGCGCACGTCAGCCTCGACGTGGGAGAAGAAGGCCAGCGCTTTCGGCGAATGCCCTTGCAGCGCCGGACGCGCGAGCTCGATCCGCGCCTGCGCATCGGCGGTCAGGTCGACGATCAGCACGTCGGCGCCGACCAGCGCGCCCTCCAGCTCAGCGGCGTCGGTGACCAGCCGCGGGTCGTGGCCGCCGGCCTGCAGCGCGCCGATGACGTTGGACCCGAACAGGAGGTCGGGGACGAAGGCGACCGCCCGGGCCACCGCTACTGCGCCCGGCGACGCTTGAACTCCTGGCGGACCGACTCGGTACGCCCCCACATCTGGGTGACCTCGACCCGTCCGGTGCGGACTTCCCGGACGACGAGCTCCCCGTCGATGCCGGCGTCGTCGAGCAGCTTCAGGCCCAGGTGCACCGAGGGGACCGGAGCGCCGTGGCCAAAGCGGTGGGCGACGACCAGCCGCCAGTGCCAATCATGCTTGGAGTAGGGCTGCGGATTGGCGGTGACCAGCATCACCGCGGCGTCCACGTAGCGGCGCTCGTCGAAGATCCGTAGATCGAGCTCGAGGTCGGTCCAGTCGTCCGACAGTGAGGCGACGGTGTCAGTGAACTGCTGCGCCAGCGAGGCCATGCCCGCAAGCGTACCCGGCTGCTCTGGTGAGCCCTCAGAGCTCACCCCAGCGCCGACCCTCAGCCCAGCAGTAGCTGGGCGATCAGAAACACGTTCATGGCCGTGACCAGGCCGGCGATCGCGTAGGCGACGGTGCTGAGCGCCCGGCCGTTGACCTGCGCGCCCATCACCTCGCGGCGGCCGGTGAGCACGACCAGCGGGATGATCGCGAACGGGATCCCGAACGAGAGCACGACCTGGCTGAGAACCAGCGCACTGGTCGGGCTGACTCCGAGCGCGAGGATCACCAGCGCGGGCACCATCGTCACCGCCCGGCGCAGAAAGACCGGGATCCGGACGCCGATGAAGCCCGCCATCACGACCTGGCCGGCGTACGTGCCGACGCTCGAGGACGAGGCCCCCGAGGCGAGCAGGGCGACCGCGAAGGCCAGGGCCGCCCCGCCGCCGACCAGGCGCCCGATCTGGTGATGGGCACCCTCGATCGTGCTCAGGCCCGAGAGGCCGGAAACGTGAAACAGCTTGGCCGCGGCGGCCAGCATAGCCAGGTTGATCAAGCCGGCGAGGGTGAGCGCGATCAGCACGTCGAGGCGCTCGAAGCGCAGCACCCGGCGGCGCTCGGCGTCGTTGTGGGCGGGCATCCGTCCCTTGGTCAGGGCCGAGTGCAGATAGATGACGTGCGGCATCACGGTGGCGCCGACGATCCCGACCGCGAGATACAGCTGGCTCGACTCGCCCAGGCTCGGAATCAGCCCGCGCAGGCTGGCGCTCGCCGAGGGTCCAATCTGCAGCGTCTCGTACAGAAAGCCGGCGAAGACGATGCCCAGCAGGGCAGCGATGGCCAGCTCGAAGCGCCGATAGCCGCGCCGCTGAAGCTCAAGGATCGCGAACGCGATCGCCCCGGTGATGAACCCCGCCACCAGGAGAGGCACGCCGAAGATCAAGTTCAGGCCGATCGCGGCGCCCAGGAACTCAGCCACGTCGGTGGCCATCGCCATCACCTCGGCCTGGACCCAGAGCGCCCAGCTCGTCCAACGCGGGAACCGCTCGTGGCAGAGCTCGGGCAGGCTGCGCCCCGAGGCGACGCCGAGTTTGGCCGACAGGTACTGGATCAGCATCGCCATCAGGTTGGCCAGCAGCACCACCCAGAGCAGGGTGTAACCAAACTTCGCCCCGGCCTGGACGTTGGTGGCGAAGTTGCCCGGATCCACATAGGCCACTGCGGCCACGAAGGCCGGGCCGAGCATGGCCAGCGTGGCGCGCAACCGCCCCCGGGCGAGCAGGCGCTCGAGCGGCGTCCCCTCCACGGCGCCGATGGCCGGCGCCTGTCCTTCGGCGGCTCCGGCGGTTTCCAGAACCGGTTCGGCGAGCTGGGTCACAGCCTCACCTCGACCTCGACCTCGACCTCGACGCGCATGGCGCGAGCCAGGTCGCCGCCCAAGGCGTGCACGTCAACCCCGATGCGCACGAACAGGGGGCCGCCGAAGGGCTGGCGCTCGACCACCTCGAGTTCGGTGCCCGGAGCGATCCCGCGGTCGGCGAGGTAGCGGAGCATGGCCGGATCGGAGTCCGAGACACGGGTGAAGATGCCGCGCGCGCCGGCCGGAAGACTCTGGAGGCTCTCGGTAACCGCCTCCTCGATGGTCAGATCGCGGGTTGGGATCGGGTCGCCGTGGGGATCGTGGGTCGGATCCCCGAGCTTGGCCGCGATCAGCTCCTCGAGCTGGTCGGAGAGCACGTGCTCGAGCACCTCGGCCTCGTCGTGTACGCGATCCCAGGGCACCCCCAGGCTCTCGACCAGGTACAGCTCGAGCAGCCGGTGATGGCGAATCACCTCGAGCGCGACCAGTTGCCCGGCGTCGGTCAGGCTGACCCCGCGATAGGGCTGGTGCGTGACCAGTCCGAGCTCCCCGAGGCGCTTGACCATGCCCGAAGCCGAGGCCGGCGTGACGCCGAGCCGATCCGCCAGGGCATTGGTACTGACCCGCCCATCGCCCCGGCGCTCGAGGGTGTAGATCGCCTTGCTGTAGTCCTCCACCGCCGAGGAGCGGAGGCGGCTCTTTTCCTGAATCTCGGGCACCAATAAATTATGGTAGGCCTAAATCATGAATTTGGCAACCTTAGACCTGGCTTGCCCACCGAGTCGAGGCCCTATCCTCTGGCCAATGACCCAGGTCGAGATCTCTGCCGACGAATACGAAGCGATCGTCGTGACCTGCGGCGTGCTGGATCGCTCCGAGCGCGGCAAGCTCGCCCTTTCGGGCTCAGACGCTAAGCGCTTCCTCCAGGGCCAGGTCTCCAATGACGTCGAAGCCCTGACCTCGGGAACGGGCTGCTACGCCGCGCTTCTCACCCCGAAGGGCAAGATGCTCGGAGACCTCCGGATCCTCGACACCGTCGAGGAGCTCCTGCTTGACACCGAACGCGTGGCCCTCCAGGAACTGTTCAACATGATCCGCCGCTTCAAACTCGGCTACGACGTCGAACTGCACAAGCGAACGGTGCAGCGCGGGCTGATCTCCCTCCTGGGCCCCCAGGCCGACGCGACGGCGGGGCTCGCGAGCCTGGCCGAACGCGAGCATTCGCACGTCGTGGCCGAAGTGGCGGGCCTCTCGGTCCGCGCGATCCGCACCGATCTGGGCGTCGATCTGCTCTGCGCGTCGGCGGACACCCCGGCGCTGCTGACCGCGCTCGAGCGGGCGGGAGCGGTTCCAGTCTCCGAAACGGTGGCGGATTGCGTGCGCGTCGAGCACGGCCGGCCCCGCTACGGAATCGACCTCGATGACACGGTGATCCCCCAGGAGGCCGACCTCAACCATCGCGCGGTGTCGTTCACCAAGGGCTGTTACGTCGGGCAGGAGACAGTGGCCCGGCTCTACTACCGAGGCAAGCCCAACCGCCAGCTGCGTGGCGTTCGTCTCTCGGCGCCGGCCGACCCGGGGGCCGAGATCACCTTCGGCGGGCGGACCGTGGGTCGCCTGGGCAGCGTGGCGCAGTCGCCGGCCTTTGGCTCGGTCGCCCTGGCCCTGGTGCGGCGCGAGGCGCCCCCCGGGTCATACGTGGCGGTCGGCGCCGACGAGATCCGCGCGGTCGTCGTCGAGCTCCCGTTCGAGCCCTGAGCCCGAGCGGGCGAGGAACGCGGCCAGGGCGTCGCGATCCGGAGCCGGTTCCAGGACGAGCTGGGCGGTCTCGGGGTGCGAGGCCAGCCAGCTCCCCAGGATCCGAACCTCGTCGATCTCCCCCGGCGGCACGTGGGCGCCGAGCTCGCCTAGCCGGCCGCTGCGCGCCACCGCGGCCTCGGTTCGCTGCTGGACCTGATCGAGGTCGTCATCGGCAATCGCCCCCGAATCGACGAGGCGTCCCCCGGCGATCCAGAACGCCTCGCGGGCATCTCCGTTGGGGTGGGCGACCAGCACCAGTCGAGGTTGGGCGTGGGTGGCGCGGAGTACGCCGCCGAGCCGCCCGAGCACCGTGCCCAGCCGGCGCCGGCGCCGACGCAGGGCCGCGGCGCGCTCGAACCGCTGCTCAGACGCCGCGTGGTGCATCTGGCGCTCGACGTGGTCCAGCAACGGCTGGGCGCCATCCCCGCCGAGGAACATCCGCAGGACTTCGTCGAGCCGGCGCCGGTACAGGTTGGGGTCCAGGTTGCCCAGGCACGGCGACAGGCAGCGTCCCATCTGGCCGTAGGCCGAGGGATGCTCGCGGCGCGGCAGCCGCCGGCCACAGTGGCGCAGGCCGAACAGCGAGTCGAGCTGCTCGACCAATTCCAGCGCGAGGCTTCGCCCCCGCATCGGACCGATCGTGACGGCATGACCGGCCGCCGGGTCGCGGCTCACCTCGAGGATCGGATAGGGGATGTCGAGCCGGCAGCGGATATAGACGAGCCGGTCGTCGCCGCCGGTGAGGCGCTGGTTGCCCGGTGGCGCCAGCTCCTTGATCAACCGGTTCTCGAGCACGAGCGCGCCGAGCTCGGACACGGTGGTCTGGTAGTCGACCACGGCGGCGTGCGCCGTCCACTGCGCGGGCGCGGCCGAGGGGGCGAAATGAGCCCGGGCCCGACTGCGGATCGAGACCGACTTACCCACGTACAGAATCCGACCGTCGCGGTCCCGGAACAGATACACGCCGGGATTCTTGGGCAGCTCGGCGAAGTTCGGCCCCGCGCCGGGCGTCGGCGGGGGAAGTTGGCCGCGGCTGGCCCGGGGGTGAGACCGCCGGCGCGAGGGACGCCGCGGGGCCAGGGCCGCGAGCGCTTCAGCGACGGTGCTGGCGTGCGCGCATAGCCGCGGGAACAGGGCACACAGCACGCGTGCGCACGTCTCGGCGTCGGCCAGCGCGCGGTGGGCCTGGCGGACCTCGATCCCGAGAGCGTCGGCGAGGACGGCCAGCCGCCGCTCGTGCTGAAGGGGCAGCATCACCCGGGCCAGAGCAGCGGTGCAGAGCACGGGCGGATCGGGCCACGCCAACCCCACGCGCTCAAACGCCTGGCGTAGCACCCGGCGGTCAAAGGCGGCGTTGTGGGCCACCATCACCCGGTTTCGCAGGCGCTGGGCCAGCGACGGCAACACCTCGTCGGGCCACGGCGCCTGATCGACCATCGCCTGGCTGATGCCGGTGAAGCGCTGGATACCCCGGCGCAGGGGGGCGCTGGGGCGCACCAGCGAGCTCCAGCGCTCGTGCAGCTCTCCCCCCCCCACGAGCACCGCGCCAACCTCGGTGATTTCGCAGGCGTCCCCGCCCAGGCCATTGGTCTCGGTGTCGACGGCCAGGAATTCCATGCTCTTCAGAGGGGCGGTGAGCAGCTCCACATTGCCCGTGATACGCGCCGCACCGGACGGTGTGCAGGCGGCCTTGCACGGGGTGCCGGCGCCGCCGGTGATTTTTCGCGACCGCCGGCCGGGGTAGCATCGGGCAATCCCCTCTCTTAGGGAAGGAGCCCTGTCCCCATGCCCGTCGCACCCGATGTTGAACAGTTGCAGGAGCTGGACGCCGAGACTCGGCAGGCCTGGAGCTCGTACAGCGAGCGCCTGCGCGAGGTCAGCGGTGACGAGTACGAACGGCTCGAGCCCGAGTTCTGGGACGAGCTGCAAGCGGAGCTGCGCCGTCTCGAGAGCCAGCGCGAGTCGATGGTGACGCGCGGAACCGAGATTTCCGAATCGCGGCCCTAGCCGCAAACCCACTGGTCGGATAGGGTTCCCAACGGATCGACCGTAAAGGTGACCGTCAACGGTTGCCGAAGGTGATCTCGGAGAGGAGAGCCGGGTCGAGAATGCGCATCAGGAAGATCGCCATCATTGGGGCGAGCACGCTCGCCGTCACCGCCTGCGGAAGCGTGGGCGGCAAGTCGGCCAGCGCGCTGCGGGCACCGGTGCCGGTCAACCTCACCGTCTATGTCGACGACGCCCGCGTCTCGGTCTCGCCCGCCTCGATCGGCGCCGGGCCCGTGGTCTTCATCGTCACCAATCAGGCCAGCAAGGCCGAGGCGCTGGCGATCTCCAAATCGGGTCAGAGCCAGCCCCTGGCCAGCACGGCGCCGATCAACCCCCAGGGCACCACCCAGGTCGCGGTCGACTTCCGACCCGGCGACTACACGATCTCGACCGCCGGCCACGGCGCCACCGATGCTCAGCTCTCGCAGACATCCGCGATTCGCTCTGCCTCGATCCACATCGGGCATCAGCGCGTGAGCTCGAGCAACAATCTGCTCCAGCCCTAGCGGGCGCTCGCTCTCCGGCCTGCGGTGAGCGCGGCAACCAGGCTACTTCCGCTTGCGGAAACACCACTTGCGTGCAATACTTGCGTGCATGCAAGCAACTGCTGCGACCTCGGCTGGTACACCGTCGACCGGCTCCCCGTTGACCACCAGCCCGTTGACCGGCGCTCCGACCGCCCCCGCCCTGGCCGAAGACCTGTACGCGCTCGTCGTGTACCTGCACAAGGCCTGCAACTCCGACCTGTTCGCGGCCATGGGCACGCTCGAGCTGACGATCACCCAGATCAAGCTCATGCACCAACTCGAGGGCTGTGAGCGCGAACTCACGCTCAAGGAGGCGGCCGAGCGGGTACCGCTATCCCTGCCGGCCGCGAGCCGGACCGTGGACGATCTCGTCCGCCGCGGGTTCCTCCAGCGTCACGAGGACACCGAGGATCGCCGGATGAAGCGCATAAGCCTCACCGACGACGGTCGCTCGATCATCCGACGCCTGAATGAAGCCCGCCTCAACGGGCTCGAGCAATTCACCCAGACTTTGACCGATGACGAGCGCGGGATGCTCGCGCAGGCGCTCCAGCAGCTGCTTGCCCGTCCCGACATAGCCGTCTGCCGACCCGAAGGAATCTGAGACCTTGACCAATCGCATGCTCGCTCACCGCCACCGTCTCATCAACGACGAGAACAGTCGTTGGTGGACCCTCGGCGCCATGTGCTTCGCCCTCTTCATGGTGATGCTGGACAACACCGTGGTGAACGTCTCCCTGCCGTCGATCCAGCGTGATCTGCACGCCTCCCTGTCGGCCCTGGAGTGGACCGTCAATGCCTACACGCTGACCTTTGCCGTGCTGATGGTCACCGGAGGGCGGCTCGGCGACATCTTCGGTCGTCGTCGGATGTTCCTGTTCGGAGTCGTCGTGTTCGGCATCTCCAGCGCCGCGATTGGCTTCGCGCCGAACGACACCACCCTGGTGGGCTTCCGGGCCGTGCAGGGAATCGGCGCTGCCTTCATGATGCCGGCCACCCTCTCGATCATCACCCAGGCCTTCCCGCCGCACCAGCGCGGGATGGCGATCGGCACCTGGGCCGGGGTGAGCGCCATGGCCTTGGCCATCGGCCCCGTGCTCGGCGGCTTTCTCACCCAGGCGGTCAGCTGGCGGGCGATCTTCTTCATCAACCCTCCGATCGCGCTGATCACAATCGCCGTGACCCTGTTCGCCGCCCGTGAGACCCGCGACGAGACGGTCTCGCGCAGCGTTGACTACGCCGGGATCGCCGCCATCACGGTCGGCCTGACCTCGGTCGTGCTGGCCCTGGTCGAGGGAAACAAGTGGCAGTGGGGCTCGACCCGCGTAATCGCGCTGTTCGCGATCGCCGCCGCGGCCGTGGCCGCGTTCGTGATCATCGAGCGGCGCGTGAAGGCGCCGATGGTCGACTTCGCCTTCTTCCGCTCTCGCTCCTTTTTGGGGGCGAGCGTGGTCGGCTTCATCGTCTCCTTCGCGATGCTCGCCCAGTTCTTCTTCCTCGCCCTCTACATGCAGAACATCCTTCACTATTCGCCGCTCCAGGCGGGGATCCGCTTCCTGCCCTCGACGCTGGTCATCATCGTCATGGGCCCGATCGCCGGTCGCCTCACCGACCGCATCGGCCCGCGGCCGCTGATGACCGCCGGGCTGCTCGTGGTGGCCGTGGCCCTGTTCATCCAGTCGCGGCTCACGGTGCACTCCGGCTACGGCCTGCTGCTTCCGGGTTTCGTGCTCATGGGGGTCGGCATGGGGCTGGTCATGTCGCCGATGAGCACGGCCGCGATGAACGCCGTGGACCGCACCAAGGCCGGCGTGGCTTCGGGCGTGCTCTCGATGAGCCGGATGGTCGGCGGCACCTTCGGAGTCGCCGTGATGGGCGCGCTGATCGCCACGATCGGCCGCGCCCAGCTCGATCAGAGCCTCCCCCACATTCCGGCCGCGACCCGAGCCACGATCGCCAACGCGCTCGGTGGGGGCGGCGCGACCACGGGCCACGCCAGCCCGCAGATCGTCGCCGCCGTCCGGGAGGCCTTCGTCTCCGCGCTCGGAACCGGTCTGACGATCGGCGGCGCGGTGACCGTGGTCGGCGCGGTAGCGGCGTTCACGCTGGTCAAGCGGATTCGGCCGGAGACCGCCGCGCACGCGAGCGACACGCCCGACGACCGCGAGGCCGAGGTTCCGGCCGAGGCCAGGGCCGTCGACCTCGTCGCCTGACGGCGCCGATTATCCTGCGAGCTTCCCGCGGGTACGATCCCGTTCCCGCCGCTGAACGACAATGAGGTGCTGATCCGCGTGGCTGTCGATCTGAGCCAAGTCGCAAACGTCGAGACCGAGCCTGGTGAGCTGCCCGCCACGATGGCCGCATGGGTGATCCGCGAAGAGCGCTTGGGCGAGCCGGTCGATGCTTTCCAGCTCGAGGAGATGGAGGTCCCCAAGCCCGGCGCCTTCGAGGTCGTGGTCCGGGTCATGGCGGCGGGCGTGAACTTCAACAACGTGTGGGCGGCGCTGGGCGAGCCGGTCTCGGTGTTTCGCTATCACCCCAACGAGGACCACCACATCGGCGGTTCCGATGCCTCGGGGATCGTCTGGAAGGTCGGCGAGGGGGTGACCCGGTGGAAGCCGGGCGACGAGGTCGTGGTGCACTGCAATCAGGCCTCCTACGAGGACCCCGAGGTCCACGGCCTCGATCCGCTCGCCGCCCCCAGTCAGCAGATCTGGGGCTATGAGACCAGCTGGGGGTCCTTCGCCCAGTTCTGCAAGGTCCAGGCCCAGCAGCTGCTTCCCAAGCCGGCCCACCTGGCCTGGGAGGAGGCCGCCTCTTACGGACTGACCTACTTCACCGCCTACCGGATGCTGATCGACCGCTGCCGGCTGCAGGCCGGTCACAAGGTGCTGATCTGGGGCGCCGCCGGCGGACTGGGCGTGTTCGCCACCCAGCTGTGCGCGATCAGCGGCGCCGACGCCGTGGGGGTCGTGTCCAGTGACGACAAGGGCCGCCTGGTCAAGGAGCTCGGCGCCGTCGGCTACATCGAGCGCTCGGAGTTTGACGGCATGATGCGCCGCGGCGGTGAGAGCGCCGACGAGGAGAAGGCGCGCTTCAAGGAGTCCCGGCGCTTCACCAAGGCGGTCTCAGAGATGCTCGGCGGGCCGCCCGACATCGTGTTCGAGCACGTCGGCCAGGCGACCTTCCCCACCTCGGTGCTGTGCGTCAAGCCGTTCGGCAAGGTCGTGATCTGCGGCGCCACCTCCGGCTACCAGCTCGATTTCGACGTGCGCTATCTGTGGATGCGCCAGAAGGAGATCCTCGGGTCGCATTTCGCCAATGCCTGGGAGGCCAACCAGGCCAACGAGCTGATCGAGGAGTCAAAGATCCGGCCCGTGCTCTGGCAGACGATGGGCTTTGAGGGTGTTGCCGAGGCCCACCAGCTGCTGCGCGACAACAAGCACTTGGGCAAGATCGCGATCCTGGTCGGCGCGACCGCCGAGGGTCAGGGCCGGACCGCGGAGGGACCCGGCGCGATCCGAGCCGAGGTCGGCGCGTGATCGGACTCCGCACTATTTCGATCGAATTAGTCGGGGTTTGGCCGGCTGACACCGAGGAGCGTCTCTGATGGCCGATCTCATTTGGGTGCCGTGGTACGCGACCGTGCTGCGCCAGGATTCCTTCGCCGCCGAGGTGGCGGCGATCGCCCCCCTGGCCCTGCGCTACGGGGCCACGCAGTACCAGGTGCACGTCTCAAACGAAGACCGTTACAAGATCACCCAGATGACCTGGGTGGACAGCAAGACCGACTGGTACCGCTATTGGGACGGTCCGGAGATGATCGAGTTCCGGGCCCGCAACTCCGGCCGGTACCAGATCCCGATCGTCTACGCCTGGGCTGACGAGATCGCCGCCGGCGCGCTGGGCCCCCAGGTGCCGACCAGCGAGCCCGAGCCGGCAGCTCCCCAGCCTCAGCCCCAGGCCGCAGCCTAGGTAACGGCTCAGAGTCCGATTTCGCTAGTCCCAGACCGACAGCAGCGGATCAAACGCTCGCAGAGCCCGATCCTGGGTCGCCAATCGGGCGTCCCAGGCTCGTGCGCTGGCGTAGATGAACCGGTCAGCAGGGTCGCCCGGGAATCCATCCCCGTCCAGCAGCCCGGCACGCACCGCGATGTTGACGGTCAGGTTGAGCGCGATCACCCTCGGGTTGGCTAACGCCTGGGCGAGCCATCGCTCGAGCGGCCGGTCAAGCGAGACGCGCCCCTTGGCCACGAGCATCGTCACCTCCCAGACGCTGATCGTCGCGACTCCGACCTGCTCGGATCGATCGATCTCCTCCCGGGCTGCTGATCCGAGCCGCTGTGGCTCAGAGATCCACCACAACCACGCGTGCGTGTCCAGGACGATCAACCCGATTGGGCTTCCCAATCGCTTGCGATCGGTGCGATCAGCTCGTCGTCGGGCGTGCGAAAGGTGACGCTGCCGGTCAGCGACGGGGGCTCGATCAGTGGTTCCAAGCGGGCCACCGGTCGGCCTCGCTTCGTGATCACGATCGCTTCACCCGAGCGCGCGACTTCGTCAAGCAGACCCAGGCAGCGCGCCTTGAATTCGGAGGCAGAAATCTCGCGGCCGCCGCCGTGCGCCAGTGACATATGGTCATCTTACCATGGTCAGTTACCGGCCTCCGTGGGGGCCGCTCGGAGGGCGAGCTCGAGCCAGAAGCGGGCGTCGGGGTCGTCAAGGGCCTCGCCGAACAGCTCGCGCAGGCGGCCGAGGCGGTATCGCGCGGTCTGCGGGTGGATCTCCAGCCGCCGGGCGACCTGACCCAGCCGGCCCTGCTCGGCCAGCCATACCCGCAGCGTCTCGAGCAGGCGCTGGCGTGATCCGGCCGAGAGTCCGTCCAGCGGGGCGAGCCGATCGGCGGCCAGCTCGCTGGCCAGCAGCCCGTCACTGCTCAGCAGGAGCTCTCCGGCTCGCTCGCGCGCCACCACCAGGTGCGGACGGTCTCCCAGCTGGGCCCGGTCGAGCTCGAGCGCCGCCCGGGCCCGGGCAAAGCTGATCCGCGCCTGGGTCCAGTCGACGGTCGTGCCTAGACCGGCCTGGGCGCCGGCCTCGAGGACCGCCCGTTCAATCGCCGCCGGCCGGCCGGGACCATCCGGATCGTCGATCAGTGCACAGGTCAGCTCGCCGATCGCCTCGCTGATCGCCCCGGGCGGAAGGCGCGAGGCGGCCGCCGAGCGCTGCTCGCCGGCGATGGCCACGACAGCCAGCGAACGGGGTAACGCCCAACCGGCCTCGGCCGCGGCCGCCTGCACCGCGGCCGGCTCGGGGGGAGGATCACGGACCAGCAAGCGCACCAACCGACGCCGACGCAGCTCGGCTTCGCTCGCGGCCGCCGACTGCTCGAGCGCGTGGCCTTCGGCCGACTCGGCCGAGAGGACGTCGATGTAGGCAAAGATCGACTCGGCCAGCGAGTAGAGCGTGTCGGGCTCGAGACCGGCCTGCACTCCCGCGGCGACGAAGCGTCGCCACGCCACCCGGGCGCCGATCCGGTAGGCGCTGAGCAGCGATTCCAGGCTTCGGCCGGCCCGCATCTCCCCCCGTCCCAGGGCCGAATAGACGTCGGGCCGCGTCACGTGTCCGCCGGCCTCGACCTCGGCCAGAAAGTGGCCGAGCGCCGCCTGGACGCCATCCCGGATACCGTTTCCCAACGGACCCTCCAAAGGGCGCGCGTAAGCCGGAACGGTGGCCACCGCCTCGATCATCTCGTCGGCGACGTCGGCGAGCTCCGGACTCAGGACGGCGACAATTTCCGGTGGCAGCTCGTGCCAGGGCTGGTCAGCCATGATTCATGCCAAACATACAACTTTTGTGGCAACAGTAGTGAGTTCGAGAGGAGAAATTTGCGCCTCAGGTACGTAAGCTGGATGACGATATGAGCCGAACCCACAAGATCGTCAACCTGATCGGCGTCCCAATGCCGCTCGTCGGACTCGTCGTCGCCATCGTTCTGCTCTGGAATCGGGCGATCGGGCCGCTCGAACTCGGCCTGCTGGTCGGCTTCTACGTGGTCACCTGTCTCGGGGTGACCCTGGGCTACCACCGGCTGTTCACCCACCGGGCGTTTGAGTCCTCACGGGCGTTCCGGGCGATCATCGCCGTGCTCGGCTCGATGGCGGTCGAGGGCTCGGTCATCACCTGGGTGGCTGACCACCGCAAGCATCACGCCTTCACCGATCAGGAGGGCGATCCCCATTCGCCCCATCTCAGCGGGCCGGGGTTTGTCGGCTCGATCAAGGGCCTCTGGCATGCCCACATCGGCTGGCTGTTTGAGACCGTCGGCACCGCCGAGCGCGAACGCTTCGCGCCCGACCTGGTCAAGGACGGGGTTGTGCGAGCCGTCGACAAGCTCTTCTGGGTCTGGGTCGTGCTCGGCATGGCGATCCCCTTCGCCCTCGGCTGGATCGTGGGCGGCGGTCTCGGCACCGCGCTGACCGCCCTGCTGTGGGGCGGCCTGGTCCGCGTCTTTCTGCTGCACCACGTGACCTGGTCGATCAACTCGATCTGCCACTTCTTCGGGCGCAAGCGCTTCGACGTCCAGGACGAGTCCCGCAACGTGTTCTGGCTGGCGCCCCTGTCGATGGGCGAGGCCTGGCACCACAACCACCACGCCTTCCCGACCTCGGCCTTCCACGGCCTGCGCTTCTGGGAACGGATGGCCGATCCCACCGGTCTGACCATCAGCCTGCTCGAGAAGCTCGGCATCGTCTGGAACGTCAACCGGGTCAGCCCCGCCCGGCAGGCCGCCAAGCTGCTCCAGCAGCCGGCCGGCACGGCCGCGCCCGCCGCCGCCCCGCGCACCGCCAGCTGACGCTCGGCTGGCTGATCCGGCTTCGGCTTCCGCGCGGATCTAGTCGACGCCGGGGCTCGACGCCGTCAGCCAGTCTCGTTGCCTGATCGATTTCGCCCTGCCTCAGCCCTCTTCGAGCGGGCCCATGGTCAGGCCGGCGTCGTCCAGGCGCAGCCAGTAATACTCGGCGTCCTCGCGCGGGCCGCTCCAGACGATGGCGCAGCCCTGGTTGTGGATGCGATCGGCCATCCGATAGCCGTCGGCCAGGGTGACCCCCGGCACGACGCCCGCAAGCGTTTCGGCCACGTGGTCAAAGGTGTTGTAGTCGTCGTTGAGGACGAGCACGCGCCAGTGTCCCCCCAGCCCTCCACCCGGCTCGCGAACGCGCGGCAACTGCACGGTCTGCGACATCTCAGGCCAGGATAGCGCCGCGGTACTGACCTCGCCGGCCCTTTCCGGGTTAGCCGCGCTGGCTCCAGTACCGCTCGTAGCCGGCGTAAAGCTGCTCGGCCGGCGCCGCCTGCTGGTAGGCCAGGGCCTGGTCGGCACTGCCGTCGCGCAGGATCTCCGCCTGCACGGTCTTGATGAACAGCTCGCGGTCGCCGCCGCGGGCAAGCTCTGACCAGGCGTCGAGGCGTCCCTCGAGCTCGTCCAGCTGGGCGGTCACGTCCCGGCTCTCCCCGAAGTGGGTAATGGCCAGCACCTCAGGCGACCAGGAGCGGATCACGGCGATCGAACGCTGCCAGGCCTCGACGTCGATGTCCGGCGGCGGCGTCGGCGGGACGACGATCGCATCGGGCGAGATGCGGACCCCGCCCACGTCGCCGACGAAGGCAACCGCGCCGTGGCGGTAGGAAACGTGGTGGGAGGCGTGCCCCGGCGTGTAGGCGACCTCGAAATCGCCGCCGAACAGTTCCTCGCCCCCGACCAGGGTGTGGAGATTGGCCTCCGGGACGGGTCGCATCTCGCCCCACAGACGGTTCATGTCATCGCCGTAGAGGCGGCTGGCGCTGTCCATCAAACGGGTCGGATCGATCATGTGCCGAGCGCCCCGCTCGTGCACGTAGACCTCGACCTCGGGCCACCGTTGCACCAGCGACCCGGTGGCCCCGGCATGGTCGAGATGGATGTGGGTGAGCAGGATCGCGCGTGGCCGGGTCTCCCCGAGGCCGGCCGCCAGCTCCTCCAGACACGAGCTCGGCCCGGGGTCGATGAGCACGTCGCCGACCTGCCAGCAGCCGATCACACGCTCGCGTCCGAGATGCATGAGATCGATCACGCGCACGCCGGGTTCCGGTGCCGAGACGGGCTAGCGGGAGGCTCGCCGGTCGGCGGCGGCCTGAGAGGCGGGCGGGATCACGGACCGGGTCCCGCGGACGGGCGGGGGGGTCGCCCCCTCCTCCGGTGCCGGCGGCGGAGGAGCGTCACGTTCGTCGGTCAGCGGGGCAAAGCGACGAGTCGCCTCGACGTCGTCCGCCGGGGGCTCGTAGCGCACGGTCACATCCGGATCTTCCGCGTCGGGAGGCTCGAGTTCCTCGTCTTCGATCTCGCCGCGGTGCTCGACGGGGGGATCGGGGACGAATCCGCCGTCGGGGGGATCGGGCTCGGAATCGCCGGCCAGGGAATGGGGCTCTGATTCCACCTCGGGGAAGCGGTCGGACGCGTTCTCGGCCACCGACAGCAGCTGGCCGGCGAGATCGCGGGCATCGTCCACAATCCGGCCGCGCTCGATCCAGATCCGATCGGTGTCGGCATCCAGGTCCTTGACTCGCTGCTGTGCGGTGGCGACGATCTCGGCCGCTTCGACCCGGGCCGCCTCGAGGCGATCCTCGGCCTCAGCCCGGGACTGACCGGTGATCTGTTCAGCCGTCTCGTGGGCGCGCTGAAGGATGCCCGAGATCTGCTCGCCGACCCGCTCCAGCGCCCGGCGCACGGCAGCCTCGGGTGAGCGGGTGGCTTGAAGCTCGGCCACGAGCTGACTGATCCGCTGCACGTAGGCGTCCACGGCGATCCGGTCATAACCGCGCAGCGCGCCCGGAAAGTCGGCGTGGACCATCGCGACGGGATCGTCGGGGAGGTGCTCGAGCGGGGCGGTGATCTCCTGGAGGATCGCGTGCTCGGTAGCGGCTGAGCTCTGATCTGGCATAGGTGATCTGCGCGCATTGTCGCAGGTGCGGCGGCCGAGCCCCGGCTCATACAATGACGCCATGTCTGAGACGCCCCCCGCCCGCCTCCCCGAGCGCGATCGGCCGTGGATGATGCGGACCTACGCGGGCCACTCCGACGCCCAGCGCTCCAACGCGCTCTACCGCGGCAACCTCGAGAAGGGCCAGACCGGGCTCTCGGTCGCCTTCGATCTCCCCACCCAGACGGGCTATGACCCTGATCACGAGCTGGCCCGCGGCGAGGTGGGCAAGGTCGGGGTGTCGATCGCCACGATCGGCGACATGCGGACGCTGCTGGACAGCATCCCGCTGGACCAGATGAACACCTCGATGACGATCAACGCGACCGCCGCCTGGCTGCTGGCCCTCTACATCGTCGCCGCCGAGGACCAGGGGGTGGCTGCCGAGCAGCTCCAGGGCACCACCCAGAACGACATTCTCAAGGAGTACCTGAGCCGGGGCACCTACGCCTTCCCGCCCGCTCCGAGTATGCGGCTGATCGCCGACACGATCGCCTACACGGTCGAGCACGTCCCCCGCTGGAACCCGATCAATATCTGCTCCTACCACCTTCAGGAGGCGGGGGCGACGCCCGTCCAGGAGATCGCCTATGCGATGAGCAATGCGATCGCCGTGCTCGACGCGGTCCGCGAGCGGGTCCCGTCCGAGCTGATGGGCAGCGTCTTCGGGCGCATCTCGTTCTTTGTCAACGCCGGTGTGCGCTTCATCGAGGAGCACGCCAAGCTGCGGGCCCTGGCCGAGCTGTGGGACGAGCTCGGGCGCGAGCGCTACGACGTCTCGGACGAGAAGCATCGCCGCCTGCGTTACGGCGTCCAGGTCAACTCGCTCGGTCTGACCGAAGCCCAGCCTGAGAACAACGTCTACCGGATCGCGCTCGAGGCGCTGGCCGTCACCCTGGGCCGCGGGGCGCGGGCGCGGGCGATCCAGCTCCCAGCCTGGAACGAGGCCCTGGGGCTTCCGCGGCCCTGGGATCAGCAGTGGTCGCTGCGCCTGCAGCAGGTGCTCGCCTACGAGACTGACCTGCTCGAGTATCCCGACATCTTCGAGGGCTCCAAGGTAATGGAGGGCCTGGTGTCCGAGCTGGCCGCCGGCGCCCGATCCGAGATGGCGCGGGTGGCCGAGCTCGGGGGAGCCGTTGACGCCGTGGATTACATGAAGGCCTCGCTGGTCGAGTCCCACCGCGAGCGCTGGCGCCGGATCGAGTCCGGTGAGCTGACCGTGGTGGGCATGAACAAGTTCACCAGCACCGAGCCCTCGCCACTGACCGCCGACGGGGGGATCCTGGTCGTCGACCCCGCGGTCGAGACCGAGCGCCGCGCGGCCCTCGAGCAGTGGCGTGCTGAGCGCGACCCGGCCGCCGTGGACCAGGCGCTGGCCGAGCTCGCCCAGGCCGCCCGGGACCCGGACGAGAACATCATGCCGGCCACGATCGCCGCCGCCCGCGCCGGGGTCAGCACCGGCGAGTGGTCCCAGACGCTGCGCGACGTGTTCGGCGAGTACCGGGCGCCAACTGGGGTCGGTGAGGCGGCCGCGGTCTCCAGCGAAGACGTGGCCGAGCTGCGCGACGAGGTCGAGCGCCTCGGCGCGGCCCTCGGGCGCCGGCTCAAGTTCCTGGTCGGCAAGCCGGGTCTCGACGGCCACTCCAACGGCGCCGAGCAGATCGCCGTTCGGGCCCGGGACGCCGGCATGGACGTCGTCTACGAGGGCATCCGCCTGACCCCGACCGAGATCGCAGCTTCGGCCGCGCAGGAGGGCGTTCACGTGATCGGCCTTTCGATCCTCTCGGGGTCGCACGCCGAGCTGATCCCCTCGGTCCTGCAGTCCCTCGCCGAAGCGGGCGTCGGAGATGTACCGGTGGTGGTGGGCGGGATCATTCCCGACGCCGACGCCGACGCCCTGCGCGAGGCCGGCGTGGCGGCGGTCTACACCCCCAAGGACTGGAACCTCAACCAGATGATGCGCGACATCATCCAGCTGGTCTCAGAGCGCCACGGGGTCGATACGGCCGCGCCGGCTTGAGCGCGGACTCACCCGCCGAGTCCGAGGGTGTCCAGCTCGCAGCCCGGCTGCGCGACGGGGACCTGAGCGCGGCACCGGCCGTCCTGAACCTGGTCGAGAGTGCAATCCCCCACGCTCGGGTCCAGACCCGGGAGCTCCTGGCCCGCCTCTCCCCCACCGAGCTCGGGACCGAGGCCCCCGGCCACATCGTCGGTGTGACCGGGCCACCGGGGGTCGGCAAGTCCTCGCTGCTCTCCCGTCTGATCGCCGAGTGGCGAGCCCGGGAGCGCTCGGTGGCCGTCCTGGCCGTTGATCCCAGCTCCCGCCGCTCGGGCGGTGCTCTGCTCGGCGATCGCGCCCGGATCCAACGCGACCCGGCCGACCGGGGTCTGTTCATCCGCTCGACCGCGGCCGGCGACCGCCTCGGCGGCCTCGCACCGGCCACGCGGGCGGCCGCGGCGGCGCTGGCCGTCGCCTTCGATGTCGTCGTGATCGAGACGGTGGGCGTCGGTCAGTCCGAGACCGAGGTCGCCGAGGTGGCCGACACGGTCGCGGTCGTGGTCCAGCCCGGCTCCGGCGATGTGCTCCAGTTCCTGAAGTCCGGGATCATGGAGGTCCCCGACCTGCTGGTTGTCACTAAGGCCGATCTGGGCGCCGTGGGCACCCGCGCCCGGGCTGATCTGCACGCCGCCCTGCGCTCGCTCGGGTCCACCGGCACCGAGGTGCTGTCGGTCTCCTCGGTCGCGCCCGCCACGGGGATCGCCGAGCTTGTCGGCGCCCTGGACCGCCACCGCGCCGGCCTGGACCTCGAGACTCGTCGACTGTGCAGCCGCAGCGAGGCCGACATGGCCGAGTTCGTGGCCGAGGTCGGGGGGGGGGGTCTGA
>JBPCIY010000099.1:0-5550 GCA_051005855.1 Solirubrobacteraceae bacterium | reverse complement strand
GGTCCAGCGCGTAGTCAAAGCCCGACCGAAACCGCAGGTAGAGAAACAGGCCGGTGCCGACCAGAACGATCGCCAGGGCGACCGCGAACGCCGCGGTGACTCGTGCGCGGACGGGAACGCGGCGCATGCTCAGGGGGCGGCGACGAGCATGGTCACGGTCGGGCCTGGTCCCGGCTGGGTGATTTGCAGCCGCGCACCTTCGGCGTGGGCCAGCGAGCGGGCCAGGGCCAGCCCGATCCCGTGGCCCGCCCCGCTACCCCGACGAAACGCCTCCTCGGCGTCGAGGGCGAAGCCGGGACCTTGGTCACTGACTTCGAGCGCGAAGGCGTCGCCCACGGCTCGAACAGCGACCGTGACGGCGCCGGCACCGTGGGTGCGAGCGTTTTGCATGAGGATCTCGAGGATCTCGTCGAGCACCGCGGGGGAGATCGCCGCGATCGCCGGCTCGACGTCGACGGTAATGCGCAGCGGGCGTCCGTCGGCGGCCAGAGGACCATGCCAGGCGCTCTGCACTCCCCTCAGGGCCTGTTTGAGATCCGTCGTCCGCTCACCGGACGGCGCCCCGCCGCGGGCTACCGTCAACAGCGTGTCGATCGTTCCCTGCAGTCTCTCGACCTGAGTCAGCGCCGCGGTCAACCCCGGTGCCTGCTCGGGCGCTTGCAGGGCGAAGGCTTCGAGCTCCAGGCGCACGGCGGCCAGCGGCGTGCGCAACTGGTGCGAGATGTCGGCACTGAAGGTCCGCTCCCGACCGATGAGCTCACCGACTCGTTCAGAGCTGCCGTTGAGCGCTGCGCCGACGTCGTCGATCTCGGCAATCCCGGTCGGGGACGCGCGGGCGGCGAAGTCGCCTTCGCCGACCCGCCGGGCCGCGCCGGCCAGGGTGTCCAGCGGCCGGGACAGACGTCGGCCGAGGGCCAGCGCGGCCAGCACGGACAGCGCAACCACGCCGGCCCCGAGGCCGCTGAGAGCGAGCCACGCGCGGTGCGACCGGCGAGCGACGGCCCCCTGCCCGCGCTGCGCCCGAACCGCGCCGGTGACGGTTTCGCCGCTGAGCAGCGGCACCGCGACCAGCAGCTGCCCGTCGCGGGCAATCCCGATCGGCGCACGGGCCCGAAGGGCGCTTCGGGTCTCCTGGTCGGCGACGCGCGGTCCGCTGCCGGCAATCCGCCGCCCGCCCCGGGAGTAGACGCCGATCTGGCCGCTGAACGAAGGCAGCTCGATCCGGTCTGGCGAGCCGATGCTCAGGTCGATCCCCCGCGTCGCCGCGTCTGTGTCCCGCTGGAGGCGCAGCAGTTCCTCATCGCGGTAACTGCGCTGCAGCACGAAGGCGAGGGGCAATGCGAACAGCAGCACCGCAACCCCGGCCACGCCGGCGATCGCGATCACGAGCCGGCGTCTCATCGCCGCTCGAAGCGGTATCCGACCCCGCGCAGGGTGGCGATCGCGTCGGCGCCGAGCTTGTTACGCAGAGCGAGGACGTGGGTGTCGAGGGTTTTGGTGGACCCGAGCCAGCTCGTTTCCCATACGGCCTCCATGATTCGGGCGCGCGTGAGGGCGACGCCCGCGTTGGCGACGAACAGGGTCAGGAGCTCAAACTCCTTGGGGCGCAGGGAAAGCTCTTCCGGCCCGAGCCAGACGCGCCGGGCGGCGCGGTCGAGGCGGAGGTCTCCGACCTGCAACGGTTGCTCGTCCTCGGAACCGTCGGGGGAGGCGCGTCGCAGATGGGAACGGATCCGGGCCAGAAGCTCGGAGAGCCGAAACGGCTTGACCAGGTAATCGTCTGCGCCGGCGTCTAGGCCGGCGACGATGTCGAGCTCGTGGTCTCGCGCGGTGAGAATCAGGATCGCGACCTGGGGTTGGGCGACCCGGAGCCTTCGGCAGACGTCGAGGCCGTCCACGTCGGGCAGCCCGAGATCCAGAATCACCAGTCCGACCGGTGGGACGGCCGCCCGGATCGCGCCTGATCCCGAGCCGAGTCGACGCACCGCGTAGCCCTGCCCCTCGAGAACCCGGACCAGTCCTCCGGCGATCGCCTCGTCGTCTTCCACGATCAGGATGGTTGGGTCGTCCATGCGCGGACGGTAGCGCGAGGCCACCTTTTGACCTGACGTTGACCTCTCCGAACCCGCGCGTGACCAAAGGGCGCCTACGGTGGGCCGCGATGAGAGCAACCAAGTCCGGAGGCCCGATGCGCAAGCTCCCTGTCCTGATCACAGTGGCCATGTCGATCGTGATCGCAGGCTGTGGCTCGGCATCGAGCTCCACCACCGCCGCCGGCGGAGCGTCGAGCTCATCGACGGCTGCCGCTTCGAGCCCGGTCACCACCACCGCGTCTTCGAGCGGAGTCAATCCGAATCAGCGCGAGACGCTCCCGCCCGGGGACATCCCGGACACGATCGCCTACGTTCCCTATGCCGTGCCCGGCCAGGGGCTGACCGTGAGCACCCCCGAGGGGTGGTCGCGCTCCAGCGCCCACGGCACCGTCAAGTTCACCGACAAGCTGAACGAGATCCAGGTGTTCACGCTTGCCGCCAAGGGACCCGTGACCGCCGCGTCGGTGAAGCAGACCGAGGTCCCGGGCATCGCGGCCTCGGTCAAGACCTTCAAGCTGCAGTCGATCACCACCGTCTCGCGGCCGGCCGGGAGCGCGGTCCGCATCGCTTACCTGGGCGACTCGCCGCCCAACCCGGTCACCGGCAAGGTGGGGACCCTCGCCTTCGAGCGCTACGACTTCTTTCACAAGGGCCGCGAGGTGGTCCTGCTGCTCTCGTCTCCGCAGGGATCAGACAACGTCGATCCGTGGCGAAAAGTCACCAGTTCGCTCCGGTTCACGCGATGACCGCCGTCCTTCAAGCGCACAATCTGTACCGCTTCTTTCACGCCGGGGATGATGAGACCCTGGCCTTGCAGGGAGTGTCGCTCGCGCTCGAGTCGGGCGAGCTGGTCGCGGTCACCGGTCCGTCGGGCTCGGGCAAGTCCACCCTGCTGGCCTGTCTGGCCGGCCTCGACGAACCCGACGGGGGGAGCGTGAGCATCGACGGGACCCGTATCTCGCGACGTCCCGAGGAGGAGCGAGCCAGTATCCGAGGGGCCCGCATCGGGATGCTCTTCCAGCAGGCAAACCTGGTCGGGCACCTGTCGATTGCCGACAACGTCGCCCTGGCCCAGCGGATGGGTGCCGGGGCCCGGGGCAGCGACTGGCGCGACCAGCTCCTGCAAAGTTGCGGAATCGAGCATCGGGCCGCGGCTCGCCCGGCTCAGCTCTCGGGCGGGGAGCTGGCCCGCGCCGGGCTCGCGGTCGCTCTGGCCAACGACCCGCCGGTGATCCTCGCCGACGAGCCGACCGGCGAGCTTGACTCGGTCACGGCCGCGCGGGTCCTCGACCTTCTGCGTCAGCGGGCCGGCGCCGGCGCCGGCGTGCTGATTGTCACCCACAGCCCCGAGGTCGCCGCTTCGGCCGATCGTGAAGTCCGGCTACTCGACGGGAGAGTTGAGCTATGAGTGAGGTGCTGCCCCTGGTCCGCTGTGAAGGCGTGGCCCGCACGTACGGCACCGGCTCGACCGCTACCGTGGCCCTCCAGGTCACCGACTGCGAGGTGTTCGCGGGTCAGCGCATCGGGTTGGTCGGGCCCTCGGGGTCAGGCAAGTCGACGCTTCTGCACTTGATGGCCGGTCTTGATGACCCGACCGTCGGCTCGGTGAGTTGGCCTGCGATCGGCAGCCGGAACGAGCTTCGTCCCGGGCGGGTGGCGACGATCTTTCAGGGTCCGAGCCTGCTGCCTCCGCTTTCGGTCCTGGAGAACGTCTCCCTGCCGCTGGTCATCGGCGGCATGACCGATCGCCAGGCCCGGGAGGTGGCCCGAGGGGCGCTGCGTACCCTCGACCTCTCCGAGCTCGCCGACAAGCTGCCCGAGGAGATTTCCGGAGGCCAGGCTCAGCGTGTCGCGGTGGCCCGTGCCCTCGCCGGGGAGCCGAGCCTGATCCTGGCCGACGAGCCGACCGGTCAGCTGGACCGGACCAACGGGGCGGCGGTGGTCGACGTCCTGCTGGCCGCCAGCCATCACGCCGGCTCGGCGCTGCTCATCTCGACCCATGACCTGACTGTTGCCTCGCGGCTTCCGGAGCGCTGGGAGATGCACAGCGGGGAGATCCAGACCGAAACGAGGCACACGACATGGTCGCACTGAACTGGCTTCGCGGCCTGATCGCTCACCGGCCGACCCGGCTCGTCGCCACGGCGCTGGGTGTCGCGGTCGGCGTCGCGCTGATTGCCTCGATCGGCACCTTCCTCTCGTCCACCAACGCCAAGATGACCCAGCGGGCGATCGCCCGCGTGGCGGTCGATTGGCAGGTCGAGGCCCAGCCCGGCGCGAACCCGGCCTCGGTCCTCTCGACCGTCCGTGCCTACCCAGGCGTCAAGCAGGCGCTCCCGGTGCAATTCACGACGTCCCCGGGCCTTTCAGCGACCATCGCCGGCTCCACCCAGACCACGGGCGCGGCCCGCGTGCTCGGGCTTCCGTCCGGCTACGCCTCGGCCTTCCCGGGTGAGCTGCGCCTGCTCTCCGGCCAGCTCAACGGCGTTCTGGTCGCCCAGCAGACGGCGTCCAATCTTCACGTCGCGCCGGGCGACACGGTCACGATCGCTCGGCCCGGCGGGACGCCGGCGCGTGTGACAGTCGGCGGGGTGGTTGACCTTCCGTACGCCGACTCGCTGTTTCAAAAGGTCGGTGCGCCGCCCGGCTCGCAGCTGTCCGCCCCGCCGGACAACGTGATCCTGTTGCCCTCGGCCGAATTCGCACGGGTCCAGGCGCCGATCATCGCCTCCCGCCCCGAGCTGATCCACACCCAGGTCCACGTGATCCTCTCCCATGCGCTGCCGAGCAGTCCGAGCGCTGCCTTTGACAGCGTCGCCGCTCGGGCGCACAACCTCGAGAGTCGCCTCACGGGCGCCGGCCTGGTCGGGGACAACCTCGGCGTCGTGCTCGACACCGCCCGTCAGGACGCTTTGTACGCCCAGATTCTGTTCCTGTTCCTCGGCCTCCCCGGAGCCATCCTCGCCGGTCTGGTCACCGCGCTGATCGCCTCCGCAGGTGCCGACCGCCGCCGCCGCGATGCCGCTCTGCTGCGCACCCGCGGCGCCTCGACACCCACGCTGGTCAGGATCGCGATGGCCGAGACGTTGTTCGCCGGTGTGATCGGCGTGATTGTCGGGCTGGGGGCCGCACTCCTGATCGGTCGCAGCAGTTTCGGGGCGGCCTCGTTCGGGGCCGGCACCGTCTCGGCGATCCTGTGGGCCGTGGGCGCGGCTCTGGTCGGGCTAGCCATCGCGGCCGTCTCGATCGCGCTGCCGGCGCTCCGGGACGCTCGCTCGCTCACGGTCGCCGGGCAGCGCCGCCAGGTCGGCCGTACCGATCGCGGCCCCCTGTGGGCCCGGTTCGGACTCGACTTCATTGCTCTGGCGATTGCCGGGTTCGTCTATTGGCAGGCGTCGCTGAGCGGGTACCAACTCGTGCTCGCGCCCGAAGGTGTAGCCCAGGTCTCGGTCAACTG
>JBPCIY010000098.1:0-10360 GCA_051005855.1 Solirubrobacteraceae bacterium | reverse complement strand
ATCGAGTCCGTCGCGGACAGATCGTCTGGATAGCGGCGGTTACCGCCTTTGACTCCCGTAGCCGGGCTCGCCTGCGGGCCGATGCGCGGGCCGCCGGCCTGAAGTGAGCGGGCGCCCGGCGGGGCCGCCTGCTCCGCCGGTCGGGCTCTGCGACAGCTGTCGTCATCAGCAGGCGGTCCGGACCACGCGCGGGTCGACGTTCTCCCTCTGTCGCCGCTCGCGGGACGAGCCCGGCCGCTTCCCGCGCTACCCACGCCTGCCGGTCACCGCTTGCCCCGGCTACCAGTCGGGCCCGCCCGACGCCGCCGACCCTGACGCTACTGGGGCGGAAGCGGATTCAGGACGATGAGGTTGCTCCCGTCCTGGGTCTGCTGGAGTTGCTCGGAGAACAAACCCGGCGCCGTGGCCTGGTCCACCAGCCCGGCCTCGGGAGCGGCGGGCATCCCGCTCACGGTGGGCGGGAACTGCTCCGGCAAGGTGGCGCTCAGCGGTCGGCTGAGCAGCGCCGCGACCTCCTGACGGCCGAACAGGACCGCCATGTTCAGCGGCTTGGTGCTCGCGTCCGACGTCGGCAGGCTCTTGGTCAGCGCGCTGGTCTGCGTGGTGTGCCCGGGGGGGAGGATCGCGACCACGTTGTCGACCGGGTGGATGTACTTGAACGTGTAGAGCGCGAGCTCGAGCGCTTCGCGGCGCAGCAGGAGCAGGTGGCCCGACGACGGCGTGCCAACTCCGATCGCGCAGTTCTTAGCACCGATGCCGCACAGGTTGTAGGCGATCGTGTTGCCACCCAGCAGCGAGATGGCGCTCGAGGTGGCGCTGGCGTGTACGGCGACCTGAAGCCCGCTGCCGGCCGGCGGCGGGGTGCCGTTGGCGGCGGCCGAGGCCTGGGCGGCCGCGGCGGCCGCACTCTGGAGGTTGACCACCGTCACCACCGCCAGCTGGTCGACCGAGGACACCCGGTAGAACGGGGCAATGTGATCGGCGATGTCGCGCGCCGCGCCCGGGCCCGAATCGGGTGGTGACCAGCTCGACCACGGCGCTGACCTGACCGCTGTTGACCCGCCCGAGGCCACCGCTACCGCCACGGCGATCAAGATCGCGCCGATCGCGAGGCCGACCAGGATCGCCGTGGCAGTCCGGAAGCGCTGCGCGTACGGGGAGGGGGCGTCGCTCCGGTTGCGCGCCCGCCCGCGGACCGATGTCCTGCGCACCCCGGCCCCGACCGTGCTCTCGTCAGCCGACTGAGCGATGTTCGCCGGCTCGGTCATACCTTGGGCCAGGTACCGGGATCGAGCAGATCGAGCTCGGGCCGGGTGAGGCCCACGCGCTCCAGCAGCTCGCCGACCTCGTCGCCGTGCAGTTCCTTGCGCTCGATCAGCGTGTCGGCGATCGCCTCCAGGGAGCCGCGATTGGCGGTCATCAGCGCGTAGGCGGTGACGTAGGCCTGCCCCAGGATCTGGGCCGCGGCGCGTTTCTTGTCCGCGTTGGCGAGCACGGCTCCGATCGGGTTGTCCCCAAGCATGCCGGGACTCCCGGCTCGGTTCATGATCGACGAGCCGATCCGCTCCAGCCGTCTGAGCACCAGCTCGACGTCGTCGTCGAGTTCGAGGCTGCCCGACATGTGGACCGGGTCAGGCCCCATCGCCCAGATTCCGACCATCGCCGCGGCTGTCGCGGTCGCGGAGGCCACGTCGCCGCTGACCCCCTGGGAGTTCTCGCCGTAGAACACGTGCTCGGCGGCCATCGCGCCCAGAGTCATGATCAGGCTGCCCATCACCCGGCTGCGGAAGTGCGAGAAGCGTTCGTCCTTCTCCATGCTCTGGTAATGGCCGAGCGAGCCGCCCCGCTTGCGAATCGAGAGGCGGGTGGAGAGGACGTCCTTCTCGAGATAGACGTGACCGGCGGCGGCGTGGCCGGCCTCGTGGATGGCCACCGCCCGCGTCTCCTCCTGGATGTACTCGATGTTCTGGGCGGTGCCGGTCTCGACCGTGGTCATCGCCTCGACGATGTCGCGCCAGGCGAAGGCCCGGCGGCCCTCGGTGTGGGCGATGGTGAGCGCCATCGAGCAGCACTGCTCGATCATCGACGGCGAGTAACCGTTGGTGATCCGGGCCAGCTCGTCGCGGCGGCGCTCGGTGTCGAGGTCGGGCTCGTGGTCGACCTTGGCCAGGTACAGATCGAGGATGTCGAGGCGGTCGTCCTTGGTCGGGGTCCGAAACCAGATGTGACGGCCCATCCGACCCGGCCGAGTGAGGGCGGGGTCGAGCACCTCGATCGGCACGTTGCAGGCGCCGATGAAGTAGATCTGCTCCTTGCGTGGCGGGGGCGTGTTGAGCCGCAGACGCAGGCGGCCGAGCTTGGCCGGAACCACGAACATCGCGTCCAGGAAGGTGTTGAGCCGGTTGGTGAGCACCTTGCGCATCAGCGGGGGCTCGTCGATCCCGTCCATCACGATCAGCAGCTGGTTGAGCGCCATCCCGCCGCCCATCCCACCCCCCATCCCGAACCCGGGGTACAGACGCTGGAGGCGCTCGGTGGCGCGGTTGGCGAAGGTCGCGTAGCCGCTCGTCGGCTTTTCGGCTCGCTGGGCGAACAGCCGCTCGCGCCAGGCCCGCGACTCGACGATCAGATCGCCGCTGGAGGTCAGCGCGCCGCTGGGACCGAAGAAGTTGAAGTCATGGATCGAGGTCGGCTCCGCGCCCGCGCCGAGGCCGCCCTGAAGCGCCTGGCGGCGCATGCCGACGGCGTCGATCTCGTCGATGAAGACGATGCATTGGCCGCCCCACTTAGCGGCCAGCTTGCGGGCCTTGCGAGCCAGGAACTGGACGGTGATGGCGTCCATGCCGATGAACATGCCGGCGAACCCCGATCCCGGGATGGTCACGAACGGGCAGTTGAAGTTGGTCGCGATCGCCTTGGAGATCATCGTCTTGCCTGTGCCCGGCGCGCCCAGGAAGAGCAGCCCGCGCTCGCGTTTGCCACCTGCCTTCTCGAACTCCTCGCCCGATTGCCACAAGGTGATCACGCGGGTGATCTCCTCCTTGGCCTCGGCTTGACCGCGAACGTCGTCGATCTTCACGCCCCAGCTGGCGTCACCCGGTTCATAGCCGCGGATCTGACGCACGGCGAAGAACAGAAACGGCCCGAAGAAGATCGCGAAGTTGATGAAGAAGAGCATCGGCAGCTGCACGAAGACGAGCCCCAGCTGGGGGAGCTGCGAGGGTGGGAAGATCGTCTTCAGGCCCGAGAACGGGTTGAAGAACGGGGCGCTGACTCCACCCAGGGCCAGCAGCAGCTGGCATAGGGCCAGCAACACGAGCGCGACCGCGATGTAGATCGGCAGGCGCCGAAACTTGCCCCGCCAGTACCAATAGCGCCGGCGGGCGATGATGTCCTCCTGCTTGAGCCCGGGCTCGGCGCCATACAGGCTCGGCGAAGGGATCAGCCGGCGGGTCACCACCTCGACCAGGCCGCGGAACATGACCACGGCGATCGCCGTCACGATCAGGGCCGGCGCCAGCGCCATCTGATCGGAAGAAAACAGGATCAGAAAGAAGGCCGGCGCGGTGAACAGCGCCACCGTGGTCGCCGCCCGGGTCAGCCGTCGCCATTCGCGAGCGAGCGCCGGGGCGTGCTCGTTTATCGGACCCGTAACACGCGGACTCTCATCTGCGTACGCCATTCGCCCGCTTGAGAGTACAGGGGAGCGGAAGGCCCTAAGCCCAGTACGGGTGACTAGTGGCTAGGTGGCTTCGGCCCCCGGCATCGCCAGCCTCAGGGCGAGCGAGGCCAGCACCGCGACCGGGAGCAGCAGTCCGCCTGCGTTGGTGACCGTAACCAGCCCGACCGCCCACGCCAGCGCCACTGGCAGCCACGCCCAGCGCGCCGCGTTGCGGTCGGGACGGGCGATCGCCAGCGCCACGGCCACCGAGGCCAGGGCGGGGATCAGGATCGGGATCAGGACCCAGGCCCCGTTGCGCTCCACGTAAGTGGCCGTGGTCAGGGTGATTCCGTTGGCATCGACGATCGTCTGGCCGTCGTAGACCGGAATCAGCAGCGCGCTCACCACCAAGCCGAGTGACCAGGCCAAGGCGCCCCCGGTGAGGCGGATGGCCAGCCGTCGCCGCCGGAGAGCCACGCGCGAGGTCACGGGCTTGAGACTAGTGGTCACTAGGTCGCCGCTGCGTTTGACGCAAATCTCACCGTTCCCGACGTTTCCAAAGGCTTGGCCTCGGCGCGCCGCGGTCGCCTTGCCCCCTCAGGCGTCGAGCGGCAATAGATGCCGGACCGAAAAGCCGTGGCGGTCGGCCAGCCGTTGGGCGATCAGGGAGCGATGGCAGGCGTAGGCCGCGCACTCGACACACAGAAGCGCCGCCCGCTCGTGTTCGGCCACCTCTTCGAGCAGTGGCTCGAGCGGGGTTGGGTCGAGGATCTCCTCGGTATAGCGACCCACGTACTCGGGCGCGAGGATCTCACGGGAGCGCTTGCCGACGCCGGCGAGATCGTCCTCGCGGTACTGGAGGAGACGCAACTCGGTGGTCGGAGCGAGCTCTGAGTGATGGCTGTAAGCGATGCCGCTCGTTGCCATCAGCGCTTGCAAACGCCGGGAGTTTGCCCAGGTGAAATGCGGACCGCGCACGCCGCGGCGCTGACGCACGTCGACGACCAGAGACACGCCGGCCGCGCGCAGCGTGGCGACGAACATCTCGGCGTCAAAGCAGTAGATCCCGATCGTGGCGATCGATGCCCCGGTCTGGTTGCCACCAGCCCCGGCGCGCGGGCTTGGCTCAGTCATGGCGCCCGGGAGGTCTCCAGCTTCGCCTTCAGGGCGTCCATGCGGGCGAGGATGTTGGCGATGTCCTCCTTGGTCGCGGCCTGCTCGGAGGCCTTGAGACTGAGGACCAGCTGACCGCTGGGCTCGAGCACGCCGTGCGCCATCTCATCGATCGAGTCGCCGTTCTGGATCCGGATGGCGTGCTCGAGGTCCTGGGGTCGCAGGGCGAGCCGGCGCACGGCATGCTCGACCGGCGCTCCATCCTCGATCACCGTCGTCGCGGTGCCCTCCAGGCCCCGGGCGACTCGGGGCGAGCGTGCGATCAGACGGGTGATCCCCGCGTTGAGGGTGACCAGCGTAACCGCCCCGATCCGCCCCTCCGGAAAAGCTCGTGTCCTTGCCGATGACCGCGTTCTGAACCACATTCGAGAGCAGGAAGATGACCACGAAGTCCAGCGTGTTCAAGTTGGCCAGGCCCCGTTTGCCGGTCACCCGGAAGAGCCGCCGAGTGCTTGGACACCAGCGAGTCATAACCCACGATGCTTGGGTGCTCCATGGCCAAAGACTATCTGCGTGGCCCCGCGAGGCTGTCCGGTCTTCTGACGCCGAGCGCCGACACCCTCAGAGGTTGACGGCCACGTACTTCGTCTCCAGGTACTCCTGGATCCCCTCGGGACCACCCTCACGGCCGAAGCCCGACTGCTTGATGCCGCCGAACGGGGCCGAGGCGTTGGAAACGATGCCCTGGTTGAGGCCGATCATCCCGGTCTCGAGCCGCTCGCAGACGCGCAGTGCGCGCTTGAGATCGCGCGTGAACAGGTACGCGACCAGCCCGTAGTCGGTGTCATTGGCCGCCGCGACCGCTTCGTCGTCATCCGCGAAGCCCTTGACCGGAGCCACCGGACCGAAGATCTCCTCCTGGAGGAGCTTGGCGTCCTCGGGGACATCGGTGAGCACGGTCGGGTTGTAGAAGTACCCGGCCCCGTCGACCGCCGAGCCGCCGACCACCGCGGTGGCGCCACGGCCGATCGCGTCCTGGACGAGGTCTGAGACCTTGCTGCGCTGGTCGTCGTCGATCAGCGGTCCGACCTCGACGTCATCCTCGACGCCGCGGCCGAGCTTCATCGCGCCCATCTTGGCGGCCAGCTTGTCGGCGAACTGCCCGGCGACCGCGTCGGCGACGTGGAAGCGGTTGGCCGACGTGCAGGCCTCGCCGATGTTGCGCATCTTGGCCAGCATCGCGCCCGAGACGGCGGCGTCGATGTCGGCGTCCTCGAAGACGATGAAGGGGGCGTTGCCACCCAACTCCATAGACAGGCGCAGCAGCGTGTCGGAAGCCTGGGCCATGAGCTTGCGTCCCACCTCGGTCGAGCCGGTGAAGGACATTTTGCGCAGGCGCGGGTCCGAGATCAGCGGGCCGGTCGTCTCGCTCGAGGACGAGGCGGTGATCAGGTTCAGGACACCGCCGGGCAGGCCTGCCTCCTCGAGGATCTTGGCCAGCATCAGCATCGAGAGCGGCGTCTGCTGGGCGGGCTTGACGACCATCGTGCACCCGGCTGCGATCGCGGGCCCGACCTTGCGCGTGCCCATGGCCAGCGGGAAGTTCCACGGCGTGATCATCAGGCACGGCCCGACGGGCTGCTTCATGGTCAGCACGCGCCCCTGGCCATTGGCGGCGGTCGCGTAGCGGCCTTCGATCCGCACTGCCTCCTCGGAGTACCAGCGGAAGAACTCGGCCGCATAGGTGATCTCGGCCCTGGACTCGGCGATGGTCTTGCCCATCTCCAACGTCATGATCAGGGCGAGCTCGTCGGTCCGCTGCACGATCATCTCGAAGGCGCGGCGCAGGATCTCGCCCCGGTCGCGGGGGGCGAGCGCGGCGAAGTCCGGGCCGGCGTCAACGGCGGCGTCGAGCGCCGCCTTGGCGTCGTCGACCGAGGCATCGGCGACATCGCACAGCGGCTCGGCCGTGGACGGGTCCTCGACGGTCAGGGTGCCCTTGGCTCCGTCCCGCCACTCGCCGGCGATGTACAGCTGCTTGGGGACCTGGTCGACGGCTTGCTGTTCTTGGGAAGGGGTGATCGTGGTCATATGACCAACCTACTACCCGCTCGCGGGCGCCCAAAAAGCCGGCCGCCCAATCGGACGGCCGGCTCGAGGCAGATAGGCCGCTCGGGCTAAGCGGTGGCGGACTGGACCGGGGCGGTCTCGAGCGCGACGTTGAGCACTTCGTCGATCGTCATCGCAAAGTGGAAGTTCATCGCCTCACGAACCTCCTCGGGGACGTCATCGAGGTCACCGCGGTTGCGCTCCGGGAGCACGACATCGGTCAGCCCGGCCGCGTGGGAGGCCAGCACCTTCTGCTTGACGCCGCCGATCGGGAGCACCCGACCCTGGAGCGTGACCTCGCCGGTCATGCCGACGGTGTGCTTGACCGGCCGCTGGCTGAGCAGTGAGGTCAGCGCCGTCACCATCGTCACGCCCGCGCTGGGGCCGTCCTTGGGGATCGCCCCGGCCGGTACGTGGACGTGGAAGGAGCGGTCCTCGAACTGGGTGGGATCGATGTTCAGCTCGTGCGTGTGGCCGCGGACGTAGGAGAGGGCGATCTGCGCCGACTCCTTCATCACGTCACCCAGCTGACCGGTCAGGGTCAGCCCCGGACCACGGGCTGCGCCCGCGGTGCCCCCGGGCATCGCCGTCGCCTCGACGAACAGCACGTCGCCGCCGGCTCCGGTGACCGCCAATCCGGTCGCCACGCCGGGCACCGCGGTGCGGATCGCCGACTCCTGGAAGTGGCGCTGGCGCCCGAGGGCGTCCCGCACCTGCTCGATGTCGAGCACCACCGGGGTGGCGTTCTCATCCGAGGCGATCTTGGTGGCAGTCTTGCGCAGCACCGTCCCGAGGTCACGCTCGAGCTGGCGAACGCCGGCTTCGCGCGTGTACTCGGTGGTCACCGTCTGCAGGAGCTCGTCGGAGACCTCCACCTCCTCGGACCGCAGGCCGTTGCGCTCCAGCTGGCGTGGCCACAGGTATCCCCGCGCGATGGCGACCTTCTCGGAGGTCGTGTAGCCGTCAAAGCGGATCACCTCCATGCGGTCGAGCAGTGGCCCGGGGATGGTGTCGGCCACGTTGGCGGTGGCGATGAACATGACCCCGCTCAGATCGAGCTCGAGGTCGAGGTAGTGATCGCGGAACGAGTGGTTCTGCGCGGGGTCCAGGACCTCGAGCAGCGCCGCCGACGGGTCACCGCGCCAGTCGGCGCCAACCTTGTCGACCTCGTCGAGCATGATCACCGGGTTCATCGTGCCCGCGTCCCGAAGGGCTCTCACGAGCCGGCCGGGGAGCGCGCCGATGTAGGTCCGGCGGTGACCGCGGATCTCGGCCTCGTCCCTTACGCCGCCGAGGGACATGCGCACGAACTTGCGGCCGGTAGCGCGGGCGATCGACTCCCCGATCGAGGTCTTGCCGGTGCCCGGGGGGCCGATCAGGGTCAGGATCGCGCCGGAGCGCTTGTCCTCGTCGATGCCGCGGTCGACGCGCAGCTTCTTGACCGCGATGTACTCGACGATCCGGTCCTTGACGTCCTCCAGCCCGGCGTGGTCCTCGTCGAGGATCGTGCGGGCGTGGACCGGGTCGAGCTTCTCCTCGGAGTTCTCGCTCCACGGGACGGCGATCAGCCAGTCCAGATAGCCGCGGATCATGCTCGACTCGGCGCTCTGCTCGCCCATCTTCTCCAGGCGGCCCAGCTCCTTCTCGGCCTGTTCGCGGGCGTGCTCGGGCATCCCAGCCTCTTCGATCTTGGTCCGGTACTCCTCGACCACGGAGGCGTCGTCCTCGTTGAGCTCCTTGCGGATCGACTCCATCTGCTTGCGCAGGAAGTAGTCGCGCTGCTGCTTGTCGGCTCCGGACTCGACGTCCTCGCGGATCCGCTTGCGGACCTGGAGCTCGGCCAGGCGCTCGCGCTGATAGCCCAGGGCGAGCTCGAGGCGCTCGGTCACATCGAGCGTCTGCAGCAGGTTGACCTTCTGCTCGTAGGTGAGGTCGGGCGAGTAGCCGGAGGTGTCGGCGAGGTTGCCGGGCTCGGAGATCGAGCGCAAAAAGGCCGATACGCGACCTTCGTCGCCGCGCAGCTCGAGGATCTCCTCGACCACGGCGCGGTACTCGCGCTCGAGGTTGCGGGTCTTGCCGTCCACCGGGATCGCGTCGACCGAGTCCTCGACGTCGACGTAGAGCCGCCCGTCGGGGAGCGTCTGGGCGGCTCCGGCGACACCGCGGTGCAGACCCTGGAGGGCAACGGCTTTTGCGCCACCGGGGAGGCGGACGCGATCGGTGATCTCCGCGACCGTGCCGACGGCGGCAAATTCCTGCTCGTGGCGGGGCACCAGCAGTACACGTTCCTCATCGCCGGTCTCGATGGCCAGCGTGAGCGACATGCCCGGGAAGACGACGACGTCGTCGAGCGGGACTAAAAGAAGGCGACTCATCAAGTCTTCACTTTCGGTAGTTGCTTACGGCGAATAAGTACATGGTACCACCAGCGCCGACGGAACCAAGCCACGATCTCAGTCCTGGCCACTAAGATTATCAAGGCCCCCTCGTGTGGTGGCAATTCCAAGTCGCCGCCCGATCGCGGGATCTGGGATCATCGTCTCCTCGATGGCCTATCCCAAGACCCCCGCCAGCGACGAGTCCGCGCACGACGTGCTCGCCGCCGAGGAGTTCGGCGTGCCCGCCTCCGATCCGGTCCTGCACCACGGTCCGGTCCGGCTCCCCGAGGACCCCTCGGGGATCGTCGAGGCCCACGATGTATTGGCGGCCGAGGAGTTCGCCCTTCCGGCGCCTCGCGCCGGTTTGGGCCTGCGCTCCGGCAAGTCCGGCAAAAGCGCCTCATCTCGCGGCGCCTGGGCGGCCGCGGGGGCTCTCGTGCTGCTCGCGCTCCGACGGCGTAGCCGCCGTCGCCACCGTCGCACTTAGTCACGTTTGCAGTGCCAACGTCACGCGGTCGCGTGCGATCCTGGACGGGATGAAACTAAGGCCCGCATACCGGGACTCAGCTACCGCACGGCGAGGGGTCTACGCATGCCTTCGAGGAGGACCGCCGCCGGGACGCGATCCACACGGTCAACGGACCATGCACCCTGCGCCCGACCCACCGCCGGATCGAGCCCGAGGCCGAGGCTCTGCTCGCGGACTTCGGCGGGCTGCTCGCTGCCCCGGCGCTTCGCGGCTGAGGCGCGAGGCCGTCTCAGGAGGTCAGCGGCCGGCGACGCATCATCACCAGGGCGCCCAGGCCCAGGGCCAGCACCAACGCGACGATCGCCAGCACCGTCGCCACGGTGTCGCCGCTGTCGCTGGAGGTCTTGGCCGGCGCCGGGCCGGCCCGGGAGGGGCCTGCGCCCGAGCCGCTGCCAGCCTCGGTGCCGACGCCCGCGGCGGCTGAGGCCCCGCCGGCGCTCGACGGCCGAGCGACAACACCGGCTCGGCGCCGGCCTGGTCGAGGTAGACCAGGCCCTTGGCGGTCTGGAGGTTCTGCACGAAGGGCTTGAGCTTGCCGTTGGCCAGGTTGATCGTGACCACCTGGTTGGG